>JBAZGD010000001.1:0-92344 GCA_041653055.1 Candidatus Omnitrophota bacterium
AATTATTCTCTTTAGCGATATTTACCGCCTCTATTGTCTCAGAGAGCGAACCGATCTGGTTTACTTTTATCAATATGGCATTTCCGATTTTTTCTGCAATGCCCTTTTTAAAGATCTTAGGGTTAGTAACAAAGATGTCATCTCCTACAAGCTGCATTTTTGAGCCAAGCGCAGAAGTCATCTCCTGCCATCCGGACCAATCGTGCTCAGAGAGGCCGTCTTCAATAGAAAGAATCGGGTATTTATTCTGCCATTGGCCGTATATTTTAATTAAATCCAGCGAACTCTTTTGCGCCCCTTCAAAATTATACCGGTTATCTTTACAAAATGAGCTTGCCGCGCAATCTAAAGCCAAGAAAACATCTTTCCCCGGTTTATAACCAGCCTGTTCTATTGCCTGCATAATTAAATCCAAGGCCTCGCGGTTAGAAGAAAGGTTAGGAGCAAAACCACCTTCATCTCCGACCGAAGTAGATAGCTTCTTGGATTTAAGCAGGGATTTTAAATTATGGAATACTTCGCAAGCCATCCTCAGGGCCTCACGGAAACTAGATGCTCCCTTTGGCATAATCATAAACTCTTGTATATCCAAATTATTATCCGCATGCATTCCGCCATTTAGAATATTCATTAAGGGCACCGGAAGCAGGTTAGCCTCAGATCCGCCCAGGAATTTATACAAAGGCTCTTTATTGGATATTGCCGCAGCCTTGGCACAGGCCATAGAGACTCCTAAAATTGCATTAGCCCCGAGGTTTCCCTTGTTTTCCGTACCGTCCAAATTGATAAGCAGCTCGTCAATCTTATTAAAATCAGGGGCTAAACCCTTTATCTTTGAGGCAATTACGGTATTAACATTATCCACTGCCTTAAGCACGCCCTTACCCAGATAACGCTTTTTATCCCCATCCCTTAACTCTAAAGCCTCATTATCTCCGGTTGATGCGCCAGAAGGCACAGCGGCCCGGCCTAAAATGCCATTATCTAAAATCAAATCGACCTCTACCGTGGGGTTACCTCGGGAGTCGAGTATTTCTCGGGCTAATACCTTGTTGATCTTTGCCATTGCACCCTCCTTATATTTTGATTGGTTTTATAACGGGAAGTTATATTATACATACCCCGCTTATGGCGTCAAGGAAAATAAAGGCCTTTTTGCCTCAAAATAGATTGACTAACCTTAATGCTTGTGTTATCTTAGCTTAAATCATTATTAATATCTTTAGATAATACCCTAAGGAGAATCCATGACCTGGAAAAAAATTAAATTTCATTTAAAACTGCATTGGGTAAAAATTGTAGTAATTCTGGTGCTTTTAGCACTTGCCATATCGCTGATAATACTGCTTATAAAAGGAATCAAGGCCTGGAACGAGGCAGAATCCTACCTAAGGCAGTCGCAAATGGCGATGATCCCCCTGCAGCTCTACCTTCAGGTAATAATGGCCCTTATTTTCGGCGTAGTATATACCTTTATGTGGTACTGGCTATTCATGAAACGCGGGGCTCAATCCTTCACCAAGACAGGAAAAAAATCAATAGACGGCGGGAGTATCGGCATCACATGGAAAGATGTCATAGGAATGGACGAGGCAAAAGAAGAGGCGTTAGAAGTAGTAAAACTTATTAAAGACCGCGCTCAGCTGCAAAGCATCGGAGGAAAAATATTAAGAGGCATACTTATGTTAGGCCCTCCGGGATGCGGGAAGACTTATTTAGCTAAAGCTATCGCCACCGAAACCAGGCTACCCTTTATCTCAATGTCGGGTTCTGAATTTGTGGAGATGTTTGTGGGCGTAGGTGCAGGGAGAATCCGCTCTCTTTTCAAACGCGCCCAGCAATTAGCAGAATTAGAAGGCGGATGCATAATCTTTATCGATGAAATCGACGCCGTAGGCGCACAACGGTCCATGGACAGAGGGTTTGGGGGGACCACGGAGCATAATACCACCTTAAACCAGCTCTTGGTTGAGATGGACGGGCTAAAAGAAAAAGATTACAACATCATTCTTATCGGAGCAACCAACGCACAAGAAAGAGTCCTGGATGAAGCGCTTCTTAGGCCGGGCAGGTTTGACCGTAAAATATACGTAGATAAGCCCAATCTCGACGATCGCCAAAAGCTTTTTTCTTATTATTTAAGCAACGTAAAGTACAACCCTCAGGATATAAAGATTGAGCGGCTGGCGCGTATAACCGTAGGCCAAAGCCCCGCGGATATAGCTAATATAGTCCGGGAGGCGGCATTAATAACGGTGCGCAACAATAAACAGGCTATATCCATGAGAGAGATTGACGAAGCCAGGGAGAGGATAGCCTTAGGTATCAAGCGCAGGATAAAACTGAGCGACAAGGAAAAACTCCAAACAGCCTACCACGAAGCCGGGCATGCCATAACTACTTACTTTTTCGCTCCCACCCAGGATGTCTTTAAGGTTACTATAACCCCGCGCGGCCCAACCGGAGGAGCCACCTGGACCCCGGAAAGAGAAGATACCCTTATTAAAGACTCGAATAAATTACTAAGCCAAATCAAGGTATGCCTGGGGTCATTCGCCGCTGAAAAGATAAAATACAACGCCACCACTAACGGAGTATACCAGGATTTCTCAACTGCAATGTACTATGCCCACCAGATGGTCTGGACTTGCGGCATGGGTAAATCCGGCTTACTGGGTAACTGGGAAATAAGCGGCAATATTTCGGAGGAGATGAAATCAACGCTAGATAAAGACGTGCAGCATATATTGCATACCTGCCTTAACGAAGTGACGGAGCTATTAAAAAAAGAAGAGCCGCTCATGGACAAGTTAGCCCAAGAACTGCTTGCCAAAGAAGAACTTAATTATGACGAAATTGAAGCAATTTTTAAGAGTTTTGGCAAAGTACGGCCTTCTCTTTAATATAATATTATTCTCCGGTATTTTATCCGGATGCACATCTTCTACCTGCCCTACCTACCCTAAGGAAAGAATTGACCGGGCTATAGAAGATATCTCTAAAGAAGAATACGGTATTGATGTTAAAGTCCGCCTTATGGGCTCTACCCTTTGGATTTACCTTCCCATACCTGAAGGGATCCTTGAAAAGTCCGATAAGCCTCAGAAAATTATCGAACGCTTTCTTCTCCAAGAAAACCGTACAGAGATAAGAAGAGGAACGCTCACGGCACGATACCTCATAAAGCCTATCCCTGAGGAAGAAAAATCTCAAGATATGAAATACAACAAAACGGCGTTTGAGAAAATAAACAACGTCTGGAAGGTCCTGCGACGAGTGATATTCAGCATGGAGGGAGCGGAACAAAACAGCCCTAAATTCTTTTCAATCATTATTGCCGATACAAAAAACGGCTTTTTAATTAAAGAAACCTTTTATTATCTGGACTTTAAAAAGGTTTCTTACGGGATCATCTCCTGGGGAGAATACCAGCATCGCGCCATTCAAGAAACCGACATATCACCGGACATAATAGGCGATATGGACGGGGATTCCATACAATACAATGAAATCTTATTTGAAAACTTTATTCTACAGCAGATACAATACAGGATAAGGCTTAAATTCCAGAAGCCCGAGGCAGAGAAGAACGCGGATATAGACAAAGAGATATTGAAGATTATACGCCATACACTCAATATCTACGGATTTAAGGATTTCTCAGTTTTAGAGATAGATAACCTGCTGACGGGAAAGAAAATTATATTCAACCAAGCCGCTGCGCTTACCGGATTTAGCGAGTAGCAATTAACACCTTCCTGCCCCTTACCCTTAATTTACCCTTCATAAACAGGCTTACAGCTTCAGGATAAATGCTGTGTTCTACTTTATGGATTTTCTCTTCCAGCGAAGATAAGGCCTCGCCCTCTAAAGCCCTTACCTCCTTTTGTAAGATTATCGGGCCATGGTCCATCTTATCATCCACAAAATGCACGGTAACACCGGTAACCTTTATACCGTAATCAAAGGCATCTTTTATGGCATGGGCCCCCTTAAAGGCAGGCAAAAGAGAAGGATGGATATTTATAATCCTGTTCTTGTAGAGCGAGACAAACCTGGCGCTTAAAATACGCATAAATCCCGCCAATACAATAAGCTCTATCTTATTTTTCTTCAAATGGCGGATGATCGCATCCTCAAAGGCCTTCTTATCAGGAAACATGCTACGACTGGCCAAAATAGTTTTAATCTTTAACTTATTTGCGGCAGAAATTACCAATGCCTTAGGATTATCGCAAACTAAAAGCGCAAGATTAGCGCCCTTAAGCCTGCCTCTTTGCGACTCTTTGGCCAAGGCAAGAAAATTACTCCCTCTTCCGGAGGCGAATATAGCGATATTCTTTTTCATGATTTTATTGTCTTCATCGGGCAAACTTTTACGCATTCCCCGCAAGAAGTACATTTATTATAATCTATTACCGCGACATTGTCTACTACATGTATGGCGTCAAATTTACAGGCCTTTTCACATAGCCCGCATGCGATACAACCTACAGGGCAGATTGACTTTGTATCTTTACCGACATCTTTAGAACTGCAGGCTACAGAGACATTATGCGTCTCAAGAGTGAGGCTGAATAATTTCTTAGGGCAGGCTTCAACGCATTTATTGCAGCCCCTGCATTTATCCTTATCGATAACAGGCAGGCCTTCTTCAGAGATCTCAATTGCGCCAAAAGGGCAAACCCTTGCGCAGGTTCCAAAACCCAAACATCCGTAGATACAGCTTTTCTGTCCGCCTAATACTAAATTTGCGGCTACGCAATCTTCTATACCGCTATAAACATACCTATTTTTTACCCTTACCCCTGCGCCACAATGAAGGGTAGCAATCTTCCTGGCGCTTTTCTTAAATTCAATTCCCAGTATCTGTGAGATCTTAATCTTGTTATCCTCATTAACAACCGTACATTTATCTATGCCGCACTTACCCTCCGTGAGCGCCTCAGCAAGGCTAGAACATCCACCCATTCCGCAGGCGCCGCAGTTTGCTCCGGGAAGGTTATTCTGTATCTTGTCTATTCTGGGATCGGAAGATACGCAAAACTTCTTGGCAGCCAAAGAAAGGCCTACGCCGAATAAAATACCTAAACTCCCCAAGGCTATTATGGGATAAAGAATTTCCATAGTTTAAAGTTTAAACCCGCTGAAGCCCATAAAAGCAAGGCTCATGATTGCGGCGACAATAAAAGCAACCGGTATCCCCTTCATACTTGGCGGCGTGTCGGTAAATTCAAGCCTCTCGCGAATACCCGACATCAGCAACAGGGCCACGCAAAACCCTATCCCCGCAAAAAAGGCCTGGATAATTGAATAAAGAATGCCCGCATAAACAGGCGTCCCGGGGGCAAAGAATTCATTAATGTTCAATATGGCTACGCCAAGGACAGCGCAGTTTGTAGTAATAAGGGGGAGGTAAATACCTAATGCCTTATATAACGCGGGCGACTTCTTGCGTATTACCATCTCAATTAGCTGAACAAAAGCAGCAATAATAAGTATGAAGAATATTGTCCTTAGGTATACTATATTTAAAGGTACCAGGACGAATACGTATATCAATGAGGTCAGCAGGGCGGAAAAAACCATTACAAAGATAACTGCAATGCCCATAGAAAAAGCCGCCTGGGTCCTGCGGGATACCCCTAAAAAAGGGCATAGCCCTAAGAATTTAGAGAGGATAAAATTATTGATAAAGACCATGCTTATGGCTATTGAAATAATCCTGCTTATCTCCATTTATTCTCCGTTACCTCTTAGTTATGCCCAATAACCTGCTTAGCGCTATTAAAAGCCCCATAGTCAGCAATGCCCCCGGGGCAAGAATCATCACCAGGATAAACTCATTACTCTTTAACAACCCGATACCGGCGATACTTCCCGAGCCCAATAATTCTCTTATAAAGGCAATAATGGAAATACCCAAGGTAAAGCCAACGCCCATGCCTAGGCCATCAAAAATAGAAGGCAAAATACGATTACGGGAGGCAAAAGCCTCTGCGCGGGCCATAATAATACAATTAACTACAATCAAGGGGATAAAAATCCCCAAAGATTTGCTTAAGCCCGGCAAATAAGCCTTTATCCCCAATTCGCAGACAGTAACAAATGTTGCAATAATAACTATATAGGAAGGAAGGCGTATCCTCGCAGGTATAAAATTACGCAACGCAGAAATTATTAAATTGGAAAAAACTAAAACAAATGTCGCCGCCACACCCATTCCTATAGCATTAAAGAGCGAAGTAGAAACTGCAAGCGTAGGGCATAAACCCAGGATTAACCCAAATGTAGGATTAAGTACGGTTATGCCTTTAGTAAATTCCCTTATAAGACTCTTCATAGTATTATACCCTAAGAACCATAAATTATGGGCCGCGTATACCTATCAATCATAGGGGTTGCCGCATTCATAATAAGAATGGCGTAAGAAACCCCTTCAGGGTACCCCCCCCATAATCTGATTACCACAGTTATTATTCCGCAGCCTATCCCGAATACAAGCTGGCCCTTATAAGTTAAAGGAGAAGTCACATAATCCGTGGCCATGAAAAATGCGCCCAATATCAACCCGCCGGATAAAATATGGGAAAGCCAATCTCCGCCAAACAAAGTCTTCGCTCCGAATATATAGGATAATAATCCGGTAGTAAATATATAAGAAAATGGGATATGCCAAGAGATGTACTTTCTTAATAAAAGAAATGCCGCACCGATTAATAACGCCAATATACACACCTCTCCTATGCAACCCGGGCGGTTTCCTAAAAAAAGATCCAGATATGAAATATTCCCTAATACCTTGCCTTCGGTTAACGCAGCTAAAGGGGTAGCTGAAGTAACTGCGTCATAGCTCATAGGCTTTACAAATGTAGTCATATATTTCGGCCAGGAGGCCATAAGGAATACACGGCCCACCAAAGCGGGATTGAATATATTCTGGCCTAATCCTCCGAAAACCTGCTTGCCTATAGCAATAGAGAAGGCTGCACCCGCTATGGGAAGCCAAAAAGGTACATCCGCGGGTAAATTATAAGCCAAGAGTAAACCCGTAAGCACGGCACTGCCATCAAGGACCGTAATCTTCCTTCTGGTAACCGCTTGCAGGGCAAACTCCGTAATAACTGAGGCGGCAACAGCTAAAGCCATAATCCATAAAGCCCCCAGGCCGAAAATAAAAATTCCCGCCAAGCCCGAGGGGACCAAACTTAAAGTTACCAGCCACATAATCCTTTTTACGGATTCTTTTTTATGTAAATGCGGAGAGGCGCTTACTAAAAGGTTATTGCTCATTTCTTACCTTCAACATTATCTCTTCTGCCTTCTTCTTTACCGAATCAATAACCGCCCTGGAGGAGATCGTAGCGCCGGTGATTGCCTCAACCCCGGATAAATCGCTTCTTCCCTTAAACCGTTCGGTGAAATTTGTATCGGCAATACGCAAACCTAACCCCGGGGTCTCATTCTGAGACATTATCTTAATTGCGGTAATCCTCCCCTCGCTAAGTATCCCTACCAGTGTTTTTATTTCTCCGGCATACCCTTTCCCGGAGGCCTTAAAGGCAACGCCTATAAATTTACCATCATTATCAAGGGCCTTATAATAAATTACCTCCCCGCCATCCCTCACTTCATCAAAATGATGCGCCGAAGGGAAAATGGCCCTTAAGCTTAACTCTTCCTCAAGCTTCTCCTGCGCAAGAATTTTTGGCTTTGTTAAAATATCTACACCTGCCAGCAATCCTGCTGCTACAATGCATATAATCCCTAATATAAAACCAAACCTCAATATCTCCCTCATGCTTCGACTCCTTCCAGTCGCTCAGCATGAACCTGAGCAAGCGCAGCGCGTCGAAGGATCATGCTTCGACTCCTTCCAGTCGCTCAGCATGAACCTGAGCAAGCGCAGCGCGTCGAAGGATCATCTTGCCGCCTCCAACTTAGCCCTTTTAATAGACTGTACCAGCCTGCGGTTGGCAGGGCAAACGTAACTGCACACTCCGCATTCTATGCAATCCAGGGCTCCATAGCTTATTGCCTCCTGCCAGATTGATCTTTCAGAAGCCAGATTTATCATGCAGGGCAATAGCCCTACGGGACACTCCCTTACGCAGGCTCCGCATCTGATACAATATTCCTCCTGCAAGGAAACAGCCTCTTTCTTACCCAGCAACAATATACCGTTAGTAGATTTAATAACCGGCGCATCAGTGCTGTATTGGGCAATACCCATCATCGGCCCGCCGTTAATAATCTTAGCCGGCTCTTCCTTAAGCGGCGAACAAAATGCGATTAACTCTTTTATCGGTGTTCCTATGCGGACTAATAAATTCTTCGGCTTCTCAAGTATAGGCCCGGTAACCGTAACTACCCTCTCAAAAAGCGGCTTATTCAAATAAACCGACTGGTATATTGCAAATACCGTCGCCACATTATGCACGACCACGCCTAAATCAAAAGGCAGCTTGCCGCGCGGAACCTCTTTATTCAATACACTCTTAATCAACTGCTTCTCCCCTCCCTGGGGATAACTTGATTTTAAGACTTTTATCTGAAAACTGACGGCTGACGGCTGACGACTGAATACCTTAATAGCTTCAGGCTTATTATCTTCAATGGCGATAAAAACTTTTTTTACCCCCAGACATTTCACAATCAGTTCAATACCTTTAATGATTTCCTGCGTCTTTTCAAGCATCAAACGGTAATCAGCAGTCAGGTAAGGCTCGCACTCAGCCCCATTTATAATCAAGGCCTCAACTGGCTTAGGAGGATTCAACTTTATATGCGCGGGGAAACTGGCACCCCCCATACCTACAACCCCTGAATCAAAAATAATGTTTTTTATGTCCTCCGCGGTTAATTCTCCAACATCCTCCCGCGGGGAATAATCTATCCTCTGAGGCCCGCAATTGTCATCCGCCTCTATAACAACCGCCTTAGCCCTGCCTAATACCGGATGCGGACAATCAACTATTGCCTTAACTTTTCCGGAGACAGAGGCATGCACAGGAGAATAAACATGGGCCTCTACAGAGCCTATCTTCTGGCCCAAAGAGACAGAATCACCCGGCTTTACAAGAGAAAGGCAGGGTTTTCCTAAATGCTGGGATAATGGTATATAAACCTTAGCGGGCAAAGGCAAGGCCTCTAAAGGCTTATCTTCAGTATAAAACTTGTTATCTTCTAATCTAACCATGGAATCCTGCGCTTAACGATTATATTGGCTATGCCTACAATACTAAATATACACCCGATAGTGATAAGAATTGAGGTGTGCGAAAACCTCTCTGCCAATAAACTGCTTATAAACATAAACAGAAGAAAACCTAAATGCATGACAATTTCAAGGGAGCTGAATACCTTTCCCATCATCTCATTATCGCTTGCCTTATGTATTATCGTATTTGAAGCGATCATAATCGGAGAAATAGTATTACCCAATATAAATGCCAAAGATGCAGCAGCAAGAAAACATGGGTAGCGGTTTATTGTAAGCGTGAAAATAATAAGCATAACCCCGCTTAATGCCAGCGAAGAAAATATAATCTTATAATGGCTCAACCGCTGCCCAAAACGTCCATAGAGGACTGAACCGGTGAATAGGCCTATCCCCAGAAACATAACCAGAAGCCCTAAATCCTTAGTTGCTGACTTCAAAACATCCTGGACAAAAACAATCATGACTACATAAACCGCTCCCAGGGCCGACCAGAGTATAAACATGATGCTTGCGGTAAGCCGGATATCTTTTTTACGTATAAAATACAAAACCCCCTCTTTAATCTCCTGGAACACAGACTTCCTGATCGTCTCCACTATCTCCCGGCTTAATTCCATGAAATCTATATTTTGTGAACCGGATCTCTTAGCTATAAGGAATATAAGAAGCCCGGATACAAGAAAAGTTAAGGCATTAAGGTAAAACCCGCTTTTAGGCCCCACCCATTCAACTAATACCCCGCTGATACCAAAACCCAACACGGCGGCAAGCATACCGGTAATATTTACCAGCGAATTAGCAATTAATAAATCTTTCTTGTCAACTAAATCAGGGACTATGGAAAGCTTAGCGGGGACAAAAAACCTGCCGATAGAAAAAACCAGAAAGATTATAATATATATAGGGACAATACTCTTATAATAAAAGAGGAAGAAGGGTATTGTAAAAACTAAAACCGCCCTCAATAGGTCGCAGATATACATCGTCCTTCGCCTGTCCCACCTGTCAACGTAAACACCGGCAACCGGGCCGATCAAAAATACCGGGATTATGGTAAAGGAAAGGATCTTGGCCATATCCATAGTCGAACCGGGCGACCTTAGATAAACAAAGGCAATTAAGGCCATCTGACCCAGCCTATCCCCCAGCTGGGAAATAATCTGGCCCAGCCAGAGAAAAAAGAAATTGCGGTTTTTTAATACCTTGCGGAATTTAGACATTCTAACCTTAAAGCCGATGAGTGGAATCGAACCACCGACCTTGACTTTACGAAAGTCCTGCTCTACCAACTGAGCTACATCGGCATATGAATTTATGTAATTATATCAACTTTTGCAAGATTAGTCCAAGAATAATATTTGACAAAACGGAAAATAATGCTAAACTATTTATGTTATCAACGTTGCAAGGAGAAGTTACGATTTTTTTTACAGGAAACAAATAAACCGTAAAGCTAATACCACTAAAAGTGGGCTTTACGGCTTTTTTATTGGAGGAGGTGAAAAGTAGAAGATGGCAAAAGGTAAAGTAAAGTGGTTCTCAAATCAAAAGGGATATGGCTTTATTACCGGCGAAGACGGAAAGGACGTATTTGTCCATTTTAGCGCTCTATCTGGTGAAGGCTATAAAACCTTAGAGGAAGGCCAGGGGGTAGAATACGAGGTTACTCAAGGCCCTAAAGGCGACCAGGCAACTAACGTTACCAAAATATAAATTTACGTAACGTAATAAAAACGGGACTGGGACTCAATATTCCAGCCCCGTTTTTATTTCTTCCATTTTATCAAGAACGGACTTAAGCTCTTTTTCAATTTCCTCCAGCTGCGCTCCCTGCTTCATTATCAAGGTACCCTGAGCATCTATCTTCTTTTCTAAATCCTGGATTGTTTCGCTATCTTCCGATAATCTAACGCCGTAATCTTTAAGCTGCAGCATGGAATCACTTAATAAAAGACCTTGCCCATCCAATTGCCTTTTATATTCCGAAAGTTTAAGTTCATAATCCTTCTGGGCCTGCCGGTAGTTTAGCGCCTCTTTGGAAATGGCCGCCCAAAGCTCTTCTTGCAGGCTAAGCTGTTTATCCTTTAACTTTGATATCTCCCGGCTTATAAGATCCGTAATCTGCCTTTCATAATCAAACTGCATAACAAAAGCGTGGCTCTTCTTCTGCTCTTCAATCCCCTGTTTGATTGAATCTTCAATCTCCCTGCGGTAATTTATCTCCTCCCAAACAAGCTTAGCGACCCTTCTATCGGAATCCTTTTGCAATCTGGCCTGAAGTATAAATAATCCCCAGCTCAAGGCCAGGAACACTAATAAAAGAGAAGTTACAATTCTGCGCATATCAGGCCTGCTATAAGCTTAAGATAACAATTTATTAATTAGAAGGTTTAATATTTATTCTGGCTGCTTTTAAGGCCGTAAACGACATCGGGTCATCATAATACTGCACTACAACCTCATCCCCTTCCTTAAGGTCTGAGATAGAAAACATAAGATCATCCTTATTAATCCTTGTATGCTGCGTGATAGAGAAGCTTAGCTCATCGCTACCGCCATCCGGATGAGTAAACTTTATAGTTACAGTTGAGCCTACAAAATCCACGCAAGATACCCTTCCATTTAAATACGCAGGATCGAACTCAACCTGCCGATAGCCAAAACACTCCGTAAAACAACTGAATAAAAACAGGGCGCTAAAAACCATTAAAACCAATGATGCAATCCTTTTATTCATCGCTCCCTCCTGTTTTCTATTTTTACCGCCTTTAAAGCGGTTCTTTTAATTGCCTGTGGCGCTGCTAAAAAAACTAAAGGCGGTAAATGCACCTTAAAATATTATACCACTGCTGCCTTAAAAAAGTACTGGTTTTGGAAAAGATTAAAGCGAGAGGCCCACAAAAGCCCCTCGCTTTAATAAATTGCCGAGGAGAAGAATCGAACTTCCCACGCCGGCCTTTTCAGGGCCGCGCTCTACCACTGAGCTACCTCGGCGAAAACTTGCCTTAAACGTTGTTTAACCTTTTTACCACAAATGGCGAAAAAATCAAGTAGATTAAAAAAATAGAGAACAACAGGATACCCGCCTTATTAAAATACAAAGCCAGAAAAAAAATAAGAAATAAGGCTAGAATTACTGGTTTTAATATATTCCCCAACGCCTTCTTCAGCCCGTCAAGGTTTAAATAGCGAATCCTTGAAACCATGAGGCATGCCAATATCAAAACCAGCAAAATAAATGATGTGTTCACCGATTGAGCGGGAATATCCTTATGCCTGTATACTAAAACAAAGGAAGCCAAAATCCCCCCGCTTACGGTAGTCGGAAGTCCATTAAAACAATTATCCTGGTAAGCCTCTGTTGCAATATTATACCTTGCTAGCCTGATTATCGCGCACAAAAGATAAATAAAAAGGGCAGCTATTGCCAGAAAATAGAATTTCCGGTAAATGAAAATATACCCCAAGAATACCGGCGCAATGCCGAAAGAAACTACATCCACCAAAGAATCCAGCTCTTTGCCAAATTCACTGGAAGCCTGGGTTTTGCGCGCCACCTGCCCGTCGAAACCGTCCAGGACTACAGATAAAATAATAGCATAAGCGGAAAATGTAAATTCCCCGGCTAAAGATAATAATACCGAGCAGAAGCCACAAAATAGGCTTAGGATAGTGAGCAAATTAGCCAATTGGCTCATTTAATTTCCTTTTTTAATATAATCCTGTACAAACAAAATAAAAAAAGCCCTAAGATGAGAGCCCAGGATGTAACCAGCAAAAACCAACCGCTAACTTCCATTTAAGCCCTTTCCTAAATTACCTCTTCTTCTCCAGGCTATTTTAACCAAAATAGCCAAAATTAGGAAGATAAACAACAACCCTAAACGCGTTCCAAAAACAAAAGGACGGTCTGCAGAGGCAACCTCTTTCATTAGAATAATAGGCAGCCATTCCTGCTTAAGCCACATCCCCAATATAAGAAATAGAAACAGCGGAGTAACATATTTAATAATAAACTTATAGATCTTAGGCACCCGCATGTCTGCACCCTTATGTATTTCATCCCACGCCCGCTCCATTCCAAAGACCCAGGCAAATAGTATAACTTCTATAGTTGCAAAAACCACTAAAAAGAATGTTCCTCCCCAGAAATCTAACTCATTTAACACCCCCCTCCCCAAAAAGAATATTACAGGCTGACAGAGAAAAAAGGCAATAAGGCCAAAGGTTGCGGCAGCTTTTTTTCTTGTTATATTAAATTCATCTTCTAAGAAAGCTACTGCCGGCTGCGCCAGGGATACTGAAGAGGTAATCCCCGCCAAAAACAAAAGGAAAAACCAGCAAAACCCCATAAATTCGGATAGGGGCAGTTTATTTAAAACTAAAGGCATCGTAACAAAACCTAAATTGAAAATTCCTGAATTAGCGATTGACTGCATATCCACGGGGCCAAAGAAGACAAATGCCGCAGGGATAATAATGCTTGCCCCCAGTATAACCTCCGCAAAACTATTAGTACTCGCAGCAGTAAGCCCCGAAAGCACAATATCATCCCCTTTGGACAAATAACTTGCATAGGTTAGAATTACCCCTATCCCTACGCTTAAAGTAAAAAATATCTGCCCTGCTGCCTCAAGCCAGATTTTAGCTGATTTTAAAGCAGAAAAATCTGCATTCCATAGAAAACCAAAACCATTTAAAACATTCCAATCAGGCTTAAGGGTATCCGGCGCACCCAAGGTAAAGACCCTAAACATTAAAATCAAGGCAAAGATGAATAAAAGGGGCATTGCAAATTTACACAGCTTTTCAATCCCCCCTTTTATACCGTAATATATAACTACTATATTCAAAAGAAAGGTAACTAAGAAAAAAAGGTACGCTGTCTGCAAGCCGTTAAAATACTGATTTTTCTCCAAACCCTGGAATCCTAAAAGAAAACCCTTCATCCCCGCTAAATCAGAGAACCCGGAATACTTGCCCGAGATGGCAAAGAAACTATAGGCCAGGGTCCAGGACTCAATATAAATATAGTAAATAAAGATAACCAGCGGCCCGAATATCCCTATAACTCCGAAATATTTTATAAAGCGGTTTTTTCTCCATAGGCTATGGAATATACCCGGGGCAGTCCCATGCTCATAGCCGCCTCCGTAGCGCCCTAATGTCCATTCCACCCACATTAAGGGTATCCCTAACAATAAGAACGAGACAAAATAGGGGATCATAAAAGCACCCCCCCCATTTGCGGCTGCCTTAGCCGGAAATCTCAGAAAATTACCTAACCCTATTGCCGAGCCTGCAACCGCCATAATAATTCCCAGGCGCGACCCCCAACTGTCTCGTTTTTTAATCATAATAAAACTAAAATTTCTTGCCGTGCCTTATCGGACGGGTTTTATTATACGCCATCTTTTTCAAAAGTGCCTTGCCTAAATCTATTTTTCTTGCGCCGCAGTAATCAAAAATACGTATGCAGCAATCAGCTAATTCTTCGGCTACGGCACTTTGGCCTAAATGATTACGCATTGCCTCAAGTGCCTCGGATAATTCCGAATGCATAAGCGCGATAAGCTCTCCTTCGTTACGCTGGTTATCCCACCAGCCTTTAAGTTTGGCGGTAGCATGGCATTTTTTAATAAGTTCATTGACGCAGCAGTTATTGTTTTTTTTCATCTAAGGTTCCTTTCAGGGCCTGAAAAATATTCTTGGCGATGACTTCCTTACCGTAAGTAGAAGGGCTGGATATCTCTACCCTCGTATTATCTATATCTAAGGCAGTTAAAAATATTCCCACGGGAGTTGTATCCGTCTCAGAGACATAAACAGCGATAAGATTTAAAGATAAATCCTCCCTGTAGACATAAGAGCCCTCTTTTTCTAACGCTGCCTTTATTTTACCGCGGGCTGTATCGAAATCCAGATTAAAATCCCTGGCCATAGCCTCTTTACGCTTATCCTCTAAGACCTTGGTAGATTTACCCAAGAATCCCCTGACTGCCTCTTTAGGCCCACAGCAGCCGCTGAGAAAACAAAAAATCAAGAAAAATAAAAATAATTTTGCCGTTTTCATCGCCCCCTCCTAATCATTAATAACCTGCCAGATTTTATCCAAATTCTTACGCGCCTCTTCTTCCCCCCGCTTCGCGAATTCTCTTGCCTTATGCAGCTCTAACCAGTATAACCCTGAAGTATCAGGATGTAAAACTACATCTGCTAATTGTGCTTCTTTCTTAGCTACCTCTGACTGCAGTATCTCGACGCTGCTAAAGACAATATCCAGTATATTTGTTCCGAAGGAATTTTTAAAATAATTTCCCAGGTTAAACCAATTCTTTTTCTTAAGCCCGCTTACCAGATTAACCTTCATATCTTCTTTTATCCTGTCATACTGGCGTAATATATCTTCCCGCGAAGGGGTGACGTTAACCGCAATGATCTTCTTCACGCCCATCTTAAAGAGAGGCTCAGTGGGCAAAGGGTTAATTACCCCCCCGTCAAAAAGTAAGTCTTCTTTAAACCTGAAAGGCTTAAATACCCCTGGCATAGCACAGCTGGCCATAACCGCATCAACTAAAAGACCTTTATCTAAAACACGCGGCTCTTTCCTTTTTACATCACTAGCAATAATCTTTAAGGGCAGGCGCACATCGTAAAAAGTCTTATCCCCAAGGTATTTCTTCAAAAATCTGTACAATTTATTTCCTTTAATAAAGCCTAATTGGGGGATAGTTAAGTCTACAAGCCCCCAGATATGCTTAGGCTCCTTAAACTCACCGGTAATCTCTAGTATTTCCGAGCTGGATTTACCCGTTGCCCAAAGGCTGGCAATCAAAGAGCCTATACTTGAACCTGCGATAATATCAATAGGAATATTTTCTTGCTCTATAACCTTTAGTACTCCGATATGGCAAAAGCCATAACCCACGCCTACGCCTAAAACCAGCCCAACCATCGATTCCCCTATATAACGGGCAATCCTGCGCACTGCCTTTGAATATTCGCAATCAGGGCTGTCTAATATTAGCCTGTCTAAGTCGCCGAATATTATCCTGGGGAGTGTCGCGAATATATTCCGCCCTAAAATCTGGCTTTGCTCCATAGGCGTAATCTTAGATAACTTATACTCGTTAATTATAATATTTATTTTATTCTCCTGAAAATCAAACTCATCCATTAACCTTTGGGTAAGATTATGCGTTTTTCTTAAATCTAAATCGTCAGGCCCGCTTAAAAGATGGATTATATCAGACTGATTCAGTATACTGAAGATATTACGGTCCATCAAAGAAGGCAGGTCAAGAACAAGATAGTGGTAATCATTAACCAAACCGCTTAAGATTCCTACCAGCCGTCTTACACAGGCCTCATCCTCGGGATTATAATAAAAACATAAAAGATCGATATCAAATTTACTTTTAAGGATATAGTCCTTAGGCAACCTTTGGCCATCCGTAAAATCATTAGATAGATCAAATATCCTTTGTTCTTGAATGCCTAACCTATAAGGAAGACTGTGTTTCTTATCGACGGGAAGAATATCCAATATGATGACAGACTTGCGGGTCTCCCTTTTTAGGCTCAAGGCTAGATTAAGCGCGTAAATAGTCTTGCCCGCCTGTGAATAAGAACTAAAAACTGATACAACCGTACTCTCAAAGATTGTTTTCTGATGGATATCCTTGCGTTTTAGCCTGCGCGAAAGCATGCGGCTTAAATCAATAGCTAAGCGCGGTATTTTAGCCAGAATACAGTCAAAGTCTTCTTTATCGATAATCAAGAGGGAAGAATCGTTAGTAGCCTTAGCAGTGACAGAATGCGATTCATTGGTAAGCAAGGATATGACCCCGAAATATTTACCGTGGTGCAAATGCTCAAGTATATTCTCTTTGCCATCCTCACCCAGGGCATAAATAACCACCCTGCCCAGAATAAGGCAGTAGAAAGCGCTGGGGGGAGAGCCTTCGGCATAAATAATATCCCCTTTTTTATAGGAAACCAGCCTGGCACACTTTTTAATCACCCTGCGCTCTGATTTAGAGAAGCCGGCAAATAAAGGAAAATCGCGTATTATTACGTCTAAATCATCAAGTTCCATCATCTAAACTTTCCCTTGAAGGCATACCTGGGCGAACCTTCTGGCGCTATCCCTGACTCTACGCTGGTAGGTATTATAATCTACTTCGATTAAACCGAACCTAGGGGCAAAACCCTTATCCCATTCATAATTATCGATTAAAGACCAATAAATATAACCCAAAACCTTAACCCCTGAATCCATTGCCTGGCCTAATTTGCTTAAATGGTCGCGGATAAAAGACCAACGCAAGGAATCATCTTCGGTACAGATACCGTTCTCCAGGATAAAAATCGGAAGATTGTATTTCTTTAATGCAACTAATATATTATAAAACCCTTCGGGATAAATATCCCAACCTAAAGAATTTTTTTTAAGACTGCTGTGTTTTCCTGCGCAGATATCCATAGCAAAGTTCTTAATACCCCACCCCTTTAACTCCACAAGGCTGCGGCTATAATAATTTACCCCGATAAAGTCCAGGGCGCGGGCACGTATTGATTTTTCTATAAATTCCAGATTAAAAAACTTAGCCCTTAGGTAAACAGCTATATTATTCCTTAAGGTGGGTACGCAAGGCACAAAGGCCTGCATATTCTGGGCAATGCTAACCAAGGGCCTACCCAGATTCTTTTTCTGATATATAGCCCTGATAAGCCGATAAGAATTAATATGCGCCCGAAGTAAATTATTTTTCACCGCTTGGGTTTTAGATAATGACTTCTCCTGGGGAGGCCATACCCCCAAGAGATAGGAATGATAGAGATAAACCATGGGCTCGTTTATCGTAACCCAGAATTGAACTTCTTCCGATAATTCCCCTACAACCTTAGATACATAGCGCAAAAAGTAATCCGAAGACTCCCTTAGGCTCCAACCGCCGAACCTGACAAACCAGCCAGGATTGGTAAAATGGTGCAGCGTAACTATTGGGGTTAATCCGCGCCGGCGTAAAGCCAGGATTACCTTTTTATAATGCCCCAGCTCCTCTGAAGAAAACCTGCCCTCCTCAGGCTCGATCCGGCTCCATTCAATTGAAAGCCGGTGGCAATTATGGTTCAGCTCTTTAGCTAAATCAAAATCCTGCTCGTATAAATCATAATGCCTGCAGGCATCACCTGAGCGGTATTTTAACTTACCGGCTAATTCATACTCCCACCAATCGCTCAACGAATTATTGCCTTCTACCTGATGGGCGGAGGTCGCCGCCCCGAAGAGGAAATCACGCGGGAAATCATGCATGGATATCATTATAACACCCAAAAATATAAAATCCCAACAAAATGTCGGGACTTTATAATACTGCTATTGAAAATTTTGCAGAGGGACCTCTTAAAGCGGCTTAGCGCTATCCTGCGCAACAGGAGAAAGATATCTGCTTAATACAGCCCAGGTTTTAGGGCCTACCTTGCCATCCACCACCAAATCATTGCTCTTTTGAAACTCAGTGATAGCCTTTTTAGAATTCGGCCCGATCTTGCCGTCTATCGCCCCGGTATAAAAACCTGCATTTTTAAGGGCAGTCTGAATATCGTTTGGCGTCGGTTTATAAGGTCCTGAGGGAGGAAGCGGATCAAGCTTAGAAACGGATGAAGATACCGGGCCCAAAACAGAAGCTACGCTTGTTTTTGCTTCAGGCGCCTTTACCTGTTCCGAAGCAGTAGAAGTCGTACTCATAGTAACAAGCGTTTCCATGGACATGGGCTGCTGCATCTCTTCCAGCGGCTGCTGCTTCTTGCCGCAACCGTAAAATAAACCCGCTAAAACAAATAGTGTTATAATAACTGCGCCTTTTTTCATTTTTCCTACCTCCTTAATTGTTATATTAATTTTAACAAATTCGCTGAGAAAGTCAATAGCCATTAAAATTACACAATGTCAAGAACTATGCGGACTTTCGAATTCAGTAACCTTGTTATTCGCCTTTTCTCGTTCTGTCAATAATGCATACAACCAGCGCTTACAACTGTTAGGATTAGGGAATCTTCTAAATGCGTTAATCCTGCGCTTTAATTCTCCAAAGAAGCTTTCCAGCCTATTAGTTGTCTTAGCCGCAGGCCAAAACTCTTTAGGTAATTCAAAGTAGCGTATTGTATCTACCAACTTGCTAAACAAATATTTAAACGCCGGATGATGCTGGTACTTAAGCCAGCGTTTCTTGAACTTCTGGGCCCAGAGGTAGAATTCTTCTTCGCTTTGAGCCTCGTAGAGCCAGCTGGCATAATTAAGGATCCTGCGCTTATCAGGGCAGCCTTTAAGCCTCTTGGTAAAATTCTGCATTACATGGAATATGCAAGCCTGATCCAATGCCTTAGGCCATACAAATGCTGTTGCCTGGCCTATCGCCTCCAAGTCATCTTTGACAATAAGTTTTACGTTCCGCAGTCCGCGCTGCTCCAACCTCTGACAAAAACTATTCCAGGCATTTCCTGATTCGCCTCTGGTTAATTCAAAATCTAATACTTCTTCACTACCGTCCGGATATATGGCATAAGCAAAGAGTACCGGCTTTGCGCCTTTAAGATACGGGATTACTCCCTTAAGCCAAACGGCATCAAGTACTAAAATAACCGCGTTATCCCTTAAGGGCCTGGCCTTCCAGCTTTGAAGCTTAAAATCAAATTTCCTTAAAGTACTTACGGCTGTCTGATGGCTTAGGGTGCTCTGGCCGAATAGTTTTGCAAAGAACTGGCTTGCTTTACGTGATGAATGCCCCTTGAGCAGCGCTTCTATTACGATAGCCTCAAAATCTTCTGTTTTACGTTTAAAACGCCTGAATAAAGAATATTGATATTGTTTTTTCTGCCCGCGGGGAACCTGTAATTTAATTACTCCCCGGCTGGTAATTATTCTTCTCTGATAATGTCCGGCACGAAAATCCCGCCGCTCATCCCCTGTCCGCTCATACCTATTAGCGCCACACTGCGTGCTATATTCTTCTTCAAGCCATAAGTTACAAAACTGGCCTAAAAATTTATCCAGGACAAATTCAACCTTCTCCTGAGAAAATTCTTTAACTCTGGCGAATCTTTTGGTATAGTTGCCTTCGAAGCAGAGCGTTTCCATCAGTAACCTCCTTTTTGTTGTTTTGGTCGAACAACATTAGGTTACTGAAGCTCTGCTTTTTTGTCAAAGAGAGTTTAAAAGTCCGCAGAATTTATTATAGTGTCTAAAATTAATTTATATCTTTTATATCAGGATATATAATATTTATTGCCGTAAAAAATACCGCACAGGTTACCCCTCCAAAAAGAAGCGCGAAAGAAACCCCCGCAGCTTGAGCAAGGCTTCCGGCGATTAAATTGCCAAAGGGCATCATCCCGGCAAAGATAAGCATAAATACACTCATTACCCTACCCCTAAACCTATCCTCAACCTTAACCTGTAAAAGGGTATTTACTAAGGCCACGGCAGTGACACTTGATAATCCTATTAATATTAAAGCAAAGATAGATAATAAATACGTCTTGGATAACGAAAATATTATTAATGAAACAGAAAAAACCATCGCAGAAGATAATAAGAGCCTGCCCTTATATTTAAAATCCCCCAGGCGGGCTAAGATTAAGGACCCGATTAAAGCCCCGAGCCCCGCCGAAGACATCAAAACCCCCAGCCCCTTTATCCCCACATTTAAAACATCATTGGCGAATATAGGCATAAGGATTACATGCGCAACCCCGAATAAACTTACCACAGCTACCATACTGATTAAAGCCAATATCAACCGGTTATTCTTTATGAATATAAAGCCGTCTTTCAAATCTTCAAAGGTATTGCCGTTACTGAATTTATTCTGGGTTTTAACTATTCTGACCGAAAATAAGGCAATGATAACCGCCAAGAAACTTATCCCGTTAATATAAAAACACCCGCTCATGCCGATTGTAGCTACCAATATTCCGGCTAATGCCGGGCCGATAATCCGTGAGGAGTTAAAGGCCACGGAATTTAAAGCTATAGCGTTAAAGAGGTGTTTTTTACCCACAAGTTCCACTACTATAGACTGGCGCGCAGGAGCATCAAAGGCCATAACCACACCGTTCAATATAGCAACCGTCATTATTTGAAATGGCGTAATAATTTTAAGCTGGGTAAGAACAGCCAGAATAAAAGCCAAAACCATAAAGGCAATTTGGGTAGCGATGAGAATGCTTCTTTTATTCAAACGGTCAGCTAAGACTCCGCCGAAAAGGCATAAGATAAGAACCGGGATGGAATTTAAAAAACCTACTACACCCAAGAGAAAGGCCGAACTAGTTAACTCAAACACAAGCCAGCTCTGAGCTACCTGCTGTATCCAGGTCCCTATTAAAGATACCAGCATCCCCAGCCAGTAGACCCGGAAATTTCTTATGCTTAATGACGAAAACATCTATTAAGAAGAGAGCCGCTCCCTCACTAAATCACTGATTAACTTTCCGTCTGCCTGAGACGATATCTTTGCATTTACCTCTTTCATCACCTTGCCCATATCTTTCATCCCGCCGGCACCCAGAGAAACAACAATCTCTTCTATTGCTTTTTTAATCTCTTCGGCGGATAATTCAGGAGGCAGGTAGCTTTTTAATACCTCCATTTCCTTTTCTTCTTTCTGTGCCATCTCCAAGCGCCCGCCCTGGGTGAACTGCTCGATGGAATCCCTGCGCTGCTTGATCTGTTTCTTAATCACCGAAATAACCTCTGGATCATCCAGTTTATTCTTTTTCTTAGCGGTTGCCAGATTAATCAGTTCTGCCCGCAGAAAACTTATAACCGAACTCTTTAAGCTGTCTTTTGCCTTCATCGCCTCTTTATAATCACTCAATATCGTATCCTCAAGCATAAATCCTCCTTTTTACAAACTCGCATCTTTAAAAAGAAGCATACTTCCTAAAACTGGCCAGCCTTTTATCAATATCGCGCATTTTCAGCTTAGAGGAAACCTCTAATCCAAAGCCTTCAATATTAAATGATGCCGCTATAGTGCCGTATGCAAGGGCATCCTTTATTATCTTATCGTTAACCTTGCCTGCCCTAGCTAAATAGCCCATAAATCCTCCGGCAAAGGTGTCCCCTGCGCCGGTAGGATCAACAACCCTTTCAGCCGGATACGCAGGAAGCGAAAAGAAATATCTGCCATTGTAAAACAAGACGCCGTGCTCGCCCTTTTTTATCAATATCATCCTGGGCCCGATCTTATGCAAAGCCTTAGCTGCCTTAATAAGGCTATCTTCGCAGGAAAGGCTCATCGCCTCCTTATCGTTTGCGCAATATATATCAACGTCTTTCAAAAGCCTCAGTAAAGACTTGCGCTTAGTATCTATCCAGTAATTCATGCTGTCTAAGGCAACAATTTTAGGCAGGCGCATAATCTTCAACAAATGCCGCTGTATATCGGGATCAAGATTAGCTAAAAATAAATAAGGCACCCCCTGCTGGACCTTAACGATGCTGGGCCTGAATGAAGACAAAACCCCTAATTCTGTTTTCAGGGTAATAGCAGTATTGAGATCATTCCCCTTATATTCTCCGGACCAATGAAAAGTTCTCCCTTCCCGTATAGAGAGAGAGGATAAATCCAAACCCTTGCCTTTTAGAAAGCTTATATTACTCTGCGGAAAATCTCTTCCCACAACTGCCACAATACTTACCTTAGTAAAAAGCCTTGCAGACATAGAAAAGTGCGCGGCAGATCCGCCCAGCAGGTTCTCGCGCTTGCCAAAGGGAGTCTTAACATCATCCAGGGCAACCGTACCTAACACGATTACGCTCATTACAGCCTCCTAACGAAGTTTAAACCAAAAAACCAGCGCTAACAATATTCTATATATGCCAAAAGGCACAAAATTATGCTTTTTGATAAAGATAAGCAAAAACTTTATGGCTAAGGAAGCGACTATAAAAGAGGCAAGGAACCCCATAACCAAAACCGCAAACTGCCCCTTACTGAAGGAATTCGCACTTTTTAAAAGATCCAGGCTCGCAGCGGCAGCCATCGTAGGCACAGCAAGCAAAAAGGAAAACTCCACTATTATCTTTCTACTAAGCCCGGCAATAAGCCCGCCTACAATAGTTGCGGCAGCGCGCGAGACGCCGGGGATAACGGCTAAAGACTGAAAGATCCCGATTAAGAATGCCTGGGTATATGAAATTGAAGGTAATTCTTTAATTGCCTCGTCTTTCTCGCGGTAAAAATACTCAAATAATATAATCGCAACCCCTCCCAATAAAAGCGCCCAGATAATTACCTTGTTATTATCAAAAAGGTACCCCTTGATAAACCTATAAAAAATACAGCCAACGATTGCAGTGGGGATAAAGGCAACCAGCAGTTTCTTATAGAGCCCTAAGCCCGACAAGAATGTTCTCCAGTATAAAACTATCACCGAAAGAATCGCCCCTAGCTGTATAACAATCTGAAAACTCTTTACGAATTCAGTCTGGGCCAATCCCAGGCAGCGGGCAGCAAGAATAAGATGCCCGGTAGAAGATATAGGAAGGAATTCCGTAACCCCCTCGATAATGCCTAAAATAATTGCATCTGTTATATTCATTACCTGCCAACTCCCTGCCTTAATCCGCGTGCTCTTTTAGAAAATTCTTCATTGCCTGCGGCATTTCCGAATCAATAACTATGGCCTTATCGCTAAGCGGGTGTTTAAATTCCAGCCTGCCTGCATGAAGCATAAGCCTTTTAGCCTTTATCTTAAAATCCTTGCGAAACGCAAACTTATCTTCCCCAAGTATAGGATGCCCGATAGACTTAAAATGAATCCGTATCTGATTAGTGCGCCCGGTAAATGGCCTTGCCTGAACAACCGTAAAACCGTTCCTTCTTTCAACAACTCTATACTGAGTTTTCGCAAACATACCTTCAATCTTATTTTCAATTATCCCCTCTGCCTTAAGAGGCAAACCACTAATAAAAGCAACATAAACCTTATTAACCTTTCTTTTCTTAAATTCATCCGCCATCTTTTGCTGTAAGGCCTTAGTCTTGGCATAAATAATAAGCCCTGAGGTATTACGGTCGAGCCGATGGCAAGGGTATAAACCTAATATGCTGGTTAAAGTACGTTGTTCATTCTTAGGGGTAGGAACGGTAAGCAGCCCGCTAGGCTTGTCTACTACCAATAAACAATCATCTTCATAAACAATCGGTATGTTCAACTAGGCTATCTCTAACATCCTGTCAATTGACTTTTTAGCCCGTATACGTATATCTTCGGGTACCCTTACCTCTTCCTTCATCTCCTCCAGCACAGAGATTATCTTCTCTTCTGTTGTACGCTTCATATTAGGGCAAACCGCACGTTCAGAAGCAGGATAAAACTCTTTCTTAGGATTATCTTTCTTCAGGCGATAGACCAGGCCTATCTCCGTGCCCACAATAAACTCGGTAGCCTCAGACTCTTTGGCGAACTTAGCCATCTGGGAAGTAGAAATAACGGCATCCGCCATACTAACTACCTGCGGAAGGCATTCAGGGTGAACCATTACCTTGGCAAAAGGATGGAATCTCTTCTCCCTTTTTACATCTTCAGGAAGTATCTTGATATGGGTAGGGCAAAACCCATCCCAAATAATCATTTTTCTTCCGGTTTTCTTCGCGACAAAATCTGCCAAATATTTATCAGGGACAAAGATTATCTCTTTCCTGTCTCTCAAGGCATTAACCACGGCTATGGCATTGGTAGAAGTGCAGCAATAATCCAACTCTGCCTTTACCTCAGCGGAAGTATTCACGTACCCCAACACCACTGCATCGGGATGCTCCATTTTTAACTTCTTGAGTTCATAAGCCTTGAGCATATTGGCCATTGGGCAACCGGAATGAATATCAGGCATAATGACCTTCTTCTGCGGAGATAGTATCGCCGCAGTTTCCGCCATAAAATATACTCCGCAAAATACAATAACCTCGGCATCAGTTTTAGCGGCAATCCGGGACAGCTCCAATGAATCTCCCCTGAAATCCGCAACATCCTGGACCTCGGGAAGCTGATAATTATGCGCCAGGATTATAGCATTTCGCTTTTTCTTAAGCTCCCTGATCTTCTGCCCTAAAGGGCTTAATTCTTTAGTCATTTATCCTCATAACTTTTTCTATTTTCCCGCCGCCTAAGATTCTAGAACGGGTATAAAATACCGCCGCCTGTCCGGGTGTTACGGCAAACTGCGCTTTTCTGAATTTGACTCTGATTTTATTCTCGGATGGAATCAGTTCTGCTTCGCCTTCTTTATGATTATAGCGTATTTTAACCTTAAGGGCAACTCTCTTTTTTATGGGCCTGCCTGCAAAATGCAAATTGTTTACCCAAAACTCCCTGGAGAATACATGCTTCTTAGGGCCGATTATAATACTGTTATCCTTATGGTTTATTTCCAATATATAAGCGGGATAACCCGCAGCAATACCCAAGCCCTGCCTCTGGCCTATCGTATAATAAGCTATGCCTTTATGCTCTCCTAAAACCCTGCCGTTTAAATCCATAACAAAACCGCTTTTTATTTTACGCTTAACTCTCTTTCTTAAAAATTCCCGGTAATCGTCGCGGGGAAGAAAACAGATCTCCTGGCTCTCTTTTTTCTCCGCAACCGGAAGTTTGAATTTTCTGGCTAATTTTCTTATTTCCTCCTTGGAATATCCTCCGATTGGAAACATAACAGAGCTTAATTCTTTCTGCCCCAGGCGATATAAAAAATAGGACTGGTCCTTAAGTAAATCTTTTGCCTTATTTATATAGTAAAATCCTTCATTCTTTATGACCCTTGCGTAATGCCCGGTTGCAAGAAAATCCCCTCCCAGACAGATAGACTTTCTTAAAAGCGATCCGAACTTTATATATTGATTACAAACAATGCAGGGGTTGGGGGTTTTCCCCATGATATACTCCGAGCAAAAATCACTGATTACATATTCTTCCAGGTCTTTGAGCATATTCAAAACATGGTGTTCTATCCCCAGTTTATGGGCTACCCTGCGGGCATCGTCTATACTGCTAAGGCTGCAGCATCCGGGCTTCTTACGTTTATAGCGGGGGAGGTTAAAACACATAGTAATGCCGATAACTTCATAGCCCTTATCCCTTAACAATGCTGCAGCTACCGAAGAGTCTACTCCGCCGCTCATCGCCACAACTACGCGTTTTTTCATATGGATGAAAATTATATCATAAAAACTTAATTAATAATAAAAAAACGGGGCCGGATTATTAATCCGGCCCCGCTGTTTTTTAGCTCTTTAAAGTTATAACTTGACTACCTTCGTAGCCTGTTCTCCCTTAGGGCCTTTTTCAATCTCAAACTCCACCTCTTGGCCCTCTTCTAAAGTCTTATAGCCATCACCCTGGATAGCGGTATGATGTACAAATACATCAGCGCCATCTTCAGGAGTAATAAATCCATAACCCTTTTGGTTAGAAAACCATTTTACTTTACCTTTTGCCATCTTTACTTCTCACCTCCTCTACAAATAAAAAAACCGTAAGGCGCATCATTCTTTCTCCTTACGGTCAAGACTTCCACTCCTTACACCCACAATTGGAGAAATTATACACTATTTATAATATTTGTCAATTAAATTTTCAATTCTACCCGCGCCATCCCCCGGACAGAATTACATAAATAAACCCTATCCGCCTCTAAAAGATCACAAAAATGCATAATCTTTTCTTTAACTATCCCCTTCCTTAAAAGATCCCCCCTGAAAATACCCGGAAGCAACCCTGAGGAAAACGGCGGGGTATAGAGCCTCCCCCTTCTTTCAATGACTATATTGGAGATTGCCCCTTCTGAGACCTCCTGCCTATTATTAAGAAAAATAACGTCGAAATAACCCCGGGCCTTATAACGGGAATATTCCCGGTCATAAAGAGAGCGATTAGTGGTCTTATGCCTTAAGAAGACAGAAGCAGGGTTTATCCTATACTTAGAGATAGCAACCTTTTTTACCCCCCGGACCTCCCCTATGGGCGAGTATGCTGCATTTAAATCCCCGTATTTTCCCAAGAGAAGGCGGACTTTATACTCCCTCGTTCTGATAAGTTTTCTTTCTATCTCTGCTAATTTACGGCGGATACTCCAAGGATTACAGGAAAAACCAAAATACCCCGCTGATTCTTCCATCCTCCTTAGGTGTTCTTTAAGGAATAAATAACCTTTATCCCAGCCGATAGTTTCAATAAGCCTGAGACTGCTATCCCTTTCAATCAAAAAGCGCGCCTTCAGCTTACATTCCATGAACTCCTCGGCAGGAGAAGAATCATAGACAATACCGCTGCCAACACCCATTTCGCCTTTACCCCGGAGAACAGAAAGAGTGCGTATAGGAAGGTTAAATACCGCCTGATTCCTTTTTGATATAAAACCTAAGGCGCCGCAATATACCCCCCTGGGGTAACCCCTCTCTAATTCCCTGATAATTTGCATTGTCCGTATCTTGGGGGCTCCGGTAACAGAGCCTCCCGGGAAAATATTCTTAAATATCTCAAAATATGTAGCTCCTCTTTTGAGCCTGCTATTTACCTGTGAAGTCATCTGTGAGATAGTTTCATACCTCCTGACCTTAAAAGCCTCGGAGATCTTAACGCTATCGATTCTGGATATTCTTCCCAAATCATTACGCACTAAATCCACGATCATCAAATTCTCCGCCCTGTTTTTAAGGCTCCTCCTTAGCTTCTTTATATTCTCAGTATCTTCTTGGGGATTACGCCCCCTTGCGATTGTGCCCTTCATCGGCTGAGAATAAATCTTTAAACCTTCCCTTCTGAAGAATAACTCCGGAGAAAAGGAAAGAATATGATGGTTGTCAAGCTTGCAAAAAGCCCCATATTGCACATGCTGGAGTAAAGCCAACCTGTTATACAGGGCAAGGGGAGATCCTGAAAAATCGAAATTGTATTTTGTTGTAAAATTAACCTGGTAGGTATCGCCTCTGCTTATATATTCTTTTATCCTCAAAACTTTATCACGGTATTCTTCAGGGGAAATATTTAATTTCAGGTTACGGATAGAAAAATCTTCTTCTTGTGCCTTTGAAACAAAAAACTTCTCCTCCTTCATGTTGGTATCTTTGGTTTTATGGTTGAAATAAAATCTTTTATCAAATACCCCAAGGTGTATTAAAGGAGTTTTGGTGGTTATCTTATCCTTAAAAATACCCTTTTCAAAATAATACCCCAGCTCATAAGAAAAATAGCCCGCCAGGTAGAATCTCTTGGAATATTTCTCTATATCAATAAAGGCATTTTCTACATCTTTAAAGTCATAAACCCTGATAACCTTAATTGGGTTAACAAAAATATAGCTCATAAAGTTGAGCCTATCGCAAAGCTTAGTCTCAAATAGCATGAAATATTTATGTTTATCTATGTAGGAACTGCTGATCCTCGGAAGCTTTACCATTCTATCCTTAACCCTCCCTCAATCCATCTTCCCGGTGACGGAATTCCGGCTATCTCCTGGTATTCTACATTAAAAATATTGGTAGCGGAAAGAAAAAACTTGGTATTTTTATCCAGATTATAATTAAATTTTGCATGCAGCAGAAGCCATCCGCTGCGCGAGGGCGGCTTCTTATAGGTAAGGCCAAACTCCTGGGCGCCAAAATCAAGATTAAATACAGATATAAGGCTTGTTAAATGGCGCGCGTAATTCTCCCCGTACTTGTAAATATATCTTTTGTCATCCTTGCTTCTGCTGGTGTAGGCGTAATTTAACCTGAGATTAACCAGTTCGTTAAATGCGTACTGCAGGCTCTCCTCAATGCCGGTAACCTGAGAAGAGGCAATATTTCTTGCCTCCCATTTTGCCCGAGAGGGGTTTTCCTTAACCCAATCAATAAAATTGTCTTCACCCCTTAAGAAAAATACCGAGGCCAAAGAAAATTTACCATGTTTATAAGAATATCCCGCCTCGTAAGTTAACGACTTCTCACAGGACAAATCTGATGCGCCTACGGTTATAGGATCATTATAATATAACTCGGTAAAACTGGGTATTCTTATCGCCCTTGAGATTCCCAAATGAAACAAATGTTTTTTTACGGCTTCATAAGAGAGCCTGATTGAACCGGTATATGATAAATCCCGTCCGTCATAATCCTCAAGCCTGAGTATAGAGGCGAGAGAGAGGCGGTCGCTAAAACTGTAGTCATTATCAATAAATGCGCTTCTTTGAGCCCGGCTATGCCTGCCCAGGGTACTAGAAGTAATGCTCTCCTGAGAATACTCCAGGCCTAAACCGGCTTTGCCTAAAAGCTGGCTTTCCCTGCTTAAATATATGCTGGGGGCATAGACGTCTGTTCGATGATGAGAAATAAAACTGCTTCTCGCCTGAGTTTTATCCAGCATAAATTTATCGAAATGCCTGCGCCAGATGAAAGAAGGCTTAATTATTAAACCATCTTTACCAAGGTTAAAACCGCCGTTTAAAAGATACGTCCTGGTCCACTCTTTTGAGGGATACCCTAATCCAGGGGTATAAAAATCATAGGCACCAAATTCTTTTTCTTGATATCCAAAATCCAGGGCAAAAGAACCTAAGGGTATATCCAGGGAAGACGCCATATTGACGGTAAACTTCTTGAAATCAGTATCTTTGCTAAAACCATCCGACTCCTTATTTTCTACGGATAATCTTAATCCTAAATCTTTTATTTTATCGCTTACGCTGAATAGCTGGCCAAATGACCCATATTCTCCCCCTGATAGCTCCAATACAATCTTTCTCTCCTCAGGCCTCTTGGTTATAAAGTTAACTGTTCCTCCTATCGCATCAGGGCCAAAACCAAAAGGGGTTATACCGGATAATACATCAATGCTGGAGATGTCCTCTTTAGTAAACGGGATGTCGGCATTATGATGGCCGGTTTGAGGGTCATTTATCCGCTTGCCGTTAAGCAAGACCCGCACCCCCTGAAAATTTGACCCGCGCAATGAAAAATCCGACTGTATAGAGCTGTTGGGTGAGCGCGATTGAAGGTTAAGGAAAGTTACTAATAAGGCCTCTACAGGGGCATCAAAGGGAAGGCCTTGCAGGTTATCGCCGTTTAAAGAGCAGTAGCCCTCAAATACCTGCTTGCTTTTTAATACAATAATCTTATCAAGAAGGGTATTACTATCTTGGGCAAGAGAAACACAGCTATGGTTTATAAATAAAACAATGAAAATGCCAAACTTGATCTTAAGCATATGCTTATTATAAAGTTTGGCGTGTTATTGTCAACTAGTTTAGTGCTAACGGTTTACATTTAATCCTTAACGGCAGTGTATTACGTCTCCGGCAATGACTTTCTGGGTTAAACCCGAATCAAGCCTGATTAACAACCCTCCGTCAGAATCGACATCTACAGCCTCGCCCTCGACATACTCCCGGTGCGAGTAAACCTTTACCCTTTTGCCCAGGGTGAGCGAAAGCTGGCGCCATTTATCGATAACCGCAAGCGGGCCTTTATTTTTAAAAAGGGAATAATTTACCTCCAGCTTATACAATATATTCTGCAATATACCTAGCCGGCTCAGCTCTGCCCCCTTTTCCTGCCTCAGGCTTGTTGCTTGCGATATTAACGATTTCTTGTCGTTATTTATATTCAACCCTACTCCGATTACCATAAAATTTACCTCATCAACTTCAGCCTTAATCTCAGTGAGGATACCACCCAGCTTCTTGTTATGGATCATGATATCATTCGGCCATTTTATCTGTACATCTAAAGCGCAAGATTCCTTTATCGCCTCGCAAATTCCCACTGCGGCAAGCAAGGTAATTATAGAGGCCTTATCTAAAGCTATCCCTGGCCTTAAAATCATAGAGAAATACAGCCCTTTATATTTAGGAGAATACCAGATCCTGCCCATCCTCCCCCTGCCCTTAGCCTGTGTTTCCGCCAAGACTACCGTACCCTCGGTTGCTTCTTTCAAGGCAAGCTGGGTAGCCATATCCATAGTAGAACTTAGGGAATCAAAATAAAGTATTCTCTTTCCAAAATCTTTTGTCTTAAGCCCTTGGTAAACTTGAAAATCATATAATCTATCCGGTATAGAAATAAGGCGGTATCCTAGGTGGGGGACAGCGGTAATATCAAAACCGAGCTCTTTTAAAGATTGTATGTGTTTCCACAATGCCTGGCGGCTTACCCCCAGGGTTTTACTTAATTCCTCTCCGGAGAGATACCCCTGCCCTTTCTTAAGCAGATAAATTATCCTATCTTCCATGATTATTTCTTCTCATAAAGCGGGGACATAGCGCGTAACTTTTCCACAATCTTAGGCAAGTGTTTTAAGAAGTAATCTATATCGCTTTCACCCGTCCATCTTCCTAGGGTTATCCTTAATGAACCATGCGCAGTAGCATGGTCTAAACCTATCCCCAAGAGTACATGTGAGGGCTCAAGCGAACTGGAGGTGCAGGCAGAACCCGTAGAAACAGCGATATTAAGCACATCTAAACTAAGCAGCATTGATTCGCCTTCAATGTATTTTACGGAAAAATTAACATTATTAGGGAGCCTTAAATAAGGATGGCCGTTCAACTTAACCTCGGGTATGCTTTTAGGTATCTCCTCTATCATTCTATCCCTTAAAGCTGTTTGAGCCTTTATTTCACTATCCATATTATTTCGGCATAATTCTACGGCCTTTCCTAAACCTACAATCCCAGGGGTATTATAAGTCGATGCCCTTCTACCCTTTTCCTGGTCTCCCCCGTAAAGCAACCTTTCCATCCGGCTTCCTCTCCTTATATATAAAGCCCCAACCCCTTTAGGCCCATAAAACTTATGGGCAGAAAGAGAGAGAAAATCTACATTAAGATCAATAACGTTGACCGGAATATGTCCCACAGTCTGCACCGCATCAGTATGGAAATAAACCCCCTTTGTTCTGGCAATCTTACCGATCTCTTTAATCGGCTGTATTGTTCCAATCTCATTATTGGCGTGCATTATACTTATAAGTATGGTCTTATCAGTGATCGCCTTGTTCAGGTCTTCAGGAGAGACCAGGCCATCCTTGTCTACCTTTAAATAGGTAACCTTAAAGCCTTTCTTTTCAAGGTAATCGCAAGACTGGCTTACGGCATGATGTTCAATAGCAGAAGTAATAATATGGTTGCCTTTGCCTGATAGGGCGGCGGCAACCCCTAAGATAACATTATTATTTGACTCTGTGCCTCCCGATGTAAAGATTATTTCATCAGGAAGTGCCCCTATAAATGAAGCAAGCCCTTCCCGGCTATCCTCCACGCCCTTCTTAGCCTCCTGCCCAAAAGAATGCATGCTGGAAGCGTTACCCGGCTTATCAAAGAAAAAAGGCTCCATAGCCTTTAATACCTGAGGGTCACAGGGAGCAGTAGCTGCGTAATCTAAATAGACTCTTTTCATATTATTGGCTGCTATTAAAAGTGGACTTCCATAGCACGCGGAGGGCAAATTTTGACACAAAGCTCACAGGCGATACATTTTTTATTATCAAATTTTACCTTACGCGTCTGCTTATCTACCGTAAGCGCCTCCGTCGGACAGATTGGTACGCAAACCCCGCAGTTAGTGCACTTAACCTCATTTCTCACTACATCCTGGCTTAATGGCTGCATCCTGACCCCGCAGCCCTTCAAGTATTCTATCCCTTTATCGAAATTATCCCTTTTCCCGATTAATTCCAAAACCATAAGCCCTTCTTCTTCAGGGGTAACAAAGGCCTTGAGGATATTAAACTGCAAATCATATTCTTTAACCAGTTTATAAACAATCGGCTGATTAACCAGGCGATGCGGAAAATGTAAGACTATCCTCTTTGAGACCATTTTTACTCCTCTTTCTTTAAGGCCGGCCTTTCCTTGAGCATCTTAAAACCATAACCTGAATCTGCCTGAGGCAGAGGGGATACCGGCTCACTTAAAAGAAAATTACCCTTCTTAATCCAATCCTTGAGCTCTTCGCAGATTTCGCGTGCCTTTGAATAGCTAGAAAGATTACCGGTTAAGACCTCTTTGCCCTGGACAATGATCTTTCCGCTCTTCAGCTCATCATAACTTACCTCGCCCAAAGAACCAGGCAGGCAGTTAGGATAACTTACGCTATAATCCACAACCTGAGCGTATATGCCTTTATCCGGGACTGCCGCATAATTTAGGACCTCTTCATCTAATACCGGGATAGGAAGGCCTATGCCGACAATAAGCGTAGAACCATAACCAAGCATGCTTGTGCCTACCAGCCAACTCTTATTCATCTGTTTTAAGTCGCCTATAACCGCAAGCGTACCAGCAGGCACTTGGGGTATGCCATTATCTTTACGCAATACAGAAGGATTATGCTGGGTGCCGTGCCAGGCAATATAACCTACCCCTCCCCCCAAAAATATCTTCGTACCTATGCCAAATGTCCGATAGTACGGATCTTTTAATAAAGGGGATAATTGGCCGGCTGAGCAATAATTAGCATTGCCTAAATTAGGCTTGAGCATCCCCATATAGGTATATATCGGCTTATCGGATAAATTAACCGCCACATTATAATTCTGGTAGCAGTTACGGATATTAAAAAGCACCGCCTCATTCATATCCTTGATATTAATCAAGGTCTCTATTTTCCTGCGCGGATAGCAATCTGTGCCGTAAGCAGTTGCCTCCAGTCGGACATCCTCTCCGGAAACCAACTCCTGAATGACATGCCCGCCTCCGTATTTAAACTCTCCCGGGTAAACCTTATTACGCGGGTCATCATCGGGCAGAGCTGTTGCACCTAAATAAATATCTACTGCCCCAAAACCTGTATAACAGGGTACGTCATTAAGTTTACAACCCCCCCCTCCTACTTTTATACGCGGCTTAGAGTGGCCGATATTAAAATAAGCACCCGATGAACACATCGGCCCAAAAGTCCCGCAGGTAACTACATCTACCTCCTGGGCGGCCTTCTTTGCCCCTTTTTTCTGGACAAGGTCAATCACCTCTTCGGCGGTAACTACGACAACTTCACCCTTTTTAATCTTCTCATTTATCTCTTTTATAGTCTTCATTAAATTAATCCTTTATATCGCGATAACTTCCTTTATTTCCGGCACATCCTCTTTTATAATCCTCTCAATACCCATCTTTAAAGTCATTGAACTCATCGGGCAGCAGCCGCAGCTTCCCTTTAACCTAACCTTGACTATGCCATCAGCGGTTACTTCAACTAACTCAACATTACCCCCGTCAGCCTGCAGCATAGGCCTTACCTTTTCAAGTGCTTTCTCAACCCTTTCTTTCATAATATTCTCCTTTTATTTGGCACCTTCTTAAGAATTTACTTATTTTAATTATAACATGGCTCAAGATGCTAAGCCAATGTTTATTTCCTCAAGAAACCTGGATATCTCTGCCTTGATATTACTTTTACCCACCACAGCAGAAATAGCGCAAAGTGAATCTGCCCCTGCCTTTATAACATCCCGGGCATTAACGATATTAATCCCTCCAATGGCAACAATAGGAATTTTATACTTCTTTCTTATTTTAGTAATCAAGGCTAAGCCCACAGGCTTGCCTGCATCTAATTTAGTATTAGTTGCAAAAACAGGGGCAACACCCAGATAATCTACGCCACAGCTAACCGCCTCTTCTGCTTGGGCCATGGAATGGACAGTTAAACCGATTATCTTATCCTTTCCTAATATTTTACGCGTTAAACTAACCGGCATATCAGATTGCCCCAAATGCACCCCGTCTGCTTTTACCGCCTGGACAATATCAATACGGTCATTTATTACAAAAAGCTCCTTCCGGCAAATCTTACGCAGCTTCATGGCCTCTTTAATCATCAATTTGGTGCTAATATATTTACTCCTATACTGTATTGCGCAGGCACCTGCGCGACAAGCCTCCCTTACATCGCTAATAATCCCCGCCCTGCTTAAAGAAGCATCGGTTATAAAATAAAATCCTCTTAGCATTTTATTCTCTGCATGCGCGAAATTGTTACGTTTTTAAGATTATATAAGGAATCAAAAAGGTGGACCTTGAAACTTCCCGGGCCATTGGATTTCTTAGCAGCAAGCTCTCCCGCCACTCCAAAACAGACTAAACCCGAGACAGCTGCTTTAACTAAATCTTCTTCTACTGCCGCAAACGCACCGATTACTGAAGCAGCCATACAACCCGTCCCTACTAAACTAGCCATTAATTTGTCCCCGTTAGAAACAAAATAGGTCATCTTGCCGTTAGTAACTATATCCTCTCGCCCGGTAGCAACCACAACGCATTTCTTTGCAATGGCCAGGCCTGATGCCAATCTTTTGATATCCATGGCAATACCTGAGCTGTCTACTCCTTTAGTTTTGACATTTTCACCGCAGGTCCGGGCTATCTCCGAATAATTCCCTTTAATTACATCAATCCTCGTCTCGATAAGCAGCTCTTTGCATTTTTGGTCCCGTAAAGAAGTAGCCCCGGACCCACAAACATCAAGAATTACCGGAATTTTCCTTTTATTTGCAGCAGTTGCCGCCCTCTTCATTGCTTCCACAAAATCAACGGTAAGCGTTCCTATATTTAAAACTAAACTTGAGGAAATGGCGGCCATATCTTCAACCTCCTCTATGGCATGGGCCATTACAGGAGATGCGCCTATTGACTTAACCGCCTGCGCGCAATCATAAATAGTAACCCAATTGGTAAGATGGTGAATAAGGGGAGATGCCGCCTTAACCTTATCTAATAAAATACCTGGGGTTATCTCCTGTAAGCTCCGGTAATGCTCAACGCGCATATTCTTCATAAAGCCATGTAGAAAGATATCTCTCTCCGGTGCTAGGCAAGATAGTAACTATTATCTTACCTTTTGATTCCTTCCTGCGAGCTACCTCAAGAGATGCCCATACTGCCGCGCCGCTGGAGATCCCGGCAAAAATCCCCTCTTCTTTAGCCAACCTTCTGGCTACCTCTCCGGCATCCTCATGACGGACTTGCATTATCTCATCTATTATACTTAAATTTAATATCTTCGGGACAAAGCCTGCGCCTATGCCCTGGATCTTGTGCTGTCCGGACTTTCCCTGCGATAGAATAGGGGAATCTTTCGGTTCAAGGCCTATAACTTTAACAGAAGGCCTGCGTTCTCTCAAAACCTCCCCCACTCCGGTAATTGTCCCGCCGGTGCCTATTCCTGCTATAAATATATCCACATTACCTTCACTGTCGCGCCAGATCTCCTCGGCGGTAGTTTCACGATGGATCCTTGGATTAGCAGGATTATTAAACTGCTGCGGGATATAACTATCCGGGATTGTTTTCATCAGGCTTTCAGCCTTCTCTATTGCCCCCCTCATCCCTTTTGACCCTTCGGTCAAGACCACCTCAGCCCCGAGGGCACGCAGAAGCTGCCTTCTTTCAACGCTCATTGTTTCAGGCATAGTCAGAATCAACCTGTAACCTTTCTCTGCCGCTACAAAAGCCAAGGCAATACCCGTATTGCCGCTGGTAGGCTCAATAATTACCGAACCATTTCTTAATAAACCTTTTTTTTCCGCATCCTCAATCATTGCCACGCCGATTCTATCTTTAACGCTGGATAAGGGGTTAAAAAACTCCAATTTTGCGTATATAGTGGCTTCTAATCCGCTAGAAAGTTTATTAAGCCTGACAAGGGGAGTATTCCCGATAGTTTTAGATACGCTGGATTTTATATTCATATTTTATATTTGATAGACCAGGCTCTCGCTGGGGCCAATCGCCTTCTTTGCCAATTCTTCGAAATTAACCCTATCAATGATTCTATTAGTTGCCTCATTAACCTGAAACCATATATCCCTAAAAACACAATTAGACAACTCCTTGCAACCACTATATGTTTTCCTGACACATGCTATAGGCTCGGTAGATCCTACAATAAACCTTACGACTTCCCCTAAGGTTATCTGAGATGGATCCTTAGATAGAAAATAACCTCCCACATTACCCCTACGGCTTTCTACAAACCCTCCTTTTTTAAGCTCAGCTAATATCTGCTCTAAGAACTTTATTGGGATATCCAAACGCCTAGCCAGCCCAGGGACTGAAACAGGATTAGCGCCATAATTAATAGCTAAATTTAACATTGTTTTTAATGCATAGTCGGCTTTATAAGTAATACGCATATTTATCCTTTATCTATATTATCCCTATAATTATAGTATAGTATAATCTAGAATAGCTTTTTGTCAAGTTTTTTTATTAATCTCTTAGTTCCTGCTTAAATAATTAAACGCGCCTAAGGAAGCTTTTGAACCCTCGCCTGCGGCAATAATGATCTGCTTTTCAGGGGTATCAGTAACATCCCCTGCGGCGAAAATTCCGGGAATATTGGTTTCATTATGAGAGTTGATCTTAATTTCCCCGCGGGAATTCTTTTCTACATCTTTTATAAATCCTGAATTGGGGATAAGCCCGGCCTCCACAAAAACCCCCTGGACAAATATCTCTTCTTCCTTTGCCTGGGAAACAACCTTTATCTTCTCTACAAATTTACCCCCTAACACCGCGCGGACTTGAGAGTTATTCTTTATAACCGTATTCCCGGCGGATTCCACTTTCTGCCTCATAATTAAGTCTCCGCCCAAACTTAAGGTATTGTTAATTATATAAACTTTACGGGCGATTTTTATTAATTGCAACGCTGCATCTAGCGCGGAATTTCCTCCTCCGATTATTGCCACATCCTTTCCAGCAAAAAGCGGGCCGTCGCAGGTAGCGCAATAGGTAAGCCCCTTATTCTTAAATTCTTTTTCTCCCGATACCCCCAGCTCTCTTGACCGTTTTCCAGAAGCAATAATTACAGTTTTAGATTGGTACTCGCCCCTGAACGTCTTAACTAAAATATCCTTATCTAGCTTCCTGATTTCTAAGACTTTTTCCTTCTCCTTTACCGGAATATCATATTTTCGCATATGCTCTTCGAACTTCTGCGCAAGCTCGGGCCCGCTGATGAACTGGTAACCGGTATAATTTTCAATATCCCCGCTCCAGGCAGCCTGCCCTCCGATATCGCCGGTTAAAACCAAAAAATCCATCTTCTTGCGTGCAGCATATACTGCCGCAGTAATCCCGGCAGGCCCTGCGCCGACTATAATTAAATCGTACATCTTTTGTTTACTCCCCATTAATACTTATTGCAACCCCAATAATTGCTTGATTCTCTCCTTATCAAAACCAACAATTATTTCTCCTTCGATATCAAGCACCGGGACACCCATTTGCCCTGAAATCTTAACCATTTCATCAGCTTTTTCAGGGTTAGCGCCAACATCAAAATCCTCGAAAACAATATTACTATCCTTCAGGAACTGTTTAACACGCACACACCAGGGGCAGGTAGCGGTACTATACACTTTAACGTTTTTTGACATGTTTATCCCCTTTCTAGATTACCGCCAGTAATTCAGTTAGCTGGCGAAGGTGCATATTCTCCTGCTCAATTAGGTAATCAACTATTTTCTTATCTTCACCGGGAACAACCTTTTTTATCCCTTCATAAAAAATAACGGACTCCCTTTCAAAATTTATCGCCTTTTCTACTGCTGCTTTCTCGGTTTTAATAGAACCGGCTATTACAATACCCGTATTTTCCTTGGTAAAGACCTGTTCGCTTGCCAAAGAACTCATGTAGGCAAAATAGTCATCAGAAACCAAACCTTCATCTTTAAATTTACCGGCTTTTTCCAAAATACCCTGAAAAGCCTTAATGTGTTTTTCCTCCTCCCTGGCCAGAAACTTAAATACCTCCTGGACCTTAATATTCTTAATGCTTCCGGAAAGGGAATTGTAGAAATCCCTTCCATTCTTCTCAATCTGTATTCCGATCTCCACTATTTCGCTTCCCGAAAAAATATCTCCCATTACCTTCTCCTCTTATTATTACCTACTTTAGATGCGCCGGGGTAAGATCAACGGCTTCTTCGACTTCCAGGACAATCATATATTTGGGCTTAGGCAAAGATGCCTCCGGATGCCCTTTATGCCCTTTTTCTTCGCGGATATTCTTAAGAAGCCGCTGCGTAAGCCTGCCGGTAATCCTCTCTTCCCAGCTTTTTACAATATTTTCAGTCAACTCCTCCTCGTGAATTAACCTTGCCCTTCCTTTAAGGCAAAAACCCTTAAACCTATGCTCATCAAAAGCAGTTGCGCTGGCGGATGGATTTATCTTTAAATTCTTGAAGGTCTGCCCGTGGTAGGCATCAAGAAAATAGGCTCGCCCGGACTCTTCAATTTTAATCATCCCCTTGCAAGAAGCATGGGGGAAACCCTTGCTGTCGATTGTGGTTATAATTACACAACCCTGGCTTTCAAAAAAATTTATTATTTCACTGGCTAGTTTCACCATGAATATTGGTTAATTTGCCTTATCCGCTTTAACAATATTCTTTCCAAATTCTAAACAGGCCTTTAGCTCATTTCCATCAGGCCGATATTTAATACCCAACCCCAAAAGAGACAGAGAGATGCCACTTGTATTGATAATCTTTTCTATATCTTTTACTGCACCCCCTGCCCAACCAAACGAACCAAAGGCGCAGGCAACCCTGTTTTTAGGAGCAAGGCCGCGTAAAAATTCAAGAAAACCCGCCATTGAAGGGAGCATCCCGTTATCGTGCGTTGAAGAGCCAAAAACGAAAAACCTGGAATCCAGCATCTCCTTGATTACCTCAGTCCGGTCTGCATTATTAATATCAAAAAGCTTTACCTCTACCCCGGATTCAATAATACCCTGCGCAATCTTGCGCGCCATCTTTTCCGTTGAGCCCCACATTGTTTCATAAACTATCACTGCTTTAGGCTTTACCTCATTATTAGCCCAAGACAGATACTTAGCAACTATTTCCATTGGGTTCTTCCGCCAGATAAGGCCGTGGCTAGGGGCTATCACCTTAATAGGTACGCCCAGTTTCTGGATTTCTGCAATTTTCTTGGAAATTATAGACCCCAAGGGCCAAAGAATATTTGCGTAATATTTCGCTGCTTCATCCCACAGGGCACAGGGGTCTATCTCATCCGTAAATATAAAACTTGAGGCTAGATGCTGGCCAAAGGCATCATTAGGCATAAGCAGAGATTCCTGCGGACAATAGGTAAACATGCTATCCGGCCAATGGATCATAGGCGCTTCTATAAAGGAAAGGGTTTTCTTCCCTAAGGAAACCGAATCGCCGGTTTTAACTTCTTTAAAATTCCAATTACAATAGTAGTTTTTATATAGCCCCTCCCTGCACTTTGTTGTGCCTAATACCTGGGCATTAGGGCATAACTTCATAAGCGCAGGCAGGGCTCCGGAATGGTCTGTTTCAACGTGATTGGCAATTACGTATGAAATCTTCTCAGGCGGGATAATCTTCTGTATATTCTGGATCAACTCTTCGGTAAACGGGCCGTAGACAGTATCGATAAGGGCGATCTTATCATCAACTATAAGGTAAGAATTATAACTGGTACCTCTTTTAGTAGTATAGGTATGGCCGTGGAAACTGCGCATATTCCAGTCTACTACGCCTACCGAATAAATACCCGGCAGTATCTCAAGGCTGGGCATTTGGACACCTCCTAAAATGCTAATTTTCTACTGATACCCCTGGAAATTCTCCGTAATGATATTGCCTAAAGGCACTCCCAATTCCTTTGCCAAAAGCCCTTTCATCGCCTCCACCATAGAGGGTGGCCCGCAAAGAAAAAAGAAACGCTCTAAATAATCCGGTACTTCTTTCTTAATTATATCGGCATTTATCCTTCCTACAACGCAGCTCAATTCCATATCCTTTTCGCACAATACATGAATAACGCGTAAATTGCTGTATTCTTTTTGCATTACGTCAAAGTCTTCGCGAAAAGCAATATCCCTCACAGAGTTATTCGCATAAAGCAGGGCTATATCTAAATTCAGCTTTTTATCTGCGGCAAACTTACACATACTCCTTATGGGGGTAATACCAATCCCGCCCGAAATAAAGGCAATCCTCTCTGCCGCGCGTTCAAGCGTAAAAGCTCCGTAGGGATATTCGATTGAAACTATGTCCCCGGGTTTAAGGATTGAGACGGCCGCAGAAAAATCGCTGTCGGTTATCTTCTTGGTGAACTCAAGATAACCATTTTCAGTCGGAGAATTTGAAATTGAAAGATAGCGCTGCAGGTTTTCGTCATTATTAAGCTTGATCCGCAGAAACTGCCCCGCCTTAAATTCCATCGGCCCATCCACAACCGCTCTAATGCTTTTGACATTATAGGTGCGCGGGATAACCTTAATTACGCGTGCACAAACTGGCTTAATCATAGCTTAAACCTTTATAAACATATCCTTGCCTACGCCGCATTCAGGGCAAACCCAGGAATCAGGAAGCCTGTCAAAAGGAGTATTGGCAGGGATATTCTGAGTAGCATCCCCTATCGCCGGATCATAGATATAGCCGCACACTGTACACTTATATTTATCCATACCCAAACCTCCTTTACTCTATTCTTAAATCTCTGGTGTTTTTCCATACCCCATGTATATTACAATAGGCGGTAACTAAAATAGTGCCGGATTTACCTGCCTTAAAATAAGCCGTGGCCTTTGGCTGAGAATATACAGTGCTTGTATCAGGCCCCTGCACAGATTCTCCGTGGGTATTAAATTCAAAACGCGCAACCTGCAGGGGGAATTTTTCTTCCGGGATGAGATAGTAAACTTCGATAGACTTTATATGATGCTCTGCGGTATTAGGATGCGCTATCTCTTTTCCCACCTCAACTGTTACCTTTACGATTTCATCCTTGCCGGCTGTATCCGGCGCCTCAATTACCGGCACATGCTTCTCAGCCTTCCAGTCTGCTGTCTGCAGCGTCAATTCAGCCATTTTAGCCTCCTATCCCTTTAATATTTTCTTTAAATCTTCTTCCGGTGCACCTATAAGCCTTAGGTCAAACTTCTCCTGAAGCATCCCAAATACATTCTTAGAAATAAAGGCAGGAGGTGTCGGGCCTATGTAGATTCCTTTGATATTAAGATATAACAAACTAAGCAATATAGCAACTGCTTTCTGCTCAAACCAGGACAGGACTAACGTAAGCGGCAAATCATTTACGCCGCAATTAAATGCCTTGGATAAGGCAAGAGCCACCTGCACTGCCGAATAGGCATTATTGCACTGGCCCATATCAATAAGACGGGGTATGCCGTCTATCTCGCCAAAATCAATTTTGTTAAAACGGTATTTGCCGCAGGCAAGGGTCAAGATTACACAGTCTTTAGGGACTCTTTCCGCGAATTCAGTATAATAGTTTCTACCCGGCCTGGCTCCATCGCACCCTCCTATTAAAAAGAAATGCTTAATCTTTCCGGATTTAACCGCGGCAATGATTTTATCCGCAAGGCCCAAGATGGCCGTATGGTGGAAACCCGTCATAATCTTCTTCCCCGGTGCTTCTGGCAGAGGAGGAAGCTGCTTGGCTTTCTCGATTATAGCCGAGAATTTCCTTCCCGCTAAATGGTTTGCCCCGGGAATCCCGGTAATCCCTATTGTAAATAACCTGTCCAGGTAAGTATTCTCCGGAGGGATTAAAACACAGTTAGTTGTAGCAAGCAAGGCGCCGCTAAAAACATTAAACTCTTTCTTCTGCTCCTGCCATGCGCCTCCGTAATTTCCTGCCAAATGCTTGAATTTCTTTAGTTCAGGATAACCATGCGCAGGGAGCATTTCGCTATGCGTATAAATATTTATTCCGCTGCCCTCTGTCTGTTTTAGCAATTCGTAGAGATCCAAAAGATCATGCCCGGTTATAAGAATCCCCGGCCCTTTTCTGGTGCCCGTATCAACCTCAACAGGGACAGGATTGCCGAACCTCTCGGTATGAGCTTTATCTAAGGCCTCCATTGCCCTTAGGTTTATCTGCCCGCATTTTAGGACCAAGCCGATATACTGGCTTAAATCAAAGCTTACGTTTGTGATCGTCTTAAATAAAGCCTCATGCATAAAGCTATCTACTTCTTCGTTTTTGGCGCCCAGCTCCCGGGCATGAAATGCATAAGCAGCTATTCCCTTTAATCCGAATAATAAGATATCCTGCAGGCTTTGAATATCCTCATTCTTACCGCATACCCCGGATTTTGTGCAACCGCTACCGCCTGCTGTCTGTTCACATTGATAACAAAACATAACTACCTCCTTATTACTATTTTTTTTATTTTGCTATGGCCTAACAGACAATCTATAGTGATCTCCTTAAGCTCACTGAAAACATATTTCTCTATCCGGTTAATCTTGCCCCTTAAAATACATTTCTTAATATTTGGGCATAATCTTTTTCTTAAGAAACACTCATTCAAACAAAACCTTCCCTGAAATATACGCATAATATCCCACAGGAATATTGTCTTTGGGCCTCTCAAAAGGGAGAATCCCCCGGACTTACCCCTCCAAGACTTAAGCACGCCATGATTATGCAATATCTGGAGAATCTTCCTTAGAAACGGCCTAGGCACACCCAAAGCCTCAAAAAGAGACGAAACCGAAACTACTTCTTTTCCACTCTCAGCTATAAAACATATCGCCCTTAAGGCATAATCAGTATTACGGGTGATTAATTTCATAATATTCAGAGTGGGCAGTTTACCCCGCTACAAATCATACCTGTAACGGGGTAAACCCCAAATTCCAAGTTTGTAACGGGGTTTAACGTCGTGCCCGGGACACTTTACTGCAGCCCTCTTTACAGTGGGCAACGGGGCGCAACATATACCTAACATTAATGTCCATACACCCCTCCTTTCACCATAATGATACAATCATAGTATCATTTGTCAAGAAAAAAAATTAACTATTTTATAAGAATATTCATTAAATACCCCAAGATAATTACCTGCGGCAGGGTAACCAATGGAAGCCACAAGGCTACCCTCCTGCCTACGTTTACCCAGAGAAGCCCGATCTCGGTATAATCGGTTACTACGCCTGCCATAAGGAATGTAAAACTATTGCCCAGTGCCCCTGTCTGCCTGTATATCTCAAAGGCCAAGGGGCTTGAACCCTCAGAACACACCTCAATTACAGTCGCCAGCCCTAATGTAACTACCAGCCCGAATAAGGTTGGGCCCATAAACTTATGGAAAAAGTGAGTCGGTATGTACGCCCCCGCTAACGAAGCGATAAATACCCCGAGTATTATCCACCACAATACCATACGAGAAAGGCTTAAGGCCCCAATGGCTACTCCCTTAAAATCATTAACCAAATTCCCTAAGGTAAATTTATAACTTTTAAACCTGGCATAGAAATCCTTTCTAACCGAGAAATCATCCGCCACTTTAAGGATATTATTGTTTTTCTCAATCAAACCCTTCTTCTCAAGGAAGATAAAAATAAATCCCGTGCTTATGGCGATAATTACTGCCGAGGCTATAATTAATACCCCTTTCAGGCCAAAGAAACCCACCAGCATAACAGTCAGGGTAAAATTTGCCCAGGGACTGGCCAGCAGGAAACTTACTACCGCAGGATTGGATGCCCCTTTCTTATGCAGCTGTATAGACAAAGCTAATATTCCATGGCTACAGGCGCTCATTAAAAAACCTAAGAATACGGCATTAAATATCGTGGCGGGCCTATTGCGGGATAGGACTTTAGATATATATTCCCTGGGTATATAATAATCGATAATCCCGCCCAAAAATAGCCCTAGGGCAACCGCCCACCAGATATTTTTTACATAATTTATAAAATTCTCCTGAAATGGCTTCAAAAACGGAAAGAATACGGAAAAACAAAGCAGAAGCCCTGCTAAAGCACTGACAATTAAGAGTTTATTGCTGAGAATACCTGTCCTTGCCTTATTTGAACAGCATTCCTGCATTATCGCCCCCAGATAAACCAGATAAATAAATAGGCAGCAAAGACCGCGGCAAAAGTAAAAGGAACCCCTATCTTCATAAAATCCTTAAAACTTACCTTATAACCTTCTTTTTTAAGCAAACCACAGGCAACAATATTTGCGGAGGCGCCAATAGGAGTAATATTACCTCCCAAGCTTGCCCCGATTAGTAGGCCGAAAAGAAAAAGCGTAGGGTCTATATTCAATTTCGCGGACATGGATATGGCAACCGGAAGCATAACCGCCAGAAAAGGAACATTATCTACAAAAGCAGAGATGGCTACAGACATAACAACTATGGTAGTATAGCCTAAAAATATATTCTGTCCGATCAAACCAGAAAGAAAGCCGGAGAAAAGCTCAATCCATCCGGTAATATATATAGCGCCGATGATAATAAATATCCCGATTAAGAAAAAAGTCGTCTCCCAGTCAAGCCCCCCCAGCCCTTTAAGAATAGACCCCTTCTTAGCGAGACGCCGCCAGATGAGTGAAACAGCCCCGAAAATAACGCACAAAAACCCTGCCGTATAAGAAAAACTGGTTTTAATAAATGAGGATACCGCTAAAACAAATATCAGGATAACCAAAATAAGCGTAGGGACCCAGGAATTTACCTTTTCCACAGGGACAAGCCTAACTTTCTCCCTGTTCCCTTTAAATATAAAATACAACACCATAAAAGATGCGACTGCCCCGATTTGTACCGCAAAGAATACGCTGGGCCGCCCCTTGTAAAAGAAAAAATCCGAGAAGTTCATACCGGTAAATCCGCCTAAAAGCATGCTTGGAGGGTCCCCAATTAAAGTAGCTGCCCCTTGCAAATTACTGGATATTGCAATAGCAATCATCATATTCAAGGGGTTAATTTTAAGCTTTTTTGCCAATGATATGGCTATAGGAGCAATAATGAGGACTGTAGCGACATTTTCAACAAAGGCTGAGATAAAACTTGTCAACACGCAGATAAATAAAACCGACCACGCAGTATTCTTAGCGCGGTTAACAATAATTTCCGCCAGATACGCCGGTACACGGCTTAACATAAAGACATCCGCCACAGCCAGCATACCCACAAATATCCCCATAACATTCCAATTTACGGAAATAAATGCCTGATGCGGGGTAATAACCCCTAAAACGACAATTAAAAGGGCCCCTAAAAATGCCAAATGGGCTCTTTTATCCGGGAATAAAATAAAGGAAATATATGCAAAAATAAAAACCGCTAAAGCTAATACCTTATCCATATTTTCACTCCTTAACGCTATTATTTTATTACTTACTAACCACTTGTCAATTACAATTAGGATCGATAAAAGAATTTCCTTAGAAATTGTTTTATATGATTTAGTTATAAAAAATAATCTGGCGCTATTTACCTCTTCAGGCTTCTTATTGATTTATCCGGCTGACTCTCTTGCAGAAGAAACCAAAGCGCTAAGCCTGCAAGTAATTGAGGTGCTTACCGGTAATTCCTATAAATTATAAGCACTATTATTATAATAAAATGGCAGGATTTACTGATCAGGAAAAACTGACTATCGTTATGCCGATTATGATAAAAACTATCCCTTCTTTCATCTCAAAGAGACCTCGCCCTCTTTAGTGCGTAATGAAACAAGGCCAGAGAAAAGGCGAAGAAAATACTCCGCCAAGAAAGGCTAATCCGGCAGAGGCCGTATTAATATCGAGATGGCTGGGTTAATGCGCCTTTCTTAAATAATAGGTGAGTTAGCGTCTCCGGCCTGCCGTTTACAAAATAAAGAAAAATCCTAATATTGGGCTGCATATTTCTGGCCTGACCCCTTTACCTGACCACCCTTAAGGCATCTATGCGCACCTATTTCTTCCGCTTCCCATTCTTTCTCCAGCTTAACCCAAAGGTTATCGCGGGGGAAAACCGGCAGCATACTGTCAAAGTCAAAGAAAACTATGCACTTTTGAGGATTTGCTATCTTCATAATGTTTTCTAATAAATAAAAGCTCCCGGTATAACACTTTGGCAATAAGGGCATTTGCCAACCTTCATATTATACTCCTTAATTTTAAAACCATCGCGCTTAATTAACGGTTTTGCGCAAGAAGGGCAAATGGTATCGCTACCCCATCCGTAGACGTTCCCCGCGTAAACAAAATTAAGCCCGGCCTCCATGCCAAGCCTTCGCGCTTCTTTAAGTGTTGCCTCTGGCGTAGAGGGATAGTTATTTAGCTTATAATCCGGATGAAAACGGGAAACATGCCAAGGTATATTCCTGTCGAGTCCAGAGATAAAACCCGCTAATGCCTTCAACTCATCTTCAGAATCATTGACCCCGGGGATAACCAGGGTAGTAATTTCAACCCAAACACCAAGTTCTTTCATCAGCCTTATAGTCTCCAGCACAGGAGAGAGTAAAGCAGCGCAATATTTTTTATAAGAGGCATCCTGGAAAAATTTTAAATCGACATTGGCGGCGTCTAAATATGGAGAGATCTCCTTAAGGCAATCTTGGGACATATATCCGTTAGTGACAAAAACATTACGCAAAGAACGGGATTTAGCTAATCTTGCCGTATCATAAGCATACTCAAAGAATACAGTCGGCTCGGTATAGGTATAGGATATGCTCTGGCAATCATTTCTTAACGCCTCCTCAACTATATCCTCGGGGGCAAACTCATCTTCGGCCAAGGAAACGCTACCCTGCGGTTGCCTTTGTGAAATTTCCCAATTCTGGCAAAAACTGCATCTAAAATTGCAGCCGGCTGAAGCCACGGAGAAACTCTTTGAACCCGGAAGAAAATGATAAAGAGGCTTCTTCTCTATAGGGTCGACATTAGCCGCTACTGTATTACCGTAAGCATAGGTAAAAAGGGTTCCTTTGAAATTTACCCTTACCCCGCATATCCCAGGTTGGTTATCCTTGATTATGCATTCATGGGCGCATAAATGGCAATGTACAGTTTTATCGGGCGATTTTTCGTAAAAAAGTGCTTCTCTCATCTTTAGCTTATATTAACAAGGCTTATAAACGTAAGCCCGCAAGGTCATCCTCTCCAAGAGGGTTAACGCTTAAGGATAGGCCCTTTTTATCGGGGATATGCCTGCAGGATATCTTAACTGCATCCTCACGTAAATCATAATAACGGCAGGCTATTCTCCCGGAGAGCATTATCTGCTCTTCGCTGAAATCGCCTACGCCTAAACAAACCGGCCCGGCTGCATTCTCCTCGGTTACAAACAAATAATCGCCCGCGGCAGCCTTCTCTTCTAAATATTTATTCTCTTTTTCGTTCCGGCCGACAATAAGCTTTGTATGCTCTCCGATCCTGAAATGCCTGCCTACCTTCAATAGCTCTATATTCCTTAAGCTTGGCTCTCTGTGCCTGATAAGGTCCTTAAGCCTTACGGAAAACTGCCTATCGGTCAATAAACACCCTCCGGAAGCATTAGGATAACCCGAAATACCAAATCTTTTAGCAAGCTCAATCTGCATCCTGCGGGAACGCCCGGAAATATTAAAGAGTTTATCCCGGTCAACCCAACCTTCTGCTTCAGGTATGGTAGGAATTAAGTTCTTGGCGGAAAGCGGGCGAAGCAATAAACCCTTAAGCCCGGCATCCTCCTCTATTCTCCTAAGCGCCTGCTTATGCTGTGACATTGGCCTTTGGCCTAAAACCTCTCCGGTTACGATAAATTTAGCGCAGAACTCCCGCATTAACTCTTTCGATTTCAAGAGCATAAGTATCTTGCAATCAATACAAGGATTCATATGAGTGCCAAACCCATGCCTTGGATTTAATAACATCTCAATAAAATCCTTATCCACATCCGCCACCCTTAGCTCTTCCCCCAGGGTATTCTTGGTGAATTCATCCAGGCCGCTGCCGTTATAAGAATGCGGGTTAATATGGGAAAAGGGGATCCTGAAATTTAAAGGAATGATACCTATGCCCTGATCTTTAATCATCCTTGCGGCAAGAATACTATCTAAACCACCGGAAATCAGAACAATAGCTCTCATCTATTCAAGTTGCGGCGGGTAAAAATGCATTAAGTTAATAAAGCCTCTCCTTAGCCTAAATTCGGCCTTCTCCCCTTATTCGCTTTCTTGGAACGCCAATTAAGTTTTCCCCTGCGCTTACGTTTTCCCATCCCCATTACCTCCTTTATAATACTGCGCTGGAACTTTCTGAATAATATATTTAACCGCCTCCAGCATGCATTGATTAATTGCCTCTTCCATAGATGTTCCCGTATATAAAGCCAGCCCCTGGCCTATCTTCTTCTCTTCCCTGTGCCCTTCCGCAGGGCTGTATCCCCCGGCTGCCTGCCCACTGATACGCTCTGAGAATAAAACCTTAGAAGTAGCTGAATCTACGATACGTATATCCAGGGTTATATAAGACCTATTGATACTTGAGCCCAGTAGGCTGTATAACGAACCGCTAGCCGCACTTCCCGCGCCTCCCACCCCAGATTTTCCCCCAGATCCGTAAGGCTCAAAATCCAAAAGCCGGGTAGCAATAATCAATCCTGAAGGCTTATCGCTAGCATCTTTAGGCAAACTCACCAACTCAAAACGCTGGCTTTTTACAAGCCCGGCTATCAAAAGGTCGCGCAAGTTTGAACCGATATCCACCGTAGCCTTGGCAGTCATAACTTCAAAATCGGCAACTAGTACTTTTGCCTTAGGCCCGGAATACGGCGGAAAGAATGCGCTGCTTATAAAATCATCTACAAACTCTATAGGCTTATTAATTAATGCGCATCCCGTCAGGGAGGAAAACGTAATCCCTAAGATAAAGAATAATAAGTAATATTTACTTTTTATCATTTAAGGCTCAATTCCGGATCTTATTTATAAAAAGGTATAAATGTAAGCACTGCCCAAACAATACAGGTAGTAATCAGCCCAACGCTTAAACCAATCCAAAACCAGCTAAAGAAAGTCATGCGGATATTTCTTTCTTTCTCTAGTATCCCCAGGGCTACAATATTAGCGGTTGAACCTATCAGGGTTATATTTCCTCCGAGGCAACCGCCAAAAAGCAGTGCCCACCAGAGCGATTGCGTAGTGATATTTATTGCCTGAAAACCCTGCAAAACCGGTATAAAGGCAGCCACCAAAACTACATTATCGAACATGCTTGATCCCAATGCGCTTATCCAAAGAATTACGCTGGTCAGTACGTTGATATTGTCTCCCGTTAATTGAACAAGTTTATCCGCGATAAAAACAGTTGTATTGGTATACTTCAGCGTTCCGGCCTGGACAAACAAAAGCAGAAAAAAAATCAAGGTCCACCATTCTACATCTTTTTCAATATATTTTCTGGCCTTGTTTCTTTTCCAAACCATAATTAACCCGCTGGAGATAAGCGGAACTGCCACAAGGACGGTATTTGGCGCCAATCCCAAGGCAACCTCTATACGGTGATGCAGGGATATAAAGATTAGGGTTAAAAAGAAAATAAGCATATTAACCTTTAACCTCTTATCCGCAGGTACGGAGATAAGCTTGGTGAGTATCTCGTTAGCCCCGAACTCTTTAATATTCTTATCCAGCAGGGCTATCGGTTTCCTATACCAGAAAACAAGCATTGCCGAAGTGACCAGAAGGCAAAGGGCGGCTATGGGCATAGCCTTAACGATAAAATCCTCAAAAGTGAGCCCTGACTTACTGGCGATAAGTATGCCTATAGGGTTTCCCAAGACTGTTGCCGCCGAACCGATGTTAGTGCTTAAAACAGAAATAATAATAAAAGGCGTTGGGTTAACTTCAAAATAATCACACACCTCCAATACTGCTGCCACCATGAATATTATAGAGGTAACTTCATCAACTGCCCCGGCAAAAATCCCTGACAATACCGCAACGATAAAAACAAATCTTTTTCCTGTCAATCGCGGGATCCTTAAAATAACGCTGACTATCCAGGCGAAGACACCGGAGTCTTTAAGCCTGCCCATAATAATCATCATGCCGACGAGAAATAATATAACCTCGAGGGAGGAAAATATAAGCAAATGCTCTATGTCGATAGTTTTAGTTACAAGGAGTACAGCGGTACCTATAAAAGCAAAACTGAGCCGAAAATCCCAAAAAAACAAAGTACCTAAAATCGACATTGAAAATATGGCTACTGACAAGGCCTGCTGGGGGTTCATGCCTATCTTATTTGCGAATACCCACAAAGAAAATGATATCAATAAGAGTATTCCCAGCCTTAGCGTAATGTTCTTCATTTTATTTTAATTTTATCTTATAGACCGGCTATCTATAGGATTGATTTTATCCGCGGTTTAAGCTTCCAGAATAAAAATGCAGCCAAAACTGACTTGGCTATATCACCGGGGAAAAAAGGAACAAAACCCAAGAAAAGCGATTTTGTCCAGGAAAGATGCAGCGATATCTTAAGCCAGGCAACACCGCACAATAAAAGCAGGACACTAGCTAAACAGAAAATGCCTGCAATCATTAAGATATTCTCCTTGGCATATTTAATAAATCTTGCGATAAAAATAGTGGCGGCAAGAAAACCGAAGAAATAACCGGCAGTAGGCCCAATAAGATAAACTGCCCCGGCATAAGTACCAGTAAATATGGGAAGCCCGATAAAGCCTAAAAATATATAAGCAAATTGAGTAAATAATCCTAAACGTGCCCCTAGAAAAGCGGCAGAGAGCAAGACAAAAAAAGTTTGCATTGTTAAGGGGACAGGGGTAAAAGGAAGCGGGATACGGACAAAGGCCCCCAAGCTTATCGTAATTATAAAAAACAACGATACTAAAGCCCTGGAAAAACTCCGGTTCAAAACGATTTCTTTCCTTAATATATACTCCATACCTTCTCCTTAATCTTAAAGATCCATAATGTTATAATTATACCTTAAAATAGTGAAATGTAAATAAAAAGGGGCAAGAATTATCTTCTAGCCCCTTTTCTCGGTTTTAAAGCTATTTTTTTGTATTATTCTTTGGCTATTGCTAAAGTGATGATCCCGGCCAAAATTAGAAACAGGCCGATAGATCCTTTAATGATCATCAAAAGCGCAGGCCACCATCTTAAGATTGCGGCAACGCCTAAGCCTAAAAAGACCAGCCCCAGGATAACCTTTAAGATTGTAGAAATAACTTTCTTGCCCTGTACACAGCAGCATTTTTCTTCCTTCTTGATTTCCTCTGCCATTTTACACCTCCCTTAACTTGGTTGACTCTTCCACCTGCGGTGGATCCATCCCCATTCCGCAGGATATTTGCGTATATATGTTTCAATAATATCGGTCAATTTCTGTATATTGATAAGTACCGTTTCTTGCGAATCGCCTCCCTCCTGTAAGCCCAAGGCAGGCTCGAAGACTATCTTATGCCGATCATCCTTCTGCCTTAAAATAAAACAGGGAATAAGCGCTGCGTCGGTGCGCTGGGCAAAGATCACCGGTCCGGTGGCCGTAGCCGCTTTTCTGCCGAAGAAATTGACAAAAACTCCGGCAGTCCCAAAATTCTGGTCTATGGGGATAAAAACTAATTCATTATTACGCAAGGAGAGTATTGTATTATTAACACAAAGATTGCGCGGCTGGCTGTAGATAGTCTTTACCCCGAATTTTTCTCTTTTCTCCAGGAAGATTTTCTCTACCCTTGAGTCCCTCATCGGACGCATAATGCCTGCGGTCTTATACCCCTCTACTGCTAACCTGCCTAGTAAAAGCGGGAAATTGCCGAAATGGGCGCTTACTAATATAACTCCCTTTTTTCTAGATAAGGCCTTCTCTAGGTTCTCCCTGCCGATTATATCCACCCTATTCTTCAAAAGCTGAGGTTTATCCATAAGAAACATAAGTTCAACTGCTGATTTAGCTATATAATCAAAACATTGCCTGACTATCCTATCCAGCTCTTCTTTGCTTTTTTCCTGCCCAAAGGCAATCTTTAAGCTATCAAAGGCAATATTCTTCTGTTTCTTGGCAAAAGAGTAGGCCAACGAACTTATCATCTTGGCAAAGCGATAGAGAAACCTCGCCGGCGTAATTTTTATTATCAAAGAGCAGATATGTAAACCTAACCGCCCTAAAAGACGACTAAAACTTTTTCTAACTTTCTTTAAATCCATTTATATAAAAATTATAACAGAATTAATTTTAACTTACAATAAGAATTATAACTTATAGCCGATTTTACGCAAGAAATTCTTTCTCCAAGAGATATCCGCCTCTCCTTCCTCCCCCTTAGGCGCAAAACCGTCAACCACCCCTAAAATGGCGCATCCTTCCTCGGCTTGGGCAACGACAACCTTAACCGGATTGGCAGTGGCACAATATATATTGCATACCTCAGGGACATTTTTGATTGCGTTTAAAACATTAATCGGGTAAGCATTCTTCAGTAAAATTACAAAGCTATGCCCCGCCCTTATATTAAGGCAATTCTCTACGGCTAAATCCTTAAGCAATTTATCATTACCGTGAGACCTCACCTTACAGGCGCCGCTGGCCTCAGCAAAAGCAAGAGCGAATACTATCCCCGGGACGCTATTGAATAAGGCCTCATAAAGGTCTTCCGCTGTCTTTATAAAGTGGCTCTGCCCTATGATAATGTTTACTTCTTCAGGCTTCTTAATTTCAACTAATTTTAATTCTAACATATCTCCTCCCTTGCTAATTTATATTAATTATCCTGAAGCCGGTTGTATAGATAGGAGAGTCACCGCCTTCATCACGCCCTATATAAGACTTTACGGAAGCTAAAATAAAATCGGGCGAACCTAATTCTTTCAGGGGAATTTTAAGGGTCAAGGCTGCAGGGGCTAAGTTTAAATAGACGCCGCTACCATCGATTAACTTCTTCCCGTCTAGCACCCTGAAGTTTTTATGCTTAGTAATAATCCGCATCTTGGGCATATCAGCAAAAGGCACATTATAATTATAACCGAATAAATACAATGTCGTTGAAAACCTGTATACAATATTTTCGGGCTTCTCTATCATTATAATTAAATCATCCCCCAAAACGGCATAGCTGGCCCTCCCCTTACTGGCTAAAGAAATATTCTCTGCATAGTTGCCTTCGGAATTAATATCCGGAAACATCCTGGAAGAGCCAAAAAAGGAAACCGGATTTTCATTTAACTTGGTTTGATGGTTTAAATTTATAGCGGGATAATCCCCAAAAAGTTCATTCTTCCGCGCAAAGGCCAGAAGGTAAAAGGCGCTTGATTGAGTCTGGCTTCTATAACAAAGTATTGCCTTCTTTTTATTATCCAGCTGCTGAGCAGTAAGGTCAAAATTTGACCACTTTATATCGGAGCCTGAGAAACCTTTTGGCGGAGTTAACTCAAGATCAGGATGATAATGCCGCGGCAATGGCCAACCACTATGGTGCACCAGATACGGATAAATTTTAGGATAAGATATCTCTTCTTTAAGTTGAGCCAACGCTATCCGTAAAAACAAATAGAGGGATTTATGGTCGACGTTGACATCCGCAGGATGAGAAACAAATATTTTATCCGGACGATAATCTAAAATAACTTTTTTCAAATCCTTAAGGATATTCTCCCCAAAGTAGGGGGTTTTAAAAGAAGGGCTGTCTTCATAAGGAACGGAGGAGATCCTGGTTAAAAGAGAGCGGAATGGTTTATCCGTATTCCAGAATCTGGTAAACATACTAAAGGTGCCAAAATCAGGGTAGCCTAAGAATATAAGGTCAGCCTCCTCAAGCCCCAATAGCTGCATCGCTTTAATTGACTCTTTACGGCGCACTTGCCCTAAGGCTATAAACTCATTTTTTTTAAGAACGATCCTCTTCTTGTATACGATAAAGGCAAATTGATTATGTTCGCCGTTAGTTAAATAAACAATCTTGACCTTAGCCCCCTTGAGAATAGCCTCCTGTATCACGCCTGCGCAGGCTATCGCTTCATCATCCGGATGCGGCGCAAGTATAAGCACGCGCTCTCCCTCCTTAAAGGAGTCTAACTGCTGAAAATCTTGCGCAGATAAACGGGTGGATGAAAACAGGCATAATACAAGAAAAAAAACAAAAATATTCGATACTCTTTGCCGGCAGAATGACATCATGATCATCTTTTTGCCATCATTATATTAGCCTCAATACAGCTGTCAACATCTTTATTGTAGTAAAATAACTTGCAATACTAAAAATATGTCCTTAAAATATGCCTATGCCCGGGCAAATAAAAGACTACGGCAAAATTAGGCTGGTACTGATAACAGTGCTAGCCCTTAATTGGCTCGTAGCTATAGCTAAAATTATCTTTGGCCTAAACAGCCGCTTGGCAAGTATGACTGCTGACGGCTTCCACTCTCTCTCTGACGGCGCATCCAATATCATAGGGTTGATTGGAATACACTTTGCCTCTAAGGCAAAGGATATCGACCATCCTTACGGCCACAAAAAATATGAAACCTTTTTCTCCCTAGGTATTGCCTTCCTGCTCTTCTTGGTGGCCATAGGGATCACACACGAAAGCCTGGGTCGTTTTAATAATGCCATAACCCTTAATGTCACCCCCGTAAGCTTTATTATAATGGCAATTACTATAAGTGTGAATTTTGTGGTTATGCGTTATGAAAACAAAAAAGGGCTGGAATTTAAAAGCGACATATTGCTCTCCGATGCCCTGCATACACGTGCCGATATCTTGACTTCGCTTTCGGTCATCCTTGCCCTAATCGCAATAAAAATTGGCTTCCCCTTGCTGGATCCTATAACCTCAATTTGCATCTCCGCTTTTATCGCCTATTCCGGGTATAAAATAGTCCGCCAAAGTTCTGCAATACTCTGCGATAGCGCAGCTATAGTGGATTTAAAACAAATAGTTGATATTGTTTTAAGCGTAGGGGGAGTAAAGGCATGCCACAAGATACGTACGCGCGGAAGGCCTGACGATATTTATATTGATTTACACGTACAGGTTGACAGCAATATGCACATAGATTCTGCCCATAAAATAAGCTACGCCATTGAAGATGCCATAAAAAAATCCCTGCCCCAGGTAGTTGATATTGTAGTGCATATGGAGCCGAAAGAATAGCTTATTAACCTAAGAATATATGCCTTAGGGCCTCTTCTTAAAAGCCGCCCTTATTATACCAAACAAAAGAAGGAGCGCAGATAAAAACGGGAAAAAATCGCCGTATTTTCCGTAAAAAGAAAGCCTGTCAAAATAAGGGTATATTGTTTCAGTTTTATGCCCTTGCACAAATATATCTTCTCCTTTATCATTCTTGACCCTTGAAACAATTTTACCTAAAGGAGATATGAATGCGGATACTCCCGTATTGGCGCAACGCACGAGATAAACCCTGTTTTCAACAGCCCTAAAAATAGAGGCAGCCAAATGCTGATACGCCTCTGGGGTCTTGCCAAACCAAGCATCATTGGTAATATTTACCAAAAACCTTGCCCCTTTTTTTACGAAATTCCTTGCCAGGCCAGGAAATACGTCTTCAAAGCAAATTAAAACCCCGAAACTATCCGGGAAACGGAATATAGTATAATCATCACCCCCGGCTATATCTCCTATAGGGGCAATAGTATCCAGAAACCTTAAAGAACCCCTGAAAGGAATATACTCTCCGAAGGGAACCAAGTGCAACTTATCATATTGGTTTAAAGGCTCTCCCTGGCCTGAAATCAACAAGGCGCTATTATAATAAAGGCTTCCCCTTGAGGTAACCGACCCAAAGAGCAAGGGCCTCTGATTTTCTGCTATGTAATCGCGCAAACTCAAGAAATACTCAAGCTCCTCTTCTAAAACAACCGGGAGAGAGGCTTCCGGCCAAATAATTAAATCCGGATTATCTTTAACAGCCATATTGGTAAGCTCAAAATATCTTTGCATAATAAATAACCTGGAATGCATCTGCCATTTTAAATCCTGCGGTATATTAGGCTGGATTACAGCCAGCTTAACCGGCTTTGCAGAATCACCAGGATTAATTTGAGACAAAAAGCTTATCCGGCAGTATCCGTATCCAATAACGGAAGAAAATAAAAAAGTAAGAAATAAAAATAACCCTGCTGTTTTCCTGGAAACAAAGGGGCGGGATATGAGGGCTGAATAAATAACCGTATTAACCATAACAATTAAAAACGAAACCCCCCAAACTCCGGTAATATCCGACACCTGGATAATATGCAGATTAAGATACTGCGAATAACCCAAAAGTGACCAGGGGAATCCGGTTAAGAAATGGCTGCGCGCATATTCTAAAATAACCCAAAGGGAAGGAACGGTAAGTAATAAATACTTAGCATTTATTAAACGGCACAGGAGCACTCCGAATAAGCCAAAATATAAAGCCAAATACAATATCAGAAGTATCAGGCCTAATAATGTAACATTAATGAGCCAGAATATTGTTACACACCAGAAAATTATGCCGGTTAAATAAGAAAGGATGAAAGCGCGCAAGGCGCATTTTCCCCTAAGCATCAAAAAAAAGGGGACAAAACCAAACCAGGCAAATAATGAAAACCTTGGGGTTAAAAACGGCAGGGCCAATAACAACGCGGACGACAAACAAAGCCAGAATTCAGCAGCCTTTATTCCGGTTATTTTCCGCAGCATTTCTTATATTTTCTACCGGAACCGCAAGGGCAAGGGTCATTGCGCCCGATTTTAGGATGTGATAATTTTACGGACGGGTTAAGTTCTTTAACGGGCTCATCAGATAAAAGAGCCTCTCTCCCGGAACCCTCTTCCCCGCCAGTCAACTGAGCTGCTTGCGGATGCACAAGTTCTTTAGAGATGGAACTAAAGGCACCCCTGAATCTTTCCCTGCCCTTAGCCTGTAATTTAAAAACCGACTCCACCGCATCGTTTTCAATGCCGGAAATCATCTCGCTAAACATACCAAAAGCCTCGCGCTTATATTCTACCAGGGGGTCTCGCTGCCCATAAGCCCTTAAACCTATCCCTTCACGAAGGCTATCCATTGCATAAAGATGATCCTTCCACTTACTATCTATGATCTGCAGAAAAACCATCCGCTCAAGATGTCGTAATAGGTCGCTTCCGATAGCTTGTTCTTTGTCTTCGTATAAATCTAATGCCCGATCATACAAAAAACCCTCTACATCCTTGAGTCCTTTAGATTGCAAATCTTTTACCTGCGGGCTTTCAAGTTCAAGCCCGAACCTCAATTTTATTTCAGTCAATAACCCGCTTAAGTTAAGCTCCTGAAGATGGTTAGAGTTAGCCGAGACTGCGCTGTTTATACAGCTTTTTAGAATCCCGGTTATCTCTTCTTTCAAAGAAATACCCTCAAGGATCTCTTTGCGTTGAGAATAAATTATCTCCCTTTGCTTATTCATTACATTGTCATATTCCAAAAGCTGTTTTCTTATTTCAAAATTGTGCTGCTCTACGCGCCTTTGGGCTATCTCAATGGAACGGCTAACCCAGGGATGCTCAATAACCTGCCCTTCCTCAAGCCCTAATTTATCCATAATAGTAACCAGCCGCTCCGAACCGAACAAACGCATAAGGTCATCTGCCAAAGATACGTAAAAACGCGATGAACCAGGATCGCCTTGGCGCCCGCTTCTTCCGCGCAGCTGATTATCAATCCTGCGCGCCTCATGGCGCTCCGTGCCAAGGACATGCAGACCTCCCACCCCGACTACCTTTCGGTGCTCTTCTTCAGCCTCTCTTTTATAACCATCTACTATCTTTTTGTATTCCTCCTTATAATTATCGGACTGCGAATCCAGCTTCTGCCTGGCTAAATTCTTAGCCATAAATTCAGGATTACCGCCTAATAAAATATCCGTACCTCTCCCGGCCATATTAGTAGCGATAGTCACCCCTCTGTACCTTCCTGCCTGAGCGACAATCTGAGCTTCCAACTCGTGATATTTAGCATTAAGGACCTGGTGGGCTATGCCCCGGCGCTTAAGGACCTCGGATAATTTCTCGGATTTATCTATAGAGATAGTCCCGACTAAAACCGGCCTCCCCAGCTCATAAAGCTGGGCAATCTCTTCAACCACGGCAGAAAATTTCTCTTTCTCAGTTTTATAAATACGATCGGGATAATTTTTCCGTATTAAAGGTTTATTTGTGGGAATGACCACGACATCCAGCTGGTAAATATTCTTAAACTCATTGGCCTCGGTAAAGGCGGTCCCGGTCATTCCTGCCAGCTTTTCATACATGCGGAAATAATTCTGAAAAGTTATCGTCGCTAAAGTTTGGTTTTCCCTTTCAATCTTCATCCCCTCCTTAGCCTCTATTGCCTGATGCAACCCGTCTGACCAGCGCCTGCCCGGCATCATTCTACCGGTAAATTCATCAACTATAATGACCTCCCCGTCTTTCAAAACATAATCTACGTCTTTCTCATAAAATTCCTTTGCCCGAAGCGCTGCGATAGTATGGTGCCGGCATTCTATGGTTTCAATATTATGAAGGCTTTCCACCCCCCAAAGCCTTGCCGCCTTAACCTCACCTTCTTCGGTAAGGGCAATAGTTTGCGCCTTTTCATCGGCCACATAATCAAACCCTTCCCCTAAATTTATCCCTTTATACTTGGCGTTTATCTCATCTTTCTCCGTAACCCTTCTCCCGCTTAACTGCAGAGATATCCTCTGGGCAGTATAATATTTTTCCGTCGATTCCTCAGCAGGGCCAGAAATAATTAACGGGGTGCGCGCTTCATCTACCAATATAGAATCAACCTCATCGACAATAGCGTAATAAAAAGGCCTCTGCACCAAATCATCCAGGGAGTATTTCATATTATCGCGTAAATAATCAAAGCCAAATTCATTATTCGTTCCGTAGGTAATATCGCAGGAGTAAGCCAGCCTTCTCTCCTCATCCGACATTTCATGCTGGATCGCCCCCACGGTTAACCCCAAGAATTCAAATACCGGCCCCATCCATTCGCGGTCACGCCGCGCGAGATAATCATTTACCGTAACTATATGGACTCCCTTGCCCAATAAGGCGTTTAGATAAGCCGGCAATGTAGCTACCAGTGTCTTTCCTTCCCCCGTAGCCATTTCCGCTATTCTCCCCTCATGCAATATTATCCCTCCGGCAACCTGAGAATCAAAATGCCTTAAACCTATAGCCCTGACTGAAGCCTCTCTTACCACGGCAAAGGCCTCAGCGAGAATACCCTCAAATACCTTGTTACGGGTAATCTTTAACTTCTCTTTTATCTTCTCCTTTTCTTCAGGGATAGCAACAGATGACATCATCTCCCGCAGTTCTTTTATCTCAGAGGTAAAAAGGGCGGATCTCTTTGAAATCTCCTCCTTAAACTGCAGGGTTTTACCCTTAAGTCCGCTGTCGCTTAAAGACTTAATCGCAGGTTCCATAAGGTTGACCTTATGAATTAATGGCGCAATCTCGGCTATCTTGCCAATAGAAGGCTGAGGCATATCCGGATGTAAAAAGATATTAACTCCCGGGGCGTGCCTCTTTATCGCTGCCTGCTTGCTCCTCAAAACTGTCTCTTTTATGAATCCGAACATTATTTTATCCTTAAAATTAAGGCGTTGATTTATTATACCTCAGGTAGGCCTCAATAAACTCATCAAGCCCGCCGTTCATAACCTTGTCCACATCCCCGGTTTCATAATCGCTGCGGTGGTCTTTAACCATACTGTAGGGATGCATCACATAAGAACGTATCTGGCTGCCGAATTCAATTTTCTTCTTTGCTCCAGCATAACCTTTCAAAAGGACCTCTTCTTTTTTCTGCCTCTCTAACTCATTAATGCGCGCCTTTAAGATTTTAAATGCCGTTTCTTTATTTTGGTGCTGCGAACGCTCATTCTGGCACTGGGCAACTATACCTGTAGGTATATGGGTAATCCTGACCGCTGAATCAGTAGTATTGACGCTTTGCCCTCCGGCGCCTTTAGAGCGGTAGACATCAATACGCAAATCTTTATCTTCCAATTTTATATCAATATCCTCCTTGGCCTCCGGTATGACATCAATCGAAGCAAAAGAAGTATGCCTGCGCTTATTTGCGTCGAATGGCGATATGCGGACTAAACGGTGCACCCCCCGCTCTGACCTCAGATAACCATAGGCATAAGGGCCTTCGATTAAAAGCGTGACACTTTTAACCCCTGCCTCTTCTCCGTAAAGTATATCTGTTACCTCAACGCTATATCCGCGCGCCTGCGCAAACCGGGTATACATCCTTAAAAGCATGCCTACCCAGTCACAAGATTCTGTGCCTCCGGCTCCGGCATTAATACTTAAGATCGCACCTGCAGAATCAGAATCTTCGCATAAAAACGTCTTAAATTCTAATTTCTCCAGGTCCCTGGAAAGTTCGTCAATATTGCTCGCTAAATCCAGCGTCAGTTCCCCATCCTGGGCATTAAGTATGGCCGCTAAATCGTTAAGCTCACGGTACTTCTTAACTGCCGAGTCCCACGGCTCAACTATATTCTTTAGCTCCTTAAGCCTTCTGACTGCCTTGGTTGAATTATCGGTATCTTGCCAAAACCCGGGGGAAGACATTTGCGCAGACAAATCAGCGATGATTTTATTCTTGCTATCAATGTCAAAGATAACCTCTTAGTTGACCCAGGGTTGTCTCAATATTAACAAGCTTTTCTTTAATTTCCTCCAGCATAATTCATCTCCTAAAAAATAACTACCCCTTCTTTATCCCTTTTAAAGAAAGCATAAACTCATCCTTATTATCCGAGAAGAGCGCAGCCGTATCCTCGCTTATCTTCCCTTCTTTAACCAGCTTAACCAAAGATTGATTAAATGACTGCATGCCAAAGACATTTCCGTCTTCAATAAATTGAGGGATCTCCCAAACCTTTCCCTCGCGTATCAAACGGCTAATGGTTGGCGTAAGAAGCATTGCTTCATACGCAGGGATGCGCCCCTCGCCGTCTTTTAACGGTAATAGCCTCAAGGATATCACCCCCTTTAATATTGAGGATAGCTGGTTTCTTACCTCCTGATGCTGATAAGGAGGAAAAAAGTTGATAATCCTTTCCACGCTCTGCGCAGCATTAATAGTATGCAAAGTGCTTAAAACCAGAACCCCGGTCTCCGCAGCAGTTATGACGCTTGACATTGTCTCTAAATCCCTGATATTACTTATAAAGAGAACATCGGGTGCCTGAAGCGTAAAAGCACGCAAGGCATTGCTGTAGGATAAAACATCAAGGGAGACTTCGCGCTGGTTAATAAGCGCCTCCTTATCTTTAAAAACAAACTCTATCGGGTCTTCAATAGTTAAAATATGTTTTTTACTGTTTAAATTAATATATTCGATCATGCTGGAGATAGTGGTAGACTTTCCGCTGCCCATGCTTCCGGTAAGAAGCACCAATCCCCCCTTCTCCATAGAAAGTTTCTCTAATATCTCTGAGGGCAAATTTAATTCACTAAAAGTCTTGGTAACATTATTCACCCTTCTTATAACCAGGGATGGCCAATTGCGTTGCATGAATATGCTGGCCCTGAACCTATAATCTAACTCCTTGATATAAATACTGAAGTCAATATCTAAATTGCTCTTAAAATACTCTCTCTGCCTGAGATTAGTCAAGTCTTCGGTAGCCCTTACGACATCCTCAACGGTAAGCTCAACCTCTCTTGCGGTTACCAGCCTACCTCCTATTCTCATACGGGGGCTGCCTCCGGCGCGATAAAATAAATCCGAGGCGTCCCTTTCAATCATCTCTTTTAGCAGGTCTTTTATATCCATTTTCCCTCCGTTTGTAAAATATTATACCATTTTCTTGTATTTGGGAGTAGGATTAAATTCCATATACTTGCCCAGCGCTAAATGAGTTTGAGCATCTAAAGCAGGAGCAGACCCCAAAATTAATATTATAAAAGGTACCAAAAACCATTCCATTGTCATTATAACATTCTTAAACCAGCTCACCTCTTTAGGCCGGGGGGGCAATATCAAACGGCTTAAAACTATCCAGACTAAACTGGTAAAAAGGGTAAAATTTAAAAGAAGTCCGGTTATCTTAGAAAGATTATACCCTATCGCCATCTGGTTAAAAAATGTTCCTCCGAATATAACCGGTAGCGGTCCGATAAACAAAAGTATTACCGCCCAAATCGCCCAGGTAACATGGGTCTCTAAAAGATGGAAACCCCTCCTCACCTTCTTTACCAAAGGAATATCCCGGTCATTTAAGAATCCGCTCATTAAAAACGGAAAATTCTCCACCCCCCAGGCCCATCTTCGTTTCTGTTTATATTGCATTATAATAGTTTTAATAAAGCTGCTGGAATAGGCTATATCCATAGAAACCGTGAGATAAAGGGGTATAACCCGGTAATCTCCTTTGTAAAAAAGAAATGCCTTCCAGTAAATAACCGAATCATCGGAAACCATATCTACCGGCCAATAACCTATATCTACCAGGGTCTTAAAGCTCATACTATGGCTGGAGAAAGTAACAAATTTTTCTAACCTCATCCCCTCAATCATCTGGCAGAACGAAGAGCTAATCTCCACCAGGCGGGCAAAAGAAGGAGCCTGCCAAATATTATTATTATATACCGGCATCGGCTGATAACTAGACTGGTGAGGTTTAGGAGACTTAGCAAAATGATAGGTAAGACATCCAAAATACTCCTTATTTACGCACGTATCCGCATCAAAACACGAGAGGATAATATCTTCATCCCGGATACCGGCTTTATTCAAAACAGTCTTTGCCTTTTTGGCTGCCCAGGTAGCATTTGCCCCTTTGGTAGGCTTTTCTCCTGCTATGCCATCAGGATGAAAAGTAGATAAATATATATGGAAAGAATCTTTAAATTCAGACTCAAGAACCCTGGCGTTATTTCGCGCATCAGGATTACGCTCTTCAAAGGCAACTACCACGATAATCTTATCTTTGGGATAATGGCATTTCTTGATTGCCTCCAATGAAGGCCTCAAGATATCCAACCCTTCTCTGTAAACCGGGAAGATAATAAGGTGGTAAAAATTATTACTGGGGCAAACCTTAAGCCAGTCTTTGGCTCTTTCCCTGTAGAGCCTATGGTGCGCCATAACTAAAAGCGTGGTAAGGTAAACAGTGCGAATAATCCAATAAAAGTCAAAAACAAGGATTATAACCGCACAGGCCACAGGGTTGACAAAGGCCAGAATGACCAATGTCGAAATTATGCCCCAAGATACAAAACCCGGGATTATCTCAAAAACTCTCGGCCTTAGGTTATTCTCTTTCATTCTGCCTTAATTTAACTACATTTCCGATAATAGATGCCTTTTCGCTAAATTCAAGTTTGTAGACGTTCTCATAAATGGCCCCGTCATTACCCATCTGATAATCTGAAAAATAAAGGCTATCCCTGTCCAGGTCATAAAATAACCCCGAAGGAAAACTGTTCAAGTTAACCAAACTTACCTCATTTGGCAGGGCATTTGTCTCCAGGACCGAGATGTTCTTATCGGTAACCAAAACCAAATGATAGCTATCCGAATGCCAAAATACCTGAATAATCTGCTGCCTGGGGTAATCCAGAATAAGCGGATTTTGCCCGTATAATAAACTTCCTCTCGGGCTTAAATACAGGATACAAATTTGATGGTTATTAAAAAGCAGGGCCTTCTCTTTATCTTCGGAAAGCTTTATCCCCTTAGGTATGCCCTTAAAGGCTTTGGGCAAAATACTTAACTTCTTAAACCTTTCCCCTTCCAGATCAGACTCATAGAGAATGCTATCCTGCCGGTTAAAATAATAAATACTCTTTCCCCCCTGGTCAATATAAAAATACGAAACGCTATCTTTATTCAGCTGTTTTATATTTAAGCGCTTGGGGAAAAGTATCACCTTTTCAATACGCGTAATTCTGCGCGGATGGACATCTACCTGCATACTCCAAGGATAATAGTTCTCCAATTCCAGCCTTATATTATAAGAACCGGGAAGAAGCTCGCTGAGAGTCAAAGGGGTCTTTTCATTAAGCAATCTGGAATCAAGATATATATGCGCTCCCTGGGGCTGGGTCTTAATACTAATCAGCCCGGTTTTGGTGAATTTCAGGGTGCGCGGATTAAACTTATAACCTAAGGCATGGGAAAGTATAAAGGGAAGCCCCAGGAAGAATATGCCGACGCTTAAATAAAACAATACCCCCCTTATTCTTTGTTCGTTAAGCATAAGGCGATTTCCTTTTCCAAATCAAGAAGGCGTTTTTTAAAATCTTCCCCGAAAATATACCCACCCAAAACGTTATTGCTCTTGACCACACGATGGCAGGGAATCACTAAAGGCAAAGGGTTTTTCTTTAACGCAGTCCCTACCGCCCTGTAGGCAGAAGAAGATCCGGCTTTTTTTGCCACCCACTTATACGTACGCACCTGGCCCAGGGGTATGCTCATTACTGCCTTATAAACCCTGCCCGCGAAAGGAGTCATCTGCCGATCACCTTCTTTCTCCTTAAAAAATGATGGTATGCTAAAGCAAAGCGGTGCGCCTCATCGCGAATCCTGCGTATCAAATTTAAGCCGAAATTATACCCATTTAATCGAATAGGGTTCTTCCTGCCCCTGATATATATATTCTCTTCTTTCTTGGCTATACTTATAAGCGGCACATCTATCTTCAAACCAGCCAGCTCTCTTTCTGCAGATAATAAATGCCCCCTGCCTCCATCTATAATAATCAAATCCGGCAGCATTAAATTATCTCTCAGCAGGCGGCAGTACCTTCTTTTTACTACTTCCCTTAACATGCCGTAATCATCAATTCCCTCTACAGATTTAATGCGAAACCTGCGGTAATTACCTTTGTCGGGCTGGCCGTTATAGAAACTTACCATTGACCCGCAAGCCTCTTTTCCCGATATGTCAGATATGTCGAATGCCTCTATTCTCTCGGGCACCTTCTTTAATCTAAAAACCTTCCTTAATTCCTCCAACCCTAAATTACAACCGGGATCCAAAGAACCCCGGGCAAGCGCGCCTAAAGCAATAATCTGATCGCGTATCTTACCCGCTCCCTCAAAATCCATATGCCTTGATTTTACAGACATATCCTTAAACAGCCTTTTTACCAAGCTTTCGCTCTTGCCTTCAAGAATCAATGATATATCCCTTATCCTCCTGGCGTATGCCTTCTTATCAAGATCTTTCTCTGGAGAAAGCCCGATAAACCGATCGATGCGCGCCTCATTGGGCGGCTGCTTAATAACCAAATACGGAAAATACCTGCGAATTGCCTTCATCGCCTTTTTTAGCAGCCCGGCGTTTGTATAGGGGCCGAAGTAACGCGCCCCATCTGCCTCCCTCTTCCTTGTAATGCCAAGGGCGGGGAACTCCCCGTTGGTAATCTTTACCATCGGAAAACTTTTATCATCGCGCAGAGAGACATTGTATTTTGGCTTATATTTATGCACCAGGCTTGCCTCCAAAATAAGCGCCATACTTTCATTGGGGCAAAGCCTGTATTCTATATCGAAGGCATTCAAAATAAGCGCTTGGGTCTTAGGGGAAATATTGCTATGAAAATAGCCCTTTAGCCGTTTTCTTAAAGACTTTGCCTTGCCGATATAAATAACCTTACCGGATGCATCTTTCATTAAATATACCCCCGGAGAATCAGAGGCAGTGGCTGCTTTTTCTTTTAAGATATTCTTCATTTTCTCATCACTAAGCCCCAAACCTGCCGCAACTCCTTAACTCTAAAAATAAAACAAAAAAAGACGTAAGAAAAAAAGGCTGATACCAAAATAAATGCCAGGCTTAAAAATTTATTCGCAATAATACCGCAGGAGAAACAGCATACCGCGCCCATGCCCAGGCTTGAGGCAAGGATCCTCAGGAAAGAAAGCTTAATCTCTCCGACCCCAAAATCACCGGCCTTTTTCAGGGCCAGCAGAAATAAAACACAGAAGGTAATTACTCCGGATATTGACGTAGCCAGGGCGATACCGGCTATCTTAAGCGGAAACATTAATATAATATTTAATACTATATTTAAAGCCAAGCCTAAAGCCGAAACCTTGGCCGGGGTAAGCGTGTCTTTCATGCTAAAAAAATACGACTGAAGCACCTTATTGGCGCCGTAAGCGCTTAAACCTATCCCGTAAAAAAAGAGGGCTTCCGCGGTAAGCCCTGCAGAATAAGCATCAAATTTACCGCCGAAGAAAAGGCAATTTATCAATGGATGGGCAAGGACCATCAGAAAAACCCCTGCCGGCAGCATAACAAAGAATACCGCGCGCAAACCAAAAGAAAGAGTTTGCTTCAGCCCGTTGAAATCCTCTACTATCGCCTGCTGAGAGAGGGTGGGGAGTATCGCCTGAGAGATGGCATTGCTGAAAACTCCCAATGGGAACTGGATCAAACGATAAGAAAAATACAAAACTGCAACCCCGCCCTCTCCTACTATCCAGAATAAAGAACCGAAAATAGAATCAACAAAATTATTCACCTGATAAATACAGGAACTCAAAATTCTAGGCAGCATGAGCCTGCGGATAGCCTCTGCTCCGGGATGATTCAAGGTCTTAGGTAATTTAAGCCTGAACCCTTTCTTGTAAAGCACGGGAATTTGCACGACTAGCTGTAAGGCCCCTCCTATTAAAACACCTAAAGCCAAACCCTTAACCCCCTCCCCGAAAATAAGGGCGAAAACAATTATGCAAATGTTTAAAAGGCAGGGCGCAAACGCAGGGACAGCAAAATGCCTCAAGGAATTTAGCAATGCCGTGGCATATGCTGCCAGGCTGATTAATAAAATATAAGGAAAGATAATCCGGTTAAGCTTAACCGTTAAAGCGAACTTCTCCGCAGTAGCCAAAAAACCCGGGGCAATAAGACGCACGATAAAAGGAGAAAAGATTATGCCCAATACGGTTATAGACATCAGGATCACCAATAAGATATTGAGCATAACATTGGCTAACTCCCAAAATTCCTCCTTTGAATGCTTAATCTTGTATTCGCTGAATATGGGGACAAACGCGGCGTTAGTAGCCCCTTCGCCTACAAAATCCCGGAAAAGATTAGGGATCTTAAAGGCTATAACAAATGCCTGCGCATAAAGATAAACCCCGAAAAGCCTTGCGATGATCACATCGCGGACAAAACCCAGGAGGCGGGAAACAAAAGTAGCCAAACCGATAATACCGGCTGATTTTGCTACTGCAATATTGGATTGACCCTTATCTATTGACATATAAGCCTTATTATGTTAATATTACTGAAATTTATAAAATAGGAGATTTAAATATGCCAAGACGCAAAACTTCAATAAAGAAAACACGTTCCGATAGCAGAAAACACCTGCAAAATGTAAAAATTAAGCAAAACCTTAAGAAAGCTATCAAAAAATTCCAGGGCTTAGTTACCGCAAAAAATCTGGACGAAGCAAGAAAGATGCTGGCCAGTGTTTTCTCTCAATTGGATAAAGCAGCAAAAAAAAGAACCATTCACCCGGCTACGGCGGACAGAAAAAAATCCCGCCTGATGAAACATTTAGGCAAGGGCGCATAAATTAACCACTAATTTTTCAAGGGCGAAAACGGGCTTTAACCGGCCCGTTTTTATTTCTATATCGCAATTTAAAAGCAGCCTCAGCCTTATTTGCAGTCCACGCGGATTAACCGTATTATTTTCCAAAGAATACCTTAATCCGCCGAGTATCCTTTCCGCAGGCTCCCCTTCCCTTATAAGCTGGTTTAATATCAACAAGGACTTTCCTGCCTGCCTGTTTTCTATTTGGCGGCTTAAGTTGAAGGCGCTGGGAATAACTTCTTCCTTAAAACGTATTACCTTCGCATACTTGCTTACGCTTCTTAAAAATGCGGCCTTTTGCCTCTCCTGCCCTATATCTAATATCAAAATAGTATTCTTATCCTGCCTGGCTGCCCATATAGCAATAAAATCATCTATTGCCTTTTGAAGCCCCTGGGCATCCCTTATCAATACTATCCTCTTATGGGAATTAAGCGGGATATTTAAAAGCTTTTCCTGCAGTTCTTTAAGAGTAAGCTTTTCTGCATATAATACATCTAAGTTAAAATCTTCTAGTTTACGGGGGAGGGACTCTTCTTTGATACGTTTTAACGCTGCATCTTTGGCGGGAAGATCTTGGCCGATGAACAAATAGAGCATTTTTACTTACCAATCTTCGACTGTCCGCTCAACAATCCTGCGGGCTAGATCGTTAAGCGCATCAACAACCGCGTTACTCTCTGATTGTGCCTGCGGGCCGGTAACAAAGTAAGTTGAGTCGCCGATAAAACCATTCTCCTGCCAGACCATCTTATCTGTCTTGCTATCCCAGAGGCTTATATTGACTACCAGGTTAATACGATACTCGCTTACATCATCATTGTCTAAGTAACGCAAGGGGTCTTTACGAAATTCAACCACCTCTCCCTTTAAAATTAAATCTGCCAATTCTTTACTGGCCGGTTTTAAATTACCGTCAAATAAATACCTGTTATTCACATACCTGGTAATCTCAGTCTCAATCATCGGCCGGTAAATCCTGTATTTTCTGGCGGCGTTAGCCTCGCTGGTAATATCGATTCGGTTTATAAATGGGGTTATATAAATGGTTTTAAAATCATCCGCAATCATAGAGCGCGTAGTATAGCCGCAACCGGAAAGCATAACCGAGGAGTGGCAACAGAGAGCAAAAACAAAAAAGGCATAAAAGCTTAATTTTTTCATTTTTTATTCTCCAATTCCTGCAGCTTTGACAAAGACTTTGCCGCCCAGATACTCTTAGGATAATTATCTACCACATAATTATAATATATGGTTGCCGCCTTATAGGATTTCTGCTTTTCGTAGAATCTTGCGGTATTAAAACTGGACTCAGCCTCTTTCTCGTTCAGCTTAGCTATATTAGCTTCTGCCTCTGGCGAAAGGTTTGCATCCGGATGGTCCCTGACAAATTCCTCGAATTTCTGCTTGGCCTCTCCGGCTGCGCCCTGGTCATAATCCGGGCTGCGCGATAATGCTGCGCGGCAGGAGGCGATCTGGAATTTGGCCGGCTCGCTCCACTCGCTATCAGGGTAATTTGAGATCACTTTATTAAAAGCCTCTTCTGCTTCATAATAACGCTGCAGGCTCTTCAAAACCAAACCGAGCCTGTACTGCGCCTTAGGGGCTAAGGGCCCATAAGTAGAATTTTCTACTACCTTAGTGTATATTTCAACCGCCGGATTTTCAACCGGCAGAGTAATACCCAGGGCTTTGCGTTTATAGCCAGACATGAATTTCTCGGCGATATTATATTCTCTCTCAATGGCCTCTTTTATCCTCTCAGAAAAAGGATATTTATCAATTAACCTCTGGTAAGCCCGGTATGCTTCGTAAAAATTCTCCCGCGCCTCCTCGATCAGCCCCAAATAATACTGAGACTCTGAGGCCTCAAAAGATTTAGGGTATTCTTTAAGCAGTTTCCTGAATTCCCGCCGGGCTTCCTCAAGCTTACCCTCGTTATAGAAACTCAGGGCGTAATCAAACTGCGCCTTAGGGCTCTCCTTGGCGACATTCTTCGGATTAACCCATTTTCCCGTCTTAGGAGTCCAGATCCAGAAGGAATACGCAGGGCTGGAAAAAAGAGTAAAAATAATAAAACTCAGTATTATCCGTCGCATAATGTTATAACTTTAACATACTAGGAGGCTTTTGTCAAACAAGAAATAACAAAAGAGGGAACGGTTCTCATGCACGCTACCCCTTTGTCATCAATAGTTTACACAAACAGCATATTATAGAATAACCTTTAAAGATAACGATAGGCAAAAGGAATCTCGCTAAAGAAGCTGCTGAGCCTTAAGAGAAGGAATACCACTAGTTCGTTAAAACTTATAAAGGCCTCCAGCAAAACAGGGAGAAAGACGCTTGCAATAGCCAGGCTTAATCCCGAAAGAATAAGCAAAGAAGCCAGCGGGATAATAAAAAGGTTAGCTAATATGGCAACCGGAGAAATAATCTTAAAATAGTAAGCTATTAATCCGACTGTTCCAAGCCAGGCAGAAAAAGAGACAAGTAAACCATTCGCAATGCCCCTTAAAAACCCTATCCGTAACTTTTCTACTTTGGATAACGCTTTGAGACAAGGGTATAGATAGGCTATCGCCGCGACACTAGCAAATGAAAGCTGGAAACTAACCGAGAAAAGGTCCCGGGGATTGACAACCAGTATAAATAGCGCAGCCAAAGACAGAGAATCCTTAAGAGACGTTTCTCTCTGCAGGAAACAACCTATAATCAAAAATGCCCCCATAACCGTTGAACGCACAACAGGGGTTGAGGCATTGGCGATAAAACAATAGAGGACTAAACAAAACATTACCCCAAAATACCTTATTTTACGGGGAATACGCAGTATTTTAAAAGAGATCCCCGATATAAAAGCGATAACCCCGACATGAAAACCGCTAACCACCATTATGTGCACCGTGCCTGATTTAACCATCGAATCATAGACTACTCTTGGAATACCCTTTTTCTCACCTAGAATCATCGCATTATTAATGTTGGCGGCAAGAGGAGAAAGGCACCGCTTAAATATTGACTCTGTGCTGTCCTTTAGATAAAAAGCCAGCTTTTTAAATACGCTGCCTTTATTTGTATTCAATTTTACCAGTGCAGAGCTGTTTTTTATGCGCATTAATGCCTGGGCCTTGCCCTTAAATAAACGGAACGGCTTCTGAAGCCTGCCAAACAGAATTAATTCCTCCCCATAAAATAGTTTATTTTGAGCCTTAGAATATACAAGGATATCTCCACAGGTTTTATGCCCGTTGTCGCCTGACTGTATTTCCTCAGCCCTAAAGGCAAACGAAACGCTTCCCTCTTTAAAAACCGGGCGGCTATTAATAAAACCTTTTATAGCATAAACAGCATCATTTTTATAACGAACGTACTGGGATATTCCGGATCTTGGCGTAGTATATGAATTTTTAAGGCAAAGGGCCCCTAAGGTAAATATTAATGCGCAGAGCGTAACCTCAAAACTTAAGCCCTTATTTATAAGGAGCACGCAAGATAGCGCGAGGATAAGAGCGATGATATAAAAAACCGGGAAAGAAACCTTAAATAAATATACGCATATTATCCCCATGCAAAATAAGATAACAAAATAACCCAAGACATTCTTCATCTATTGCGCCATGATATAATCTTTAATTTTATCGAATTTAGCCTCAGTAATGCCTTTTATACCCTTGAGCTCCTCCGGGCTCTTAAAACCTTTATTAAGCTCCCTGAAGTCAATAATGCGCTGAGATAGCCTATCCCCGATTCCTGATATGCTCATTAAAAGTTTCTTATCCGCAGTATTTATATTTATCTTGCCCAAACTTTGGTTAAAGCGGCCCGGCCTCTCCCCTGGAGTAAAATGCTTACATGCAAAATTTATCCCCAACCCTAAAAGATAAATCAAAAGAATGAATATAACCACCCTTCGTTCATCATTAGTAAGATCAAGCATCAATTCACCTCCCTAATCCCAATAGACGCAAAAAACCCTGAAATCTAACGCTTTTTTTATGGTATACTTTAAGGTATGGGCAAGAGGATCCTGATTATCGATGACGACTATAACGGGGCAAAACAAACCAAAGAAGCCCTGAAAAAAGAAGGTTTTGAAGTAAATTACGCTTATAGCGCAGAAGAGGGGTTCGATAAAATAAAAGAGTCCAGGCCCAACCTCATACTTCTTGACCTGGTTCTTGCTGATGAAAGCGGATTTAAGGTAGCCCAGCAGATAAAAGATACCCCTGCCTATGCGGATATCCCGATTATTGCCATATCGCTAAAAAAAGAGGCTATAGATAAACATATAGCCTCAAAAATCGGTATTATTGACTACCTGGAGAAGCCCCTGGATATGGATAAACTCCTCTTCAGGATAAAAGATATCCTTAATATTTAATTATACTACGATATTTACAAGCTTATCGGGCACAACAATGATCTTCTTCAAAGAGTTGCCTTGTAACCAAGGCTTTAATTTCTCTTCGCCTAAGATCAACTCTTTTATCTTTTCCTCACTCATCCCCGCGGGTACCTCAATCTTAGAGCGCACCTTTCCGTTAACCTGAAGCACAATCTCTACGGTATCCTCAATAAGCATACCCGGATCATACTCCGGCCAAGAAGCCTTGGAAATGCTCTCCTTATTGCCCATGAGGCTGTAAAGCTCCTCTGAGAAATGCGGAATTATCGGGCTAAGCATAATAACTAATTTAGAGAAAACCTCTTTATCTGCGCCAAACTGGTAAATAGCGTTGGTAAATTCCATAAGGCTGGCTATAGCGGTATTGAATTTAAACCCATTAAAATCATCACCCACCTTTTTTATAGTTTTATGCATAAAGCGCAGCAACCGATCGTCTGCCTTCTCTTTAAGGTTATCCTGTATGCGCCATACCCGGTTTAGGAACCTATAAGCCCCTTCCAGCCCGCGGTCATCCCACTCTAATTCTGTCTCGGGGGGAGCGGCGAAAAGAATAAAAAGGCGCAAAGAATCTGCGCCGTATCTCTTAATCATAGAATCGGGATCAACGATATTGCCCCTGGACTTAGACATTACCTCGCCTTCTTTTAAAACCATCCCCTGGGTTAAAAGGCGGTTAAAGGGCTCGGAGAAATCTATTAATCTTAAGTCTTTAAAAAACTTAGTAAAAAACCGCGAGTAGAGCAGATGCAGTATCGCATGCTCAATGCCGCCAATATACTGATCAACCGGCATCCAGTAAGACACCTCTTTCCTGTCAAAAGGCGCCTCTTTGAATTGGGGAGAACAAAATCTCAAGAAATACCAGGAAGAGTCAAAAAAAGTTGCCATAGTATCCGTCTCTCTCCTGGCCTTCATCCCGCACTTAGGGCACTTAGCCTCTACAAATTTTTTTACCTTTGCCAACGGGCTTCCCCCTTCTCCGGTGAAAGGCGCATCCTTAGGAAGCTCAACAGGCAAATCTTGATACGGCACAGGGACAGCGCCGCATTTATCGCAATATATAACCGGAATGGGGCTTCCCCAATAACGCTGGCGCGAAATCAGCCAATCACGCAAACGCCAGTTAGTCTTAATGCGGCCAAACCCCTCTGCCTCCATCCACTTTGATATCCTATCTTTTGCCTCTAGATTTGAGGTGCCGTTAAATTTACCGGAATTAACCTGTAAACCATCACCCTCAAAAGCCTCTTCCATAGCTGCCTCATCCAGACTGCGATCAAAAGGCTTAATAACTACACGCATAGGCAAACCGTGTTCTTTAGCAAAAATAAAGTCGCGCTGGTCATGGGTAGGGACAGCCATTATTGCCCCGGTTCCATATTCCATCAGGACATAATCAGCAATCCAGACAGGGATTACTTCATTATTTACCGGATTGACGGCATAGCTTCCGGTAAAAATACCCTCTTTCTTTACATCCGAAGAGGCGCGGACAATTTTGCTCTTTTTGGAAACTTTATCGATAAATTCCAGGGCTTCTTTTTCATGTGGTTTCCCGCGAATAAAATCTTTTGCCGCCGGATGTTCGCAAGCCAAAACAATATAAGTTGCCCCGAATATAGTATCCGGGCGCGTTGTAAAAACTGGTATAACCGTATCGGAATCCTTAAGTTTAAAATAAATCTCCACCCCCTGGCTCTTGCCTATCCAGTTCTCCTGCATGCTTAAAACCCGCCCCGGCCAGTTCTTCAGCAATTTTAAATCTTCCAGGAGCCTCTCCTTGTATTCCGTAATCTTTAAATACCACTGCTCTAAGTCTTTTTGCTCTACCTTGGCATGGCACCTCCAGCATCCTCCATCAATTACCTCTTCATTAGCCAAAGTTGTTGAGCATTCCGGGCACCAGTTTACGGCAGATGCCTTCCTATAGGCCAACCCGCGTTCGAGCATCTTTAAGAATATCCACTGGTTCCACTTATAATAGCTGCTGTCACAGGTAGAAAGTTCCCTGCTCCAGTCATAAGAAAAACCCATTTTTTTTAATTCTACTTCCATATCCTTGATGCACTTATGGGTCCAGGTATCCGGCTTAGTCTTGTTTTTAATCGCCGCATTCTCCGCGGGCTGGCCAAAGGCATCAAAACCCATCGGATGTAAAACATCGTATCCCTGCAGCATCTTAAGGCGCGCAGCCACATCTCCGATGGTATAATTACGCACATGGCCCATATGTATCTTCCCTGAAGGATACGGAAACATCTCCAAAAGATAGTATTTTTTATTATTTGAATACGGAGAGGCCTTTAAAAGCCTCTCTTTATCCCAATACCTCTGCCACTTCTCTTCAATTTTCTTAAAGTCATAGAACATAATTATCCTGCCTTGGCTAATTTCCTCACCAGTCTTAAATTCATCTTATCGCTTAAAGGGCTGTCTTTAGGGGTCTCTAAAATCATTGGTATTTTCTTAAGCTTGGGGTGGTTAATAATCCTTTTCATCCCCTCTAAGCCTATGCTCCCTTTGCCGATATGATCATGCCGGTCGTGATGCGAGGCTAAATCCCCGTAGGCATCGTTTAAATGAATCAGCTTAATCAATCCTGTGCCTACCAATCCCTCAATCTCATTAAGCATAGACGATAAACCTTCCCTGGTGCTTAAATCATAACCTGCCAGGTATGCGTGCGCAGTATCAAGGCATAGGCCTAGGCGCGATTTATCCCTTATGCCGGATATGATTTTCTTCTGGTGCTCAAATTTATAGCCTAACCATGACCCGCTTCCCGAAGTATTCTCAAGGAGTATCCCTACCTTAATCCCTTTAGTTTCATCCAGTATCTTATTCAGGGCGCTAATAATCCTGGCAATCCCTGCTTCCTCAGAGGTATCCTTATGGCTTCCCATATGGGTCACTATATAATCCGCCTCCAGCCTTGAGGCCTCCTGGATGTCATCAATATAGGATTGAATTGAACCTTTATAAAGCCTGGCATCTGGAGAGGCAAGGTTAATTAAATATGATATATGGATAAAAACCGGATCTATCTTAAGCTTGTTACGCCGGGCTTTAAATTCCTCGATATCCTTCTTGCCTAAGGGCTTGCCCTTCCACTGTTGGGGGTTTCGGGTAAAAATTTGCATGGTTTGACAGCCTAAGGCATGCGCGCGGTTAAGCGATTCGTAAATTTTACCTGCCCCGGAAACATGGACGCCTATGGTCATAATTTATAAATTATACCCCTCCTTCTAAATAGCGTCAAGGTTATAGTTGACAATGCCCTGGGGCAATGTTATATTTATAACCGCTAATCTTATAGATTTTATGGGGCTGTAGCTCAGCTGGGAGAGCACTTGCATGGCATGCAAGGGGTCAGGGGTTCGATCCCCCTCAGCTCCACCATTCTCCGTATATCTCTTGCCGAAGTGGCGAAATGGCATACGCGGCAGCCTCAAAAGCTGTTGAGCGCAAGCTCATGTGGGTTCAACTCCCTCCTTCGGCACCATGTCTTACGGTTGCCCCCAAAGCTTTAACTCTGTGGGGGCAACCGTATAATTTGGTGCTTTTCCCCTGAGAAATACCAAAAAGGCAAGTTGTCAATTAACTTACCGCCTTTCAGATTACTACAACAAAGAAAAGTGAAATTATTCAGATTTTAAATACGGGCTGATAGCGCAGTGTATACGTTGAGCAATAATCTTATAACCCTCTTGGTTAGGGTGCATAAAATCGCTCTTCATGGCAGGGTTGGTAATTATACCGCTTAATACTGCCGGGACAAAAATTGAGCCTGTCTCTTTAGCCAGCCTGGAAAACTTCATCCGGTAATCACGCAGGAAGAACCCCGCGCTTATATCAACAATAACCGTAATTGCTCCCTGGCCTTGGGCCCTGAGGATCATTGACCTGACATTATTTATAGTAGATTCCTGAGGTATATCTTTTAAGAAATCATTGCCGCAAAACTCGATTAAAACCAAGAAAGGTTTTCTATCTAATACATCTTTTTCTATGCGCTTAAAGGCGCTGATAGATGTGTCTCCGTCTACCCCCGCATTTATTACCGGCATTTTTACCATTTTAGAAAGAACTGAAGGATAGTCTTCACCGGGCTTAACCCCGTAACCGAAAGTAATACTATCTCCGAAACAAATAATATTCTCTCCGGAGGAACCTATGTTCTGAATTTCTCTTTTAGCGCAGGCAGATATGGCGATAACGCAAAAACACAGCAGTATTATTAAGGCTATCCTAGTTTTTGGCATAATTTAACCTCAGTTGGCCGCAGGCAGCATTTATATCCTCGCCCCGCTCTTTACGCAAAGTTACATTAATCCGTGACTTAACAAGATAATCCTTAAATATATCCACGCTATTCTTTGTAGCCGGCTCAAATCTTAATTCCGGGATATAATTTGAGGGGATCAAGTTTACCTTGGCCAGTTTAAAATCTTTTAGCAGCCTGAACAAATCTTCAGCATCTCTAAGTGAAGAATTTAAGCCTTTGATTAAGATATACTCAAAGGTAACCTGGCGGCGGGTTTTAAGGCTGTATTCTTTGCAGGCATGGATAAGCTCTCTCAGCGGATAAACCTTATTTACCGGCATAAGGCTTGACCTTAATTCATCGGTGGCCGCATGCAGCGATACGGAAAGCTCCAATTGCAAGCTTTGCGAACTTAACCTTTCTATGCCGGGGATGATCCCGCTGGTTGAAATGGTAATCCTGCGCGCTCCGATATTTAACCCTGCGCTTGAATTCATAATCCTGATTGCCTTAATCACATTATCGTAATTATCCATAGGCTCTCCCGTGCCCATAAAGACCAAGTGGGTAAGCCTGTTCCCCAGGGAATTGTCCTTTAAATAGACTGCCTCTTCGATGATCTCCCCCGCAGTTAAATCCCTCTTAAAGCCGAGCATACCGCTGGCGCAGAAACTACATCCATACCTACAACCTACCTGGGAGGAAAGGCACCCCGTAACCCTGGCCTTGGCAGGAATAATCACAGCCTCAATTGAATTATTGTCTTTTGCGCCTAAAAGAATTTTTCTTGTGCCATCCCCAGACTCTAAATGCTTCAATAACTTAAAACCGAGAATATAAAACCTATCCGCCAGCTTTTCTCTAAGCGCCTGGGGAATATCGCTCATATAGTTAAAATCCCAAACCCCCTTTTTGTATAACCATGAAAACACCTGACGGGCATGATAGGATTCAGCGCCTAAACCCAAAAACTCACTTTCCAGATCCTTTAAATCAAAATCCTTGATATCCCGCATATTAACTATTGGCAGCGAAGCTGTTCTTTATCAACCTTACCGGTGCGGTTTTTTGGAAGTACGTCTTTAAATTCAAAATAATGAGGGATCTTGAAGTGGGCAAGGTGTTGCCTTAAGAAATAACGCAGGTCTTCTTCTGAAATTGGCTTTCCCTCTTTCGTAACTATGAAGGCCTTGGGCACCTCGCCTCTTAATTTATCCGAGACTCCCACGACCGCCACCTCCAGCACAGACTCATTCTTCTGTATCGCTGCCTCTACCTCCGGCTCAAAAACAATTTCCCCTCCCACCTTAATCATCTCTTTCTTCCTGCCGACAATATAAAGATACCCCTGCGAATCAAATTTACCCAAATCACCCGTATGAAACCACCCCTTGCGCATAGTCTCTGCGGTAAGCTTAGCATCCTTATAGTATCCATCGGTAACAACCCAACCCTTGACGACTACTTCACCCGCCTGCCCCGCGCTTAATTCTTGATCGGCATCATCAAAAATTTTTATCTCTATCCACGGCGCGGGCCTGCCGACACTCTCAATCTTATCAGACCCCATGGGCAAAACTGCCGTAGGCGCGTTAGTCTCGGTCATACCCCATCCGTTTAAAAGATGGGCCTTGGGGCAAAATTGATGAAACCTGCGTAATGCATCGGGAGAACTTGAGGCCCCAAATGTCACAATCCAGCGCAAAGAGGTCAAATCAAATGTCTCAAACTCCTTTAATTGCAATAAGGCATAGTACATGGAAGGGACTATCCAAAAGAAATTGACTTTGTATTTGGCAATATTCTTTAAGAATTCAAGAGGTATAAAACGCTCCATCAAAATAAGCTTTAAGGAAAAACATATTGTATTCTGGATATAAATAAGCCCTCCCAGATGAGAAAAAGGCAAAGCGCAAAGCGCGGTATCTTTCTGGCTTAAATCAGAATTTACGAAGAACTCCATGGACTTAGGAGGAGCTAAAAGCTGGCTATAATTTATTAACACCCCCTTGGGTTTTCCGGTTGTACCTGAGGTATAAAAGATTATCGCGCAATCATTTCCCTGAATATCGGTATCAATCTCTTCGTTGCCGCCCTTATCCAAACAATCGTTAAAAAATAAACAGCCCTCATGGTTATCCTGACAAGTTATTACCGTCTTTAAGAAAGGCGCCCCTTCCTTAAGTACGGTTAAATCCAGCGTAGCCTTAGGCTTTATTATCAAAACCTTGGATTCAGAATGCATAAGGCATGAAGAGAGTTCACCCGATGTAAGCATGAAATCCAAGGGCACGGCTATCGCGCCTAGCGCCCATATTGCCAGGTAACTATAAATATACTCCGGCCAGTTAGGAAGGTACAAAGCTACCCTATCACCCTTCTCTATCCCTATTTTCTTAAGGCTGTTTGCCAGCGCAAGGTATCTCTCCTGCAATTGCCCTAAAGTTATTTCTTCATCCCTGAAGATAACCGCGCCCTTATCCGGATTAATGCTTACCTGATCCCTTAAAATATCCAGTATTTTCATAATTAGCCTAACTCTGCTTCTATTTTCTTTATAAGTTCCCCTGCTTCCTTGATCAGGAGGGCAGGCAATAAATGCGATATTTCTGCTTCCTGTTTCAGGCTTTTTAAGCTGCCTAACAATCTTTTTAATATAGCAAGGCGCCTCTTCCCCTGGGCCTCCTCAGGCTCTAATTCCTGCCTCTGCCTGATGAGCACGGTTAAGCCCTTTCTCACCTCTTGCGTATCTTTCCCATGCTCAAAAACATCTCTCTTTAGCTTAGAGTAATCCTCTTCGTCGATATCCTTTTTATTCTTCGCCTTGCGCAGTAAATCAATCGCCTCGTAGCTAGGCATTTTAGCGGTATTTACAGAATCAGCATAATCCCCTTTAAGATAGGCCGGCTCTTCTTTCTCCAGGAAATAATAAGAGCGCAAAAGTTTCATCGCCGTGATCTTCTTGATGCCGACCTCTTTAGCCGTATAGGCCTCAAAGGTAACAAACCCCCATTCCTTATAAAGCTTGTCCTTAAGGACACAGTAGAGTGAACGCCCCAGGTTAATCCAGGATGATTTAAAATTCCTGGCGCTCTCCAGGACATGATAGCGCAACGAACCCTCATCCAGAGAGGCCATTTTATTCTCGATAGCTTCAAGAGATTTTGTCTTATGTGTTTCCATCAGTTTTTATCCTTAAAGATCCTTTCCAGGCCCTTTCCGAGATCCTTAAACCTTTCAATATTATCGCTTACCTTCCTGATTAAATCAGCGGGGTTTTGATGGGCAAGGTTTTTGGCAGCGGAGCTTAGAATGATCTTCTTAAGCTCCTTCGAATTAAAACCAGGATTGTCCAGTTTAGTCTTTAACTTAAATTCTAAAGCAAGTTCTCCTTTTGCATCAGTAAATAAGTCAAGGGCGCTCTTTGTAATATCAAAGGAGGTAATTTGCGCATCCTGGCTATCGGTCTGCGCATAAACTAAATCCGAGAGCTTAAAATCAGTTACAATCTCTAAATCGTTATTCCGCGAACTAAATACCGACTTGATATTAAGCCTTGCTGAGTCCAGCTGCCTGTCAGAAATAAAATTCCCGTAGTACGGGCTAAAGTAAGTTAAATCCAAATCCTGCAGGCTTAAAACAGCATCCATATCCTTAGGGCCGAAATCAACCCATCCGGAAAGATTAATATCCCCTATTTTAGCTGAATTTAAATTAAGAAAACTCGCCGAAACCTTAAAATTCGCCTTCATAGAGTTTACCGGGAAAAGTACCTTGGAGATATCCGCATTTATGGAAGCTAATATAGCCTTAAAACCTCCGGCATCAACCTTCTTATCGATAAAAATAACCTTACCGTTTCTTATAGTTAAACCGGCTAAATATACCCTTGGTGGCTGCCCCTTTGAATCGTGTTGCGGAATATTAATTTTACCCTCGGCGGACTGTTCAAGCACAATAACCGGGTTAACCAAGCTTATCCTGCTTAAAACAACCTTACCGGCGAGAAATCCCAAAAGGCTGGGTGAAATCGAAATCTTATCGGCCTGAAACAATTCACCTGCCTTAAGTTTGATTAAATTAACCGTTAAGGGAACAGTGATATTTACCTTATCAATGCTCGCCTTAACCTTAAGGGAACGCTCAATCTGCCCGACTATTATTCCCTTGGCAAAATAAGAAAATGCCAAATTTAGGATAACAAATAAAATAATTACCGTGAGGATAACCGCAATTAAGATCTTAAAAATCATTTTCATTATTCAATCCCTTAAATTATATAAAACCTAAAAAATAACGGTCTTATCCTTAAATCTGAACACTCTATGCTCGATATAAGCGCGCAGGGCATCGGAAAGAGCCCTCTTCTCTAAATTCCTTCCCTTTAAGAGAAGCGCCCTTAAATCATCTTTGTGCGATATCGCCTCCACTGCCTGGGCGATAATCGCTCCGGTATCAAGCCCTGCAGTTACAAAGTGGCTAGTTGCCCCGATTACCTTAACCCCCCTGTTTAATGCCTGTTGATAGGGATTCTTCCCCTTAAACGAAGGAAGAAGCCCGTGGTGTATATTTATAATGTCGTTGCCGAAAGATTTAATAAAATGCGGGGATAGCACCAGCATATAACGGGCAAGGGCCAGAAAATCAACAGAACCCTTGGCTAGAGATATTATCTCCTTTTCCCTCCTGTTGCTCTTACTTGCCGGTATAAAATAAAAAGGCACATTATGCTGCTTAACTAACTTGCCATGCCCTTCAAAATTACTGATTACAAAAGGGATATTAACGCCCAACTCGCCTCTCTTATAAAGATAAAGTATCTCGGCGAGGCAATGGTCAGGCCTAGAGGCAAGTACACCCATAGATAAGGGTATCCCTTTTTCATAGAGCCTTACCCTGGCCTTAAAATATCTGGCGACCTTACCTAAGCCTTCTTTCAATTTGTCTATGTTACATGCCTTATTTTCCGTTATAAATTCAACCCGCATAAAGAAATAACCTCCCTGAGGATCAGAGGAATACTGGTCAAGGGTAATAATGTTCCCCGTAGACTTAAATATGAAATCAGAGATCCTGGCTACTATTCCCTTCTTATCCCTGCACTGCAAAAGAAGAATATAGGTATTCATATTTTATTTCCTTTCGCTATTAATACTATTAAAAACCTGATCCCTTAATTCAGAAAAATCTCCCGGGCCAAAGGAAGATGTCTCAACGGGAGGCAAGACCGTAACGCTGGCCAGGACCTTTGATTTGAATATCCAGCTCCCCTTAGGCATGGCATCACGGGTTCCTTTAATACAAACCGGAAGGATAGGTTTTTTCTCTTTTATCGCCAGCTTAAACGCCCCATTCTGAAAAACATTCATTTCCTCAGTTTCGCTTCGTGTGCCTTCGGGAAAGAATAAAACCGACATCTCTTTTCTCAACCACTCAGCCGCTTCACGGTAAACCTTCTTAATGCTGGAATATTCCCCGCGGGAAAGCTTTATATGCCGGGTAAGCGAAAGGCACCAGCCGATAAAAGGAACCTTAAATAGGCTCTCTTTGGCAACCCATTTAAATTGCATTCTAATCTTATAAAGCACTACAATATCAGCCATGCTCTCGTGGTTGGCGATAACAACATAGGTCTTGCCGTAATCGATATTTTCAAGCCCCTTGACCTTAAGTTTCCAGAATGGATTTAAACGCAGGATGGCATCCGACCACCAAAAGCACTGCATGTGGGCGATCTTTCTCTTTCTGTCAATAGGATAAAGAACAAACCAGAAAAATAAGACTACGAAAAAAAGCGCCATAGTCAATATTATATTGTAGGCCCAAATGGCGATGGAAAGGAATGTTTTAAACATAGTATTTTAGAAACCGTACCAATAACTGACTAATGGCCTCCCCTCGCTGGAATTGTCCGTTATTATATTCTTAAGCCGGGTGTACTCTAAAAACCCCTCCCGGCCCAACTCCTTACCAAAACCACTCTGCTTAAACCCACCGTAAGGAAGCTGATTGTAGAACATCCCGTATGTATTTATCCATATCGTCCCGGCGTTAATCTTCTTAGCCACCTCTTCAGCAAGCCTTAAATCCTTGCTCCAGATACAAGCGGCAAGGCCAAAATCAGAAGAATTAGCCAACTCCACCGCTTCCTTTGTATCAGAAAAACTTCCGATTATAGTTACCGGTCCGAAAACCTCTTCCTTGAATATGTGCATATGCGCCTTGACGTTACCGATAACCGTAGGTTCAAAGAAATACCCGTTTTTAAGTTCCTGATCCGGCGGTATCTTCCCCCCGCACAAAATCTTTGCCCCCTCTGTCTTAGCCTTCTCCAGATAGGCTATAATTTTCTTACGCTGGCTATCAGTAACTAAAGGCCCCATTTGGGTCTCATGGTTACTCGATAAGCCTAATTTTATGGATTTGGCTTTATTTACAAAGCCGGCGACAAATTTATCGTAAATATTATCCTGGACAAAAATACGCGACATGGCCGTACACATCTGTCCTTGGTTTAGAAAAACCGAGCAGAGAGAACTATTAACAACCGTATCAATATCCGCATCTGCAAAAATTAAGCTCGCAGACTTTCCCCCAAGCTCCAGAAGAAGTTTCTTAATGCTTGCTGATGTGTATTTTAAGATTTCTTTGCCAACTTCCAGGCTGCCGGTAAAAGAAATCATATCGATCCTTTTATCGCAACAAAGTATCTGCCCGGCCTTCGCACCGCTTGCATTGATAATATTTACCACCCCGGGAGGCACTCCTGCATCATGAATAATTTTACCTAATTCAAAGGCAGTAAGCGGGGTTAAGCTGGAAGGCTTTAATATTACGGTATTCCCCGCTGCCAGGGCAGAAGCCATCTTCCATGAAGCAATTAAAAGCGGATAATTCCATGGAATAATCAAAGACACTACCCCTATGGGCTCGCGCAACAAAACTGCCCCCGCTTCTTGTGCAGGAGTTAAATTTTCATCAGCAAGATAATCTTCAAGATTATTAGCGGCATGTTCAAAAGTCTTAGCGGCAGAAGGTACATCCATAAAAGTTGTCTCTTTTATAGGCTTACCCGTGCTTTCCGTTTCAATCCTTGCCAACTCTTCTGCCTTATTAAGGATGCCCTCGGCAATCCTAAGAATGACAGCCTTGCGCTCCTTAAGAGACAACCCTCTCCAGGCTCCTTTGTCAAAAGCCCTCCGGGCACTCTCAATAGCCAGGTCAATTTCTTTTTCTGAAGCCAGGAAGGCCTGAGCAATAACCTTACCCGTGGAAGGATTAAGGACATTCTGCCTATCCCTGGTTTCAATAAACTCTCCGTTTATATACAGAGGGGCGCAATTCATCGTATTTTAACTTCCTTAAATAAGGCAAAAAGCCTGGTAAATGGCACATACCATTTTGAGAGTTGCCCTAACTGACCGGATAACTTCATCTTCCCCTGGGTTACGGCAACAAAAGAATCTAATTTTCCCAAAAATACCTGTTCCCAAACTCCCCTGGGCGCGGAAATGACAAACGGGGCATCCGCATCCAGGTCAAGCCTGACAATTTTTCCTTTTTCAAAATTAAATTTATAAACCTTGTCAGAACCATCCAGTTTTATAGCCAGCTTTACGGTAAGATTCAACTCTTCGCCTTTTCTGGCAATCAGCTCGTCCTTATTCACCAGATCCACAATTGCCTGTATATGCTCCCTTGAAAACATAGGCAGGCTTAAATTTAGAGTTAAATCTGATTTTAACGCCTTGCCCAAATCATCAAGGATGTCGCTTTTGAAAATCCTTGCTATAGCTGTAGTACGCACTGCCTCCTCTAAGGCCTCCACCAGGCTCATGGCATCGCAAAATTTATCTGCCAAGGCTACAGCCCCGTGGTTTTTTAATACCACGAGGTTATTTGTTTTAAGCGCGGCAATAACCGGCTGGGGATTTACCACTGTCGGGGCCTCCTGCTCAACTACAGGAACCATACCCAAATAAAATTTTGTCTCAAAGGTCAGTGCCTTGAGGTCGGATGTTACTGCGAAATAACCGTTAGTTAGGGGAGGGTGGGCATGTATTACTACATTCGCTTTAAAGTTTTTATAAACTAGAGAGTGCAGCGGCAATTCTGAGCTTGGTTTAATGGATGAATATACCTTACCGGTATTTAAATTTACCCTCACGATATCTTTATGCTTTAGCTCCCCCAGAGAAGTGCCGGTTGCGGTAATAAGTATATTTTTATCATCCAGGCGGGCACTAATATTCCCGGATTTAGCTACCGCCAGCCGGGCATGATAAAGCCGGCTGCCCACCTTTATAATTTCTTTTCTTAACTTAAGTTCTTTTCCAAAATTCATCTTTTAATCTCCATGCGGATATGTTTAGTTATTAAATTACCGGGAGTAATATCAAAGGCAGGGTAATATCCTTTAGCCCCTTTCGGAGCAAGCCTTAATCCCCGGTATTCCAGCATCTCCTTGTCCGGGCGTATTTCTATCTTTATCTCTTTGCCGCTTTTTTTATCCGAGGGAGGAGGGCATATAACGTAAAAGGGGATCTTAAAATACCTGGCCGTAACCGCAATCTGATATGTACCGATCTTATTGGCAATATCTCCGTTTAAAGCCAAATGGTCTGCCCCTACGATTACCTTATTTACTTTTTTAAGCGACATTACCGAAGCCACCATATTATCGGTAATCAATGTAACATCAAAACCCGCCCTTTTTAATTCCCAGGCAGTAAGCCTGGAACCCTGCATATAAGGGCGCGTCTCGGTAGCAAAGAATTTTATGGTTTTGCGCTGTTTCTTGGCTATAGCTGCGATTAAGGGCATAAGCCCGCTTATATTACAGTGGGTTAAAACAACATCCCCGTCTCTTAAGAGCCTTGCCGACTCTTCTGCCTGCGCAAGCCTGCTATATTTTAAGCCTTCAAGAAAACCTAATATACATTTTTCTAAAGACGCCTTGCTATTTGACCAGCTTAATACCATATCGGTTAAAGATTTAAATGATAATGTCGGGCGGGTCTTGTTAATCTCTGCGGCAACATTTGCCAATTCCTTGCCTCTTCCCTGTTTAAGCAACTGAAGAAAAATATACATCACCAAAAGGACCTGGCCAACCGCACGCGTCTTCATATCCTTAATTGTCTTGCAGGCTTGCCGGTAATTATGCGCCTTTATATAAACGAGCTCCTGCGGCAGCTTAGTCTCATCGAGTATATAAATAATCTTTCCTTTTAGCTGGATTGGCCAGAACAACGGCGAAAATTTCATTTTCCCTCTAGTTTCTTTACTGTCTCCAGGGCAATCTTTAAGATATTTGCCTCTGCCATATAATACAGCGGGTTCATGAAGCCCATCTCTCCCGTAACCACATTATCGCTCACCGCTAAAATTGAACCGGCTTTAATATTATAAACCCGGGCAATAGTAAGAAGGACTGAAGAAACCATATCAACTGCCAAGGCCCCCTCCTTGCGCTTTGCCTCCACTATACCGCGGGTCTCCCGTAAGAGCGCATCTGTTGTCCAGGCCTTTCCGCGATGGATATTAACACCCATTCCCTTCCCTACTTCATATAAGGTATCGGCGATCTTCTTATCGGCAACTGTCTTAAAATCCTTATCAACATAATAAGGGGTAACCCCATCGCCGCGGATAACCTCATCTACTACGAATATATCTCCGACTTTTATATTTTCATCCAAAGAACCGGCGGTGCCGACTCGGATAATATTTTGGATCTGGGCATTGCACATAACCTCGGTAGTAATGGAAGTATCGGTAGAAAATCTTCCTCCGTTAACCGCGGTTATCCTTGTCCCTTCAACCGTGCCGGTATACATAGAATACTCCATAAAGGTAAAATTCTTCACCGGATTATCAAATTTCTTTAATAAAGCATCCAGCCTGTCCCTTGGCCCTGGGACGATTGCATACTTTCCTACATCCTGCGGCCTCAACTGCACCATCTCCGTTAAGTCCTTGCCCGTTAAATGTACCTCCTTCTGCATCTGCATATTAATTTTCTCCTTTTAAGATAGCAGTCTTGACAAATTAGTCCCAAGAATATTCTCCTTATCCTCCTGGGACATCTTCAAATCCCTGATTGCCTGAATACTGGCAGACGGGTCTTTTCTTGCCGGATAATCGCTGCCCCATAAAATATGCCTTGGGCCTAATAATTCAAGGGCTGCGTTAAAATTTGCCTCAGTTTTATCTCCCGAAGTATCCACATAAATATTCTTTAAATAATCCGTAGGGTTTCCTTTCAGATCTTTGACAAAATCTACTGAACGCAGCATCTGATATGTTGAATCGAACCTCCCGGTTAAATGAGGCGTTACTCCGCCAAAGTATCCAAAGATGAATTTTACCCCGTAATCACGCAGAATACCGGACATCAGAAGTTTACCGATACAAATGGTGGTATCAAAAATATATTCAATTACCGGAGTCAGAAGAGGGTCCTTAACCCGCTCAAAACCAATGGGGTTTACGATCTGGGAATGCACAAAAACCGGGATGTTTTTATCCTGCGCTATTTTATAAACCTGAAGGAACCTGGTATCATCAAGATAAATTCCGTTATAACTGGTTGCCAGGGATATTGCCTTAAAACCCAGCTCTTCGGTTGAGCGTTTAAGCTCCTTAATCATGTCCGGCTCATGGTCTATCGGAAGTATGGCAGCCCCGATAAATCTGTCCGGGTATTTTTTTATTATCCTGCTTACGTGGTCATTAAATATACGGACAACTTCGGATATACTCCCTAATTTTAAGTGGGCATCGGATGTGGGGTAACTTAAAACCGCTGCGTCAATACCAGCCTCATCCATCATCTTCAACTGAGCTTCAATATCACCCCAGCCTTTATGGTAAAAATGGGCATTGTTAATAATGCCTTCCGGCAGCCAGTGGCTATGCGCGTCAATTATCATTAATGCTCCCTGCTACCCAATATGCGCTCAGTCATCTCTATCTCATAAAGAAGCTTGATCTCCTCAAGCGCCTTCCTCCCCAATTCTTTTACAATTGCCTTTTCAATAGCGCGCAATTTAGCAACGATAAACAGATAATCAGGTTTAAGCTTCTTGTCCTCAAATTTGAGCCCTAAGCCATCTCTCTCTTTTTTCTCTATATATTCCTCAAATTCCCGTATGAATTTTTCCGACGAGCCATCCTTCACCCTCGCCTTGAGTTCTTTAAGTATAAACCGGTCGACCCCAGCCTGGGTAAATTTACGCTCGATCTTATCCAATGATTCCTTAACGCTCTTATAGAACCATATAAGATAACGCTTTTTTAAATTCTTAACCTCTTTCTTATCCATCATTTCTTTATCAGCTCTACCCTATCGAAATAAAGGGTTCCGCTTGATTCCGGCAACGGCTCAAACTGATAGCTCTTCAGAGGAAAATCTATTACTGAGTTCTTATCCGATGACTCCGGCTGCCAGTCATCGCGCACCACAAACTGGTCAAATGGGCAGATTACCTCTTTCCAACCATTAAAATCATCGTTAATAATAAAACGCCACACCTCATTACCGCTGTCTTTAAGATCAACGGCTATCCTATTTTTTGAATCTGACCCGTACATATAAAAGGCTGCGCCGCTGTAATCATCCCAGATAATATCCTGAGGGTCGACTAACCATCCGGCATTCAGGGCATCCAGGTCAAAACCGCGGGCAATCCACATATATCCTCCGGCAACAGCATCGTAAACAACCTTTAAAGATGAATCATTAGAATATTTTATCTCTGGTTCCGATGATACCTCCACGGAAGAACCGTTCCCCGAACCAAAATCAATAGTGCCGTCCAATCCTCCAATAATAGGAGTTTCAAAATCATCAATTATAAGATTATCGCCCTGAGCAAACGAAACTGCGGAAAATGCCAGAATTAACGCCGCCAGCACAAGATACTTTTTCATTCTTCCTCCTATTTTTAAAAATATTATATAATAAATTACCTATTTATCCGGATGCTGCTGTTTAAACGGAATAATCGGTGCCACCCAAGGCGTCTGCTGATTAATTACCGATATCTCCAAAGGGCAGACATTAGCCGGGACGGTCAATGCAAATTTTACGGCATCTTCAATAGCCTTAGTCGACATTAACCTGGAGGTATCGCTGGTAACATTCCCCAGTTTACCGGTAAGGTCCGTATCCGTTACCCCGGGGAGAATCGAAGTAACCTTAATCCCGTGGTCACGTAATTCCCAAAATAACCCCTTGGAGAAAGCGCGTAACCCTACCTTTAAAGAACTATATACTATAAAGCTTCTTGGTACCGGTTCTACAAGCGTGGAGCCGGAAACGATATTAATAATTGCCCCGGACTTCTGCTTGATCATATCATTAATCACCAAACGGATAAGGCGCACATAACCCAAATAATTAGTATGCGCAAGTTTCTCTAAATCTTCAATCGGCTGATTTTGGAACGGATACTGGCTGGAGACGCCCGCACAATTAATCAGTATATCCACCCGTGAGAATTTTTCCTTTGTCTTACTGGCTAAATTCTCCAAATCTGCCAGTTTCATAACATCGCAGGGTAACGCAAGGACATCCACGCTATGTTTCTTGGAAATCTCAGCTGCAGCCTCTTTTAACGGGCCTTCATTACGTGCTGCTATCGTTAAATTGATACCTAAACTGGCAGCGGTTAAAGCTAAAGACTTACCTATGCCTCGGCTGGCCCCCGTAACAATAGCAACCTTTCCCTTAAGACCTTCTCCCATAGCTACTCCCCCCTATCATTAATTAGCTTTAATTAACCTTCCCGAAAATAATAAAAACAAGAGCCCAAAACCGAAAATAAGGAATCCTGCGCTAAAGCTATACGACATAATAAAACCGCCTAAACTCACCCCTATGCCTCCGGAGATAAAACGCACCGCGCTGTTTAAACTTGCCGCCTCATTTAAGAATTCTTTAGGCAAGTCAGTAAGCATGGTCGCTAAGCCCACATGGTTAAAAGTCCATCCCAGGCCCCAAATCACCATAATTGAAACAAGGGCAAAAAGAGGCAGTTTAAAAATGAGCGCAAAAATACTGAACACCATAAAAATTATTCCGATATTAACTATCCTGTTTCTCCCCAGCGAATCCGCAAGCAACCCCCCCCAGAACTCACCGGCTATGCCGCTTAAGGAAGTTAAGGTTATCAGCATACTGATAACAAATTGGGTATACTTTAGCTGCGTAGAAAAATATACTCCCAACCATTGCTGTATAGCATGATAAATAAGGCTGATAAAAAATATGTAGGCCAGTATATTAAGCATCGCCTTATCATTAAACGCCCTGAGGTAATTGAATTTAAAACCGCCCGTATCCTCCTTAAAACTGGGAAGGTAGAAATACATGGCTATCCAGAGAATAAATCCTGATAAAGCCGGTATCAAAAATATCCAGCGCCAGTAAATAACCCCGCTTAAAAACAAACCTAATAGGGAAGCTACAAAGGCCAGGCCAAAGAATGTCCCGATATATTTACCCCTCTTTTCTTTCGCCTTGTGCTTGCCGATCAAGATTAAGCCAAGGGGGATGACAGAAGCGCCAAATAACCCCATGAGAAACCTTCCCAGCAACAGGATTTTTATATTGCCGGATAGGCCCACTAAAAGATTGGCTAGGGCAAACAAAAACATGCAGATTAGCTCTATTTTGCGCGCATCGAATTTACGCACCAAAGGCCCGTAGATTAAAGCAGCCAAGCCGTAAGTCAGCATGTAAATCCATATAATCTTGCCGACTATAAACTGAGAAAGAACAAACTCCTCCGCTATGGAAGGGATTAAGGCTGCGGCTGCGGCGACATTAAACGATAAAACCGCGCCTTCTAAACATAGTATAAAAAAGGTGGCCTTCTTCAAAGCTGCGCTTCTTTTTCGATTACCTTTTTAAAAATAACAAGGTTTTCTTTAGAATGCTTATTAATGAATCCTTCCACCTCTTTATCGGTAAACTTTGCCTTTTCATCCATCTCAAAATGCTGGATCCAGATAAGCTCCACCCCTTCAGGTTTCAAGGTGTAAAGCCAGACGATCTTCATGTATATAAAGGGAAACTTAGGCTCAAGCCTTTCGGCATAGGCAAAATATTCATCTTTAAATAAAAGCCTCCAGGAGACCCATGACTTATCCTCATCATCAGTTAAACGAAAGGTAATCTTATCCCCTTCTTTACTGATAATTTCAGCTTTCTTGTATTCGCTGCCGAATAATTCTATCCAGCGGGGAATATCATTGGATATGTCAAAAACTAAGCTATAGGGCGCATTGATTATAATTGAATTACAGGTATGTCCCATGCAATCCTCCTTTTTCACATGTTCCCCGGTTCAAATTTTACACAAGGGCAACTACCCTTGCCCAGGCAGCTCCGGTCTGGCGTATTCTTACCGGGAAACATGCAACCTTAAATCCGGCTGCCTGAGGAAGGCCGCCTAAATTACCCAGCCTCTCTATATGGATAAATTCTCTTTTTCTGCCGTAAAAGTGGGCTGGATAAAATTTTGCGGGGTCTTTTGAATCAATAAATTCTTTAAGCATAAATTTATAAGGACGGTCAATCCCCATAGTATCAACGCCAAAAACCTTAACCCCACGGTCAATAAGAAAATCTATCGCCGTTGTGCCTATCCCGGGATAATCCGTAAAATATCTGGGAGCCCCGTAAAACTTATCCGCGCCCGTCCAGATTAATACGATATCAAGAGGTTTTAAAGCATAATCTTCTTTTTTTAGCGCTGTTTCTAAATCTTCAGCGGTTATCTCTTCAGCTGCTTTTTTGTGGCGTAAATCCAGGCGCACTGCGCTTTGATAGCAGTATTCAAGAGGTATCTCATCAGCGGTCTTAGATGCCCTCCCCTCAGATTTAGTCCCATAATGAAAAGAGTAATCAAGGTGCGTCCCTACATGCACGGGAGAATGCACTATCTCAAGAGAGAGAAATTCTCCATCCGGAAGGTCTGCGGGCTTAAGAATTCTTTTCCCCAAAAGGTAATTAATCTTGCCCCT
>JBAZGD010000002.1:0-83159 GCA_041653055.1 Candidatus Omnitrophota bacterium
GGCTCTCTGGAGGTAAATAATCGAAGTTCTTACCGCTGAAGCGTGGATGGCAATTCTTACAAATACCAGATGCCCAATACGGGTATACAGCAGTTCCACAAACTAAACATTTTTCATGTGTTTTTGACCACATATTTAATTAGAGCACCTCGCTCTACATCTAATAGTTATTTCTATTTGGACTATAGCTAGTTACAGCTTATACTTTAAACCCTATGCCCAAAATGTCCTAGATTAGAATTCATTTTGATAATTTGGCAACTACATTTTTATAGTAATCCGCGAGTTCCTTTTCCATGTCTTCAAGCTTAGGCAATACCTCAACTTCAATATATTCCTTAGCCTTCTCTAGAGCCGCTTTAGAGATTTCTTCTCTTGCTGTATCCGGTGAATGAACAATATCAAAAGAAGCTAATTGAGCATGGGTGATCACAAAATTTGCTGAAGAAATAGCTAAATATAGGTCGGATAATTGATTGATTAAACTCACCTTTTGCCATAATAACCAGAAATGCTTACTTAACTTTATATTGTCCCAGACAAAAGTTTGAAACAACAAGGGTGCCCAACCCTTTAGTATTGCCTGACAATTGCGCCTATTATAAGAAACCTCAATCTGTAAATTTATTATGGATTGCTTACCATCTTCTCTTGATTTTCTTTCTTCATTCATTCTATTCATCCAATAACCCAACAGAATACCGATGGGGGCAGTATTAACTACCATTTTAATAATATTTTCTACCTTGCTATTTCTAAAAACTATGATAAATGAAAGCATGAAGGAGACCGTCATAAGTAATATTACTCTACCCCACCATATTTCTTTTGCATCTTCAATATTAAGGTCTCTCAAATTACCAATTCCAGTATAAATCTGGAAGGTAACAATGAAGTTAAAAATAAATAATCCCCCTAGTAATAACATCGTATTATTATTTACCACTAGTATTTTCTTCACGCTTAAGAATATCCAACTAACTAAAACAATACTTGTTATAATTAAATAGATGAGATATTTTATAGAGAATTTATTCATCTCCGCCTCCAAGTAAAATCTACTTTAACATATTTATCAAAATTTCAATTTCTCAACTGCCTTATCCACATGCTCATCTGCAAGATGAGAATAAATCATGGTGGTTTCTATATCAGAATGTCCCATAAGTTTCTTGACTGTTGGGAGATCGACTCCGCTCATAACGAGGTGGCTTGCAAAGGTGTGACGGAGTGTATGAATCTTAGTTAGGCCCATTATACCGCTTTTTTGGGCTACAGATATCAACTTCTTCCTAAGACTGTTTGGCTCGATTCTTCCCCCTTTATGATGGAATACCCACTTACTATGCTTATTTTTGTCCCCGTGGTGCCTTAGAAGCTCAAAAAGACCATCGTTTATAGGAATCTCCCGCTCATTAGTCTTCGGGGACCAATCATCCTTAACGCGGATCTTAATCTTACGTCTATCAAAATCTATATCACTCCATTCAAGATTCTCAAGTTCGCCTTTTCTCATGCCGGTATTCAATAAGGTATAAAATATCGGATAAAGTTCAGGTCCACAGTTATCAAGCAAAATCTTGCATTCTTCTTTGCTTAGAAATCGTGGCTTCTTATTCTTGTCATCTTTAAGTGGACTCACGCCTTTAACAGGATTCTCTGCAGCATAACCCCATTTCATAGCCAAATAAAACATGGCTCGGAGCATTTGCAGCTCAATATTTATTGTTTTATTGGCCGCACCATAGTTCTTGCGAAAAGCTTTATAGTCTTCAAATAGCTTAGTTGTTAAATGGGAGAGTTTTGTTAGGTAAGGAAATTGTTTAATGAAAGATTTAAAATTATCCAATATCGCTCTATATCTTTTTTGGGAATTAGGGGCGTGATTTGTTTTAGAATAGATGGTAAATTCTTCAAATAGCTTCTCAAGAGAATTATCTTTAGGAGTAAAACCTAATTCTCCTTTAGCAACCTTTACTTCTATGTCCTTTAAGGCCAGTTCAGCTATTCTTTTTGAATGACCAACTACTTTACGGAATCGCCTACCGTTAATCCGGTAGTCAACAAGGTAGGTATTATTTCTTTGGCGAAGGGTTGCCATAACTTCCTCACATTTTCATATAATCATGGGCACAAGTTGGGCACATGCCCTATGAGGAAATTATATCGTTTCTGTAACTCTATGTCAATAGTTATTTTACAATAACTAACTTACTATCAGCGGAGAGGCAGGGATTCGAACCCTGGGAGCCTTGCGGCTCACATGTTCTCCAGACATGCCCGTTCGACCGCTCCGGCACCTCTCCAATACTATTACTATAAAAACCTTCTCCTACTTATTCGGAGAGTGGAGGATTCGAACCTCCGGTCGTTTTACAACGACAACGGTTTTCGAGACCGCCGCATTCAACCAGCTCTGCCAACTCTCCAATCTCTAAACCTTCAACGCTCTCTCTTGTTCTAAACAGGAGTCCCAAATCAAATTCTTATACTCATCCAGCATTCTATAGGTATTAAAATGCGCCCCCGTAGCAACGCAATTAATCATCATATCAATCCACTTAGAGGAAAAATTATTCTTAAAAGTAGAATAATACTGGGCAGCGAGCTCCTCGAGGCCCTTATATAACTCCTGGGCATCGTCTTTCATTGAACGGTCAAATTCATTGCCTATCTTTCCCTCAGAATAACGGTATCCGAAAATCTTGCCTATCCCATTATCCTCAGCCTCTACTACCCAGCCATCGGATGTAGTCATCTGGACAACCCCGTTGAGGATAGCCTTCATCCCGCTTGTCCCGGAAGCCTCAAAAGGAGGATAAGGATTATTCAACCACAAATCTACACCGCTGGTAAGGATCCTGCCTAAGTAAATATCATAATTCTCCAATATCACTATCTTCAACATATCATAATTCTTATCGCCTAACCTGTCAACTTTATCCATCATTTCATTAATAAAAGTAAAACCCAAATTATCGTTTGGATGGGCCTTGCCCGCCAGTATTATTTGCAGGGGGCCGACCTTTTTGGCAATTTCAATAAGACTGTCTACATCATAAAGTATTAAACTCGGCCTCTTATAAGCAGCTATTCTACGCGCCCAACAGACAGTAAAGATATCCTCTTTCAGCTTCCACTTCCCCAGCAGAGAACAAAGCCCTTTCTTATTGGCATTATGAGCAAGCCATATCTGCCTGCGAAAATCATCATTTTTCTTAAGGCTTGATACCTTAACAAGCGACATAGGATTAGATTCTACATCATCTATAGGCGGGCTGAATTTTTTAAACAATTCAAGGCAATCTTTAGAAATCCAGGTATAGGGATGCACGCCGTTGGTAACATAGCCTATCCTCTCTTTATAATCCGGAAATTGTAACTGCATAACCTCCTGATGCCTCTTAGAAACCGCATTTATCGAAGAAGCAATATTCATAGAAAGAAGGGTTAAATTAATAACCCCGGAATCTTCTCTGCCGTATTTATTAATTAAATTAAAGTCGTTTTCCTGTAATACCCCCCTGATGTCATCCTGTGAAAAACGGTCATGGCCAGCCTGCACAGGGGTATGGCAAGTATAACAAAAATGCTTCCTTAGTCCCTCAACCTGCTTATCAGCAAGCCCGCGGGCCTTCTCAACAAAAGCAAAGATTGCATGCCCCTCATTAAGGTGGAAAATCTTAACCGGGTAGCCCAGGTTATTTACCGCGCTTACCCCGCCAAAACCAAGAAGGACCCTCTGCATAAGCTTAATCCAGGAGTTATCGCTGCGATAGAGCTGGTCGGTAAGCATCTTTATGTCTTCCCTGTTATCGGGAGTTTCTGCATCAAGTAAGATAAGCGGAACGGCATAGTCACGCTTATAACTATAAACATAATATTTCCAGAGTTTTAAGCGGACCTCCTCATCCCTCAACCTAATAGTTACGGTATTCTTAAGAGGTACAAGCCCGGGATAGCTATAGGGATCCCAATGCATCTTCTCCGGTACCTGCCCGTATTTAAACCAGAATTCCTGACGGAAATATCCGCAGTGCCATAAGATACCGATACCTAAAGCCGGCAGCTTGAAATCGGCCATTGTTTTTATGGTATCCCCCGCAAGGACACCTAAGCCGCCGCTATAAATTGGCATATCTATAAGGCTATCTACCTTTACGTCAAAAAGATAATCAGCTACACGGTAATTTGAGAAAACCGTATTCCTGGGAGTCTTATTCTCCGGCTGGGTAACGTTTTGAGATTGAAACGTATTATAGAAACTGGTCGCCAGGCCATACTCCATAGAAAAATAGGCGATAGACTGCTCTTTGGCATCCCGCAGCCTCTTCTCAGCCCTTACAATAGGCTCAAGAGGAAAACCGAAATATTTCCCGCTACCTATATCCTTAGAATAACGCTTATCAAAACCATCAATATCAACTAAAGTACGAAATTCTCTTAACAAAATATCTTCCATAATATTATTCTTCCTTTACATTAACGGAGGAGGAAGGATTCGAACCCTCGAGGCACTTGCGTACCTAACGGTTTTCAAGACCGCCGCATTCAACCGCTCTGCCACTCCTCCAAAGTTTAGACTTTAAAAAGCTGCGAAAAGATAACGGCGAATATACTGCCTGCGATAGAATAGGCAGTATTACAGAAATTGACAAAAGAAAAATTCTTGAAAATAACATTTAAAAAGAAAGCAAGAATTCCAAGATTAATGATATAAATAAAAGAAAAACCGAAAATATAATTACTCCTTAGGAGATCGCCTTTTTTTAAACGGATAGCCTTTGAGGAGAATATAAGATGCATCATCAGGGTTAACCCGAGAAAAAACATCGTATAATTGATAAGCCAGCGGCCATTGATAAAGAGGCCCAGGATAAGATAAACAAAAAAGATAATTATCGTATAAACCGGCAATAAGTACGGCGCGACCTTAACCAGGGGCTGAAAAAAACTGAATATAACCTCCAGTAGCCTATGCCCTTTCTCATAAATCCATCCCGCCTCAGCAATAAAAAGATACACTATAAGAAAAGTGACTACCCCAGACCAGAAATAATTTTGCAAAGAGGAGCCAACATGGGATATCTGCCTTAAGAAAGCAACTGTAGAGGAATAAACAAAAGGCAAAAGGCATACCCCTAAAACCAGCTTTATGATATCGAAGGCCTTATTAGAAATCCAGCTAGGCTTTCCGGCGGCAGCCTTATCCGGTTTAAAGTTACGCCCGAGGCCCTTTTTAGGAAATTCTTTCTTTTCCATCCATATACTCCTTTAACGCCTTAGGTATCAAAACTGAACCATCCTCCTGCTGATAATTCTCCAATATGGCAACGACTGTACGCGGCAGGGCTATCCCGGAACCGTTTAAGGTATGAATAAAATCCACTTTTTTATCATTCTTCCTTCTGAAGCGTATATTGGCCCTTCTTGCCTGAAAACTCTCAAAATTACTGCAGCTTGAAACTTCCAGCCATTTATCCATACCGGGCGCGTAAGCCTCTAAATCATAGCACTTGCTTGCGGCAAAACTTAAATCCTGCGTGGCCAGCATCACTACCCGATAAGGTATCTCTAGTAATTTAAGAACCTCTTCCGCGTTATTCACCAGGCCCTCTAATTCATCGTAAGAACTTTCAGGTTTAACAAATTTAACCATCTCAACTTTATTAAACTCATGTACGCGCATTAAACCGCGGGTATCCTTACCGTATGCCCCTGCCTCTCTCCTGAAGCATGCCGAAAAAGCGGCATAATAAACCGGTAAAATATCCTCATCTAATATTTCATCGCGGAATATGTTGGTAACCGGCACCTCTGCCGTAGGGATAAGAAAAAGGTCATCATCTTTAAGCTTATACATATCTTCTTCCATCTTGGGAAGCTGGCCTGTGCCGGTCATTGAGGCCCTATTCACCAGAAACGGAGGCAATATTTCCGTATAACCGTGCTTTTTTGTATGCAGGTCAAGCATAAAATTAATCAAGGCGCGCTCAAGCTTAGCCCCCGGCCCTTTATAGAGTATAAAGTTTGATCCGGTTATTTTAGTGGCGCGGTTAAAATCAATAATGTCTAACCCCTGGGCAATGTCAATATGGCTTAAAGGCTTAAAATTAAATTTCCTGAGATTACCCCAGGTGCGCACCACTAAATTTTTCTTTGGGCCGCCTACCGGCACAGAGGCATGCGCGACGTTAGGGATCTTAATTAAAATCTCAGCCAACTCCTGCTGCGCGGCCTTAACCTCATCCTCCATCTTGCCTATCTCTAAAGATATGGACTTCATTGAATGAATCTTTTCCTTGGCATCCTTTTTCTCTTTTAAGAAAGCGCCAATTTCATCGTTAGCCTTATTGCGCTTAGCGCGTAAGTTTTCAAGCTTTAACAAAACATCCCTGCGTTTATCGTCTATCTTAACAAGGACGCTTAAATCTAATTTAAGGTTACGGTTTCCGAGGGATTCCTTAACCAACCCTAGATTTTCACGGATAAATTTTAAATCCAGCATATTTCACCTTCCCCTTAACCTTTAATGACTCCTAACGGCCGCATCCTGCAAACGCGCCTGGCAATGCGAGCGCTATGCACCACCTTAACCACATCATTTACATCTTTATAGGCTTGCGGGGCCTCTTCCACTATAGTTGACCGGCCTGAGGCTTTTACTATTATACCCTGAGATTCCAATTCTTTCAACAAAGTATATGCGTTGATTGTACGCGAGGCAACACTGCGTGACTTAAGGCGGCCCGCCTCATGGCAACAAGAATAAAAAGTCTCTCCCGCGCTCTCATCTGCAGCTAAAAGATAGGAATTTCTACCCATATCTCCGGGGATTATTACGGGTTGGCCTAAACTCATATACTTTCGCGGTAAATCCAAATGCCCCGCAGGTATGGCCCGGGTTGCGCCCTTCCTGTGCACGCAAAGAGCCCTGCTGAATCCATCGACTATATGACTCTCTATTTTCGCGATATTGTGCGCTACATCGTAAATCAGAAACATACCCAGCTTCTGCCATGAAGAAAGAAAGACTTTCTCAAAAATATTACGGGTAAGATGCGTAAGGCATTGCCTATTTGCCCAGGCATAGTTAGCCGCGCACTTCATAACCTAACCCCCTTGAACCGGAATGGATCATTAGGGTAATCTGCCCCTGATTCAAATTAAGTGCCTCGCTTACCTTAAGATCATAAAGCTTATCAATTACCTGGATCTCCAGAAAATGATTTACGCTGGCCAGCGTACCTGACTGAGCTCTCCCCCTTTGGTATGCCCTTTTAGATACCGCCGATGGGTCTGCGCCCTCCATAGCCCCGTTTTCTTCAGCGCAATCCAAATCATCCTGTATGCCGAAACCTTTCTCAACCGCCCATCTGGCCCCCTTAACCAAAATCTCTTCTTCTTCCTCTAAACCAACCCTTATATCTCCTTTTGAACCAACACCCGAGGGTATCCCGGAAAACAAAGCCCACTCCCGCGGGGGAAATAACGCCGCCTCTTGCGGGATCAGTTGCCGCTACGCCTCCGACAGGAAAACCATAACCCCAATGGATATCCGGCATAGCAAGTGAGGCATTTACAATCCCGGGCAAGAATGCGACATTAGCCACCTGCTCCAAAGCCTTATCCCCTCTTATGTCCTTTAAAAGCCTTTCATCAGCATAGATTACCCCCGGCACGCGCATTCCGGGCTTATAATCCATAGGTATGTGCCAACGGAAATCATTGATCTTTTCCAACCTTAAAACATCAGACATCTAATATCACCCTGGCTTCCCAACCTTTATCATTATTTCTTATACTGAGATTATGGTAAGTTGCGGCCTTAATCTCAATATTAACCTTGTAATTGTTAATACTGCTTCCCTGGCAAATTGCCTCTAAGCCGGTTTCGTTAATTTTATTGACTTTAATATGGTAAAAAATCAGCCCCCTTGCGTCAGATAAAGAAAGAAGCTCATTTAACCAATTGATAAAGAGCTCCTCGATATTTTCTGATTTTTGTTTTATAACCACAGAGATGCGCTTCTTGTCTTTAGTGAATTGCCTGCGGGATGAGATCTGAAAAAGGCTTAATCCGGAATTTTGGAACAACTCCTTAAGGTCGCTGCCGACAATCTTTAAGCCGATATCTGCGGTATGATCAATGATCTCATATTTTATCGTCATAACGGGGGATTAAAATGGGATAAGACTGGAATTAAGTATATTGGGCCATGTAGGAGTCGAACCTACGACCTTGACATTAAGAGTGTCCTGCTCTGCCAATTGAGCTAATGGCCCCAAGAATTAACAAAACTGCAGTAAAAGTATAACTTATATAAAAAAGTAAATCAAGGAAATAATAAATTAACCTTCAGAATTACCAAAACCTTGCTAAAATATAAACAGCAGAAATCCTGCTAAACCTCAATAAAATCATTTAAATTATAAAGACGGCTTTAGCAACACTCTAAGTGCCCACGCCATAAAACGAATAACCAATAAAAACAAATAAACAAAAATGAGTTTCACAATAAATCCCACGCCTATAAAGCGGCTGTATAACCTTGAGAAATAAACCTGCCTTGAATTTACTAACCTGGTGCCTCTTAATTGAGGCCTAATATTCATTACCCTTATAAACTCCTTTACGCGCTTTTCAACCACCTTAGGCGGAGGGTTATATGCCGTCTCAAGAAATTGCCCGTAATCAGAGTAACTGCGGATCTGCGGGATTATATCAAGGATATGCGTCTCTCCATTAGCAAAATCTAATTTATATCTTGGCAGGGCTATAGGGACATTCTGAAGAAAGAAATGCATCAGTATATACAAACAAACTGTTATCCCCAAGATAACCAGGGATTCTTTGGCAATTATACGTTTAATATTAAATTTCATCATAAGCTATTTGCGCCCAGGTGGAGTCGAACCACCAAGGCCAGTTCCGAAGACTGGTGCCCTATCCATTGGGCGATGGGCGCTTTAAACTATCTCTGCCTTTTCTCCCAGGATATTCGCTATCTTCTTAAGTTTAGGCCTGGGGACAGAAAAAACACCGGCCTCGCTGGCAGTACGCACAGGCGAATTAAGCTGGATTTTGTCAGGATCTATTCTCTCTACAACTTCCTTCAATTTTTTTATGTGGCGTATATCGTCATTCACTCCCTTAACCAGCATAACCTCAAGCCAAATCTTCCCCCTAAACTCCCTCCTTAAAGAAATGAGCCCCTCAATAATATCTTCAATCCTTAAACCTTTATGCGGGCGGTCAATCTTAACGAATAATTCCTGGGTTACCGCATCCAAAGACGGAACGATTAAATCCACCTTAGATATTTCCCTGCGTAATGACGCCTCGTATAAAAAAGAAGCATTTGTTATTAGCGCTATTTTAGTATTGGAAAACCCCTTAAGATAAACAATGAGTTCGCGTATACCGCTATTTAACATTGGCTCACCGGAACCGGATAAAGTAATATAATCCAGGCAGGATAAGTCGTTCTTACCGTTGCCGATCCATTCCCTTAGCTCTTCAATTACCTGGCTAATCTTAACATACTCTGACCTTAAGAGAGTTAAGTTACTGGTCTTACCGATTTGGCAGTAAAGACAGTCAAAACTGCATGTCTTAGGGAGGGTGAGATTTATCCCTAACGATAATCCTAGCCTGCGTGATTTTATAGGCCCGTAAAGGTGCTGCATAATGATAAAACGTGAGGGCGCTATAAAAAAATAGCGCCCTTAATTACTAGAACTACATGGGATGGATTATTTTACCTCTATTACACAGTTGTGCGTACCAAAAGAATTGGGTACACATGCAGTACAATTAGCATCATTCTGCCAAGAACCGTCCACGAAAAACTTATACTCATATCTTCCGGGCTTAAGGGTGGTCTTCACTATCCAGTTGCCCTTGGAATCTTTTTTACCAGAAAGCTTTTTAATATCCCATTTATTGAAACTTCCGGCTATTGCCACCTTCTTGGCGCCTGGCGCATATAGCTTGAACTCAACCGGCTTTGACCCAATTAACTTCGCCATAACTCCCTCCTTGTTATATATATTTATATCACTACCCAAAAGACTGTCAAGGGGTTTATTCTATACCGCTACTATTACGATCCCCTTTTTCCCGGCTAACTTAATAGAGGCCTCCCTATCGATAAAAAGTGTCTTATCTGCTTCAATAGCAAGGCATTTTGCCCCGGCCATAATAAGGCGTTTTATAGTCCTTAGCCCGATTACCGGAATATCAAAACGCATATCCTGATTTGGTTTAGCTACCTTCACTACCGTAATTCCTCCGCCGACAAGCCTGCCTGCCCTTAAAATAAGATTATCTGTCCCCTCCAGTGCCTCAACGGCAACTATAGCCTTACCCCTTACCGCTACTGTCTGGCCGATATCCAGAGCGCCTACTGATCTTGCCAGCCCCAGGCCAAAGTTAATATCATCCAGAGTCTGCGCATCAGGATGCTTTGCAGTAAGCACCCCCTTACCGGGGATGTAATCTTTCACAAAAATTGTGGAATCAATCAAATCTAACCCGGCATCCTTGAGCCTATCAGCGATTGCTCCGAATATCGTATCCGCCTTTCTATTTCTGATGCTTGATAAAATCTGGCTTATATCCGGATTATTAACCACCTCTTTACTAAAGAGGCGGTAAGGGCTGACCTGCCCGGCCATAACAACGCGTTTGATAGATTCATTCTTGAATATACCGAAAATACGGCTAAAATCAGAAAGCTTAAGCCAGAAGACTTTATCTGCAAGGCTATTTATCCTCCGGGAAGTCTCTCCCTTAATGGCAACAGCCACAATATAAAAACCGTTTTTTTTCGCCCCTTCACAAAAGAGCAAAGGAAATTTTCTGTTACCGGCAATCAAGCCTATTCTTTCCATGGGTTATTTTTCTAATCTACAAGACTTACTTAAGCCGCGGCTGGAGCCTTTGGCAAAATCGATAAGATAACTAACTTCCGCGGAAGCAAACTTCCCTGCGCCTAGTTCTTCCAGGGCGTGCTTAGGGGTAAAACCGGAGTTAAAAAGTATTCTATAGGCACGGTCGAGCTCTTTAATAGCTTCACGGGAGACCTTGTGGCGCCTTAACCCGATCAGATTAAGGCCATATACAAGCGCAGGATGCCCATCGCAGGTAGAAAAGGGAGGAATATCCTGAACAACCTTGGAACAGCCTCCTATTATAGAAAGCTTCCCCACCCGGACAAACTGGTGTATAGCAACTAACCCGCCGATAACTGCCAGATCCTCAACTATAACATGCCCGGCAAGCGTGGCATTATTAGCAAAAACACAATTGTTCCCAACACTGCAGTCGTGTGCAACGTGAGAATAAGCCATGAATAGATTCCGGGACCCAATCCTGGTTTTGCCTCCGTCTCCCGTCCCCGGATTAAAAGTGCAATATTCACGGACAATATTATTATCGCCAATCTCTAAAAATACCTTTTCACCTTTATATTTTAAATCCTGCGGGCGAGATCCAATACAGGCTCCGGTAAATATCTCACAGCCCTCTCCAATCAGGGTATTGCCATCAATTATACAATGGCTGCCGATTTTTGTCCCGGGGCCTATAACAACCTCGTCATTAATGATACTATAGGGCCCGATGCTTACATTATCGGCTATCTTGGCTTTACTGGAAACAATCGCGCTTTGATGTATTTGCATTTTATTCAACTAAAGCGAACATAAGGTCTGCCTCTGCTACTACCTTACCTTCAACCAAAGCCCTTCCGCGCACCTGTCCGGTCTTGGATTTAACCTTTACTGCCTCAACCTCAAGAATGAGCTGATCTCCGGGCACAACAGGCTTGCGGAATTTAACGTTGTTTATCGCCATAAAAAAAGCTAATTTTCCCCTGTTTTCTTCAGGGGCAAGCATCATTACCCCGCCAACCTGAGCCATTGCCTCTATAATAATAACCCCCGGCATAACCGGATGCCCCGGAAAGTGCCCCTTAAAAAAATAATCATTAATAGTTACATTCTTAATGCCCGTAGCGTGCTTGCCGTATTCAAGCTTTATAATCCTATCCACAAAAAGAAAAGGCTCGCGATGCGGAAGGATTTTCATAATATCGGCTACCTCTAGAACACCACCCTCTTTTTTCATAGAATATTTCTCCCTTTGCTTAATGATCGCATTTACCAATTTAAGATTTAAAAAATGCCCGCTCTTTAAAGCGACAATATGGGCCTTGAGGCTAAAACCCAAAAGGTTTAAATCCCCCATCAAATCAAGGATCTTATGCCGCACAAACTCATCGCAAAACCGGACTTTATTGTTAATAACGGTGCCATCCCTGGTCAATACCAGCGTATTTTCATAATTAGCCCCGAGCCCTAAACCCTGCCGCCGGAGCTCTTTCGCCTCGCTCTCAAGGCAGAATGTCCGGGCAGGAGCAATCTCCTGCTTAAATACTTCAGGGCCGGAAAAATTCAATTCTATAAACTCCGTCCTGTGCTCAACAAGGTTATAATCCAGGGTATAAGATATCTTAAAATCATCGCAAGGCAAAGCCATAATGGAAGCCCCGCCTTCTTCTATACGGATTTGTTCTTTTAGGGAGAAATAATTCCGAACCTTCTCCTGCTCTTTAATGCCAGCCCGATTAAGGATATCAAGGTATTTAAGGCTGCTGCCGTCCAATCCTGGCATCTCATTATTATCCAGTTCGATCTCCAGGTTATCTATGCCCAAGCCCGAGAGGGCAGCCATAAAATGCTCTATGGTCTGCACATGGGCACCATTGGATTCGATTGTGGTTCTGCGAGGAGTTTTCACAACGGTAGAGAGAGAACTGATAGCAGCTTTAATCCTAGGGCTGCCCGGTAAGTCGCGACGCACAAAAACAATCCCGGTATCGATATTCGCCGGCCTTAAGGTAACGTTGCTTTTGTTGCCGGTATGCAGGCCTATACCGCTAAAACTGATTTCTTTAGCAATAGTCCTCTGAGAATCCATTATGTCCTTTTCTTAAGGGAGTTTTGACTCTAAACCTTCAATCCTCTTCTTCAATTCTTTTATCAGATCAAAAAACTTAGGAAGGCTCTGAGCGCAAGCGAGTACCTTCTGATTAATAGCAAAGGGCCTTGCCGGAGAACCTGAAACCATCCCTTTGGGCGGAATAGACTTGGTTACCCCCGACTGAGCAGTCACTATCGCTCCGTCTCCGATGTTAATATGCCCGACTAATCCTGCCTGCCCGGCCAAAACAACATTATCGCCTATAACAGTACTCCCGGATATACCCACCTGGGCGACAATCAGGCAATTCTTCCCTATAACTACATTATGCGCTATCTGCACAAGATTATCTATCTTGGTACCTGAACCTATAATTGTCCTGTCAAAACGCGCTCGGTCAATTGTTACGTTTGCCCCGATTTCAACATCATCGCGTATCTCAACAATCCCTAACTGCGGGATCTTATGGTGCAGGCCATCTATAGCAACAAAACCAAAACCATCTGAACCGATAACCGTACCGCTATGGATTATTACCTTTCTACCGATAATAGTACGCTCGCGTATAGTAACATTGGGATGAATTAAAGAGCCCTCGCCGATCTTGCTCTCCCTGCCGATAAAAACCCCCGGATATATTGAAACATCGTCTCCTATGGAAACACCGTCTTCAATAACAACATACGCCCCTAATGCCGCATTTTTACCCAAACTGACATTTTTACCTAAGATTGCGCTGGGATGAATGCCTTTTAGGCAGCTGAGGGTATCAGCCTTAATCAGGGAAACTATCTTGGCAAAGGCAAGCGAGGGATTGTCAGTGCGGATAACTGCCTTACTGGTTTCTAATTTATCCCTGGATGTTATGACCGCGGAGGCAGCAGTTGAATCAAGCAACGGATAATATTTAGGATTAGATAAAAAGGTAATATCCCCGGCCTCTGACTCTTTTATGCCGTTTGCGCCGGTTATAACAATACTATCATCGCCTACAACCTCACCCTTAATAAGCAAAGCAATTTCTTTTAAGGTCTTACGCATTATATTCCGAAGACTACCTCTTTTTGTTTAATATCGCGATAATGTCATCCGTAATATCCATACTCTTAGTCTGATAGACTAAAACACGGTCGTTAAATACAAAGGTGATCCCGGATTTCTCGGAATATGATTTAACGGCATCCTGTATATCCTTAAGGATCTCCTTCATCTTCTCCTCTTGTTGCTTACGCAAATCTTCTTCCTTCTGGGTCACAAAATCCTTAAGTACCTTTGCCTTTGATTCAAGCTCGCCCTTCTTGGCCTCTTTTTCTTTATCGCTTAAAAGCGCAAATTTATCCTTTAATGCATTAAATTCTCCGACCTTCTTGTCTCTTTCGCTAACATAACTGTTTTCTTGATCAGTTAATTTCTTATCGTAATCTTTTGTTTTATTATACTCACTGAAGGACCGGCTTAAATCAATATAAGCAAGCTTATCCTGGGCATACACCGAATTGGTTACGATAAACATCCCCAACAATGCCGCTGCTAAAACCAAAACTAACTTCCTCATTTTGTATCCTCCTTTTATATACTTGTTATATACTTTAGAAGCTGTTACTTACGCTAAAGTGGAACCTGCCGCTGGATTTACTATCTTCTCCCGGCGCCTTATCCATAGGTATGCCGTAATCAAGCATAATAGGGCCGATAGGCGTCTTAATCCTAAAACCCAGGCCAAAACTTGACTTAAGCTTTCCGGTGTTATTTGCCGTATTGCGGGAAGAACCAATATCGCCTATCTTCTCCCAAACATTTCCTACGTCATAAAACGCAGCCACCTTGAGAAATCCGAAAAGAGGATAGACATATTCGATATTTCCGATAAACATGGCATTACCGCCGAGAGGGTCTTTAGTCGTGGGGTCGTACGGGCCGATTTTTCTTTCTTCATAACCTCTGACAGTATAAGCTCCTCCGGCAAAAAACCTTTCGTATATCGGTATCTTGCTTGAATCGCCATAAGGGTCTGCCAACCCGATCCTGCCGCGAAGCTCTAAGGTAGAATTGCGCGGTAACGGAATATAATGGCTTGCCCGGCCAAAGAATTTCCAGTAGTCCTTATCCCCTCCCAAGGGCCCTCCGGCAAACTCTAAAGAACCAGAGAGAAAATCACCCTTATGCGTATCAAAAATATTATCCCTGCTATCAAAGGTAAAGCTGGGGGTAATACTGCTTATAACATTAGACCCCTTCTCTTCCTCTAAATAAGTAGCCCCTGAAGAAATGTTGCTTATATCTATTGAGTCGAGCCTGTATACAAGGTCGCCCCTTAAATATTCGGACAACTCCTTGCCTAAACGCAGCGCGCCTCCGGTTACCTCTTCATCATAACCATACCCCACATCGCTATCCCTTTCATGGGTACGCCTGTAGGCATCAAATCCGAATGATACCGGATAGTCAAAAAGCCACGGCTCGGTGAAGCTTAAATCAAAACCGCTGCTTATGGTTCCGATTGTAGCGCGCAGTTTCAGGTTTTGGCCTGCCCCGGTGAAATAAGGCCAATTCTTCCAGTCAAAGTTCTTTTGCTCCACCTCTACAAACCCTACAAAATCATCTACGGTACTATATCCGCCGCCGAAACTAAAAGAGCCTGTCTTGGACTCCTTGACATCAACAATCAAATTCTTTTTATCGGGCAGGTCTGTATCTTCGGTATCGTAACTAACCTCTTCAAAATAACCCAGGTTATTAAGCCTCTCCTTGCTGCGCCTTAATTTTTCCCCGTCAAACCTATCGCCCGGGCGCAAACGCATCTCTCTGCGTATTACAATATCTTTAGTCTTAATATTTCCCCTCACCCTGACCCTATCGACATAGGTAATATTATTTTCAACTATATTATAAACTATATCAACCCGGCTTGTCTGGGGATTTAAAGAAACCGTTTCTTGCACAGAAGCGGAAATATACCCGCGGTCAAAATAAAGCCCCTGCACATAAGAAACATCGTAGCGCATCGCCTCTTCGCTGAAGGTCTTTCCGGTAACGCATTCCTTAAGGCGCATAAGGATCTCTTTCTCGGTTATATCCTTATTCCCCTTTACGGCCACATCACCGACTAAATACTTATTTCCTTCCGTTATATCTATGTTAATAAAAAGCAAAAAAGGTTTTTTCTCATCGGGCACCACCTCAAAGGCAACCGCAACATCAATATAACCCTCCCTGCGGTAAAACGCCTTTATGCGCTCAATATCCTCGGTAAGGACCTCATCCTTCAGGACCCCGGCGTTGAAAAACCACGCCCTTTTAGTCTTTAAAAGTTTTAATATGCGCCCATCCTTAAAATTGTTGTTCCCCTTAATAACGATATCCTTGATACGGACCCTGCCGCCTTCTACGACATTAAAATTAATTTTAGCCTTATTGGTAGCTTCGTCGATATCCAATTTATAATCAATCTTTGCCCCGTTGTAACCTATCTTTTCATACATCTTTTGAAAAATGCGCAGGTCTTCGGCAAGGCTTGGGTAATCCAGATACTGGCCTTCTCTGGATTTTAACTGGGATTTTAACTTTTCATCCTTTATTGTAATACGGTTAATCCCGGAAAAGGTGATCTTTTCAATAATCGGCCTCTCAACTACCGCAACGATAACCTTTACCCCCTCTTTATATAAATGGCTGTCTATTTTAATGTCGCTAAAGAAATTTAAAAGATAAAGCCTCTTTAAGTCATCGCTGATGACATTTTCCTGATAGGGGCTTCCAATGCGGGTCTTCATCTTGGAAACGATAGTATTAGTAGATATGGCCTTATTTCCCGTTATTTCTATTGCGTTGACCGGCTTGCCTTCTTTGGAAATCTCCGCTTCTTTCTCCGCAAAAGAGAATGAGGCGGCCCAGAAGACAAAAAGAAAGGATAAGATTAAGAAGAGTGTTTTACGCATTTTCATTATTATATAAGAATTGCCGCCTTGGCGCAATAACTTATTCCATTCTGGCAATATTTTCAAAACGGGTATACTCCTTGATAAAAGCCAGCCTTAAGGAGCCTACCGGGCCATTTCTCTGCTTTGCAATAATTACTTCAGCTACACCCTGGTTATCTGAAGTAGGGTTATAATATTCTTCCCTAAGGATAAGAACGACGACATCCGCATCCTGCTCAATAGCCCCGGATTCCCTCAGGTCAGACAATTGAGGGCGGTGGTCAGTCCTGGACTCTACCGCACGGGACAACTGGCTGATAGCTACAATAGGCACCCTTAATTCCCTGGCCAACGCTTTAAGCGACCGGGAAATCTCCGATATCTCCTGCTGCCTGCTCTCTACCGCGCTTGAACCCCTCATAAGCTGCATATAATCCAAGACAATAAATTTAATATCCTGCTGCGCCTTGAGCCTGCGGGCCTTTGCCCGCAGTTCCATAACTGAAATACCGGGCGTATCGTCTATGAATATCGGCGCCTCTGATAATTTACCTGCCGCGGCAGTAAGCTTAGGCCAATCAGATGTAGCGAGGTAGCCTGTGCGCACTTTCTGGGCATCAACGCGCGCATGCGAACAAAGCATCCTTTGGGCAAGCTGCTCCTTAGACATCTCCAGGCTAAAAACAGCAGTAGGAATCTTTTCCACAATTCCCGCATGCTCAATCATACCTAAGGCAAAAGCGCTCTTCCCCATGGAAGGCCTTCCGGCAACAACGATTAAATCCGATTCCTGAAGCCCTGCTGTCTTAATATCAAAATCTATATATCCGGTAGGTATTCCGGTAACATGGGCTTTCTTGCGATATAAGGAATCAATGGTTTCGATACTATCTGAAACAATCTCCTTAATATGCAGGTAAGAACCCTGGGCCTTCCTCTCCCTTACCTCAAAAATGAACCTTTCCGCGTTATCAACTACTTCGTCAATATTGCCTTCACTCTCGTAACAAAGCGAAATAATCTTGGTGGCATTATTAATCAGGGTCCTTAAAATACTCTTTTCTTTTACGATATGGACGTAGTGCCCGATATTAGCGGAACTGGGGACAGAATTAGCTAAGGCCGTAAGATAGCTTGCCCCGCCCACGGCATCAATTATACCTTCCCTCTTTAAGGCATCAGTCAGGGTAATAAGGTCTACTGCCTTATTGGCGCTATATAAATCTGAAATAACCTGAAATATCCTTTGGTGGGAATCCTTGTAAAAGAAATTCCTATCCAGCTTTTCAACTGCCGTAGCAATTGCCTCTTCATCAAGGAGCATAGAGCCTAATACCGCCATTTCGGCATCAAGGTTCTGGGGGGTAATTTTTTCTATCTGCTGATTGCCGGGCATCTTATTTTTTAACGACCCAAACTTTCAATTTTAAGTTTACTTCCGGATGAAGTTTAAGCGGGACTTCATAAATACCCAAGGCCTTAATAGGCTCCTCCATGATAACACAGGCTTTCTCAACCTCAATACCTTCGCTCTTTAAGGCAGCGCAGATATCAACCTCTGAAATGCTTCCGTAAAGGCTGCCGTCTTCCTGCACAAGCACCGGGATATTAAGCGAAAATTTATCTAAACGCGACTTTAATTCTTCAGCTAATCCCTTTTCCTTCTCAATCACCAAGGCCATCTTCTCCTGATCCTGCTTTAGCCTCTTTAAATTCCCGGCATTTGCCTCTATCGCGTAGCCTTTGGGTAAAAGAAAATTACGGGCAAACCCGTCTTTTACTTTCATCAAGGCTCCAGCCTTGCCAATTTTTTCTACGTCTTTAGTAAGTATGACTTTCATCTTATCCTCTCTTAAGCGCTTTTAACGCGTATAGGGTAACAAAGAAACGAATCTGGATTTGGTTATTGCCTCAGCGATAAGCCTCTGGTGCTTAGCGCAGTTGCCCGAATAACGCCGGGAGACAATCTTGCCTCTCTCGGTAATAAATGCCTCTAGCCTCTTGCCGTCCTTATAATCCAGTGATTTTACTTTATCCACGCATAAACGGCAAAATTTCTTCCTGACCACTATATGCGCGGAGCGTTTTTTCTCTCCTAATTTACCCTTAGAGAATGCCTTTACCTTTGCTTTAACTTTCATTTGTACCAACCTCGCTTTCACCTAACCATGTTGATTCTGTTGACGGCTCACCTGATACTTCCTCTATCGCCTCTACCGGCGCAGCCTGTGTTTTTCCCTGTCCGGGGGCGCCTAGAAACTGTACCCTCTCTGCCCTAACCTCTATAACATTACGCTTAGCCCCCGTATTGTCCTCCCAGGAACGAGACTGCAGCCTTCCCTCAATAAAAACGCTGCTTCCCTTATGCAGGTACTGATTGCAAGTCTCCGCCTGCTTGTTCCATACTACGGCGGTTATAAAACAAACCTCTTCCTTCAGCTCTTGGTTTTTATCCTTATACCTGCGGTTAACCGCAAGCCTTAAATTCGCTACTGCCGCACCCGAAGGAGTATAACGAAGCTCCGGGTCCTTGGTTAAATTACCCATCAATAAAACTTTATTATAGCTTGCCATAAAATCTCCTATCTGGTTATTCTAGTTTTGAAATAAGGACCCTCAAGATACCTTCATTAAGCTTATACGCATGCCTAATATCCTTTATTACAAGCGGATCAAGAGAAAAGTTCAAAAGGTAATAAACACCTTCCATATATTTCTTGATCGGAAAATAAAGCTTTCTCTTCTCTGACCATATAGCGCCCTGGCTAACAATCCCGTTGTGCTTTGTAACAACATCATTGAGCTGCTGAAAAAGGGTATTTTTCTCTTCTTCAGATAAATCGGGCTTAACAATAAACATTGCTTCATACTTATTCATGCCTTACGCTCCTTTTATATATCCTTACGGTTAAAACTGTTCATGGCGCAATCAACGCCTTTTTCTGCCCACTCCTTACAACATCGGGCCGCCCTATCAATAATCCCCGGAAGATCGGCTCTTTCCCTGCGATTAAAACGTGACAGAACAAAATCTCTGGCATCTTTATCCGCCGGCCTGCCTATTCCTAGGCGTACGCGGTTAAAATCATTCCCCTTGAGGGCCCCTATTATAGATTCAACGCCTCTATGCCCCGCGGAAACCCCGGATGAACGGATTTTAACCCTCCCAAACTCCAGGTCTAAATCGTCATAAATTACCAAAAGACCGGAGGCTTCTACCTTGTGCCTTTTAAGCAAAAGCCTGACCGCTTCGCCGGATAAATTCATAAAAGTAAGCGGCAGGGATAAAATTACATCTAAAGAATCAAGCCTTGCTTTGGCTGATAACGCCCTGATACCTTTTTCTTTCTTCAGCGCTACCTTCTGTGTTTTAGCAAGATGCTTGACAACCTCAAAACCAATATTATGTCTTGAGCCGGCATACTGTAAGCCCGGATTGCCTAACCCTACAATAAGCTTCACTTCTTCTCTTTATTCTCTTTTTCTTCGGATTCTCCGCCCTCAGCAGCAACCTCTTTCTTCTCTTTGATTACCTCAGGCTCCTGGGAACCCTCTCCTTCTAAAGGCTCAGCCAAAGCTTCTTCCTTCATCGGAGCGGCGACAGAAAGAATAATTGCCTCCGGGTCATTCAATATTTCAGCTCCCGGGGGTAGAGATATATCTTTAATATGTATTGAGCCTCCTAACTTAAGGGCAGAGACATCTATCTCTATATCCTGCGGGATATTGGTAGGCAAACACTCCACCTCTATCTCCCAAAGCACATGCTCTAAGGAACCCCCTTCTAGCTTAACGCCAACAGGCTCACCCTTAGTTACAACGGGGACATTAACCTTAATCTTCTTGGTTAGAGAAATCTGGTTAAAATCTACATGCACAATATCTCCGTGGACAGGATCATGCTGAATCTCCCTTATAATGCAGGGCCGGGATTTCTGCTTTTTATCGTCCTTTATATGGACATTAATTACAACGCCTTCGATCCTGTGCTGATGGACCAACTGCACCAATTGACGGTGCGACAACTTAAGCGCCAGGGCATCCTTACCTTCAGAATAAAGCACCGCCGGGACAAAACCCTGATCCCTTAAACCCTTAGTCTTGCCTCTTCCTATCTCTTCCCTTACCTGCGCGTCCAGAAATAATTCATCCATAACTTTAACTCCATTTCTTTAATGTTAATCAACCCTTCGGCTTCTCTCAGATTAAATTATTATTTGCTCAGGGTTGATGCTGAGCAGGCGCCCTATCTTTAGAATAATTTTCCGGAGCCGTCGAAGCATCAAATAAACAGCTTATTGATTCTTCATTATGTATCCTCTTGATCGCCTCCGCCAGAAGGCTGGCTATAGTAAGAACCTTTATCCGCGGATGCTCTTTACTCTGAGATAAAGGGATGCTATCCGTAATAACCAGTTCTTTTAAGTGTTTGCAATTTTCCAAACGCTCAATAGCGTCACCCGATAAAACTCCGTGGGATATAGCGGCGTAAATATTCTTAGCCCCCGCCTTCTTTAACGCCTCTACCCCTTCAAAGAGAGAGCTGCCGGTAGCCACCAGATCATCTACCATAATCGCATTCTTGCCTTCAACGGTACCTAAAATATGCATCGCCTCAGTCTTCTCCGGAGACTCACGCCTCTTATCGATAATGGCTAAAGGGACACCTAACCTCTTGGCATAAGCACGGGCGGTTTTAATGCCGCCTACATCAGGAGAGACAGCCACCGAATTTTTTATATCAAGGCCTTTAAAATAATCCGTAAATACCCCCACAGAGAAAAGATGATCTACCGGTATATCGAAGAAACCCTGGATCTGCCCTGCATGCAAGTCCATGGTTAATACCCTGTTAGCCCCGGCAACAGTCAAAAGGTTGGCCACCAATTTCGCGGTTATAGGCACACGGGGCTGATCTTTCCTGTCCTGGCGGGCATATCCAAAATAAGGGACCACTGCGGTAATGCGCGCGGAGGAAGCCCTCCTTAAGGCGTCCATCATAATCAAAAGCTCCATCAGGTTTTCGTTCGCCGGGGGGCAAGTAGGCTGGACTATAAATACATCTTTGCCGCGGACGTTATCATTAATCTTAACCCTTACCTCCCCTTCGCTGAACCTTGTAACCAGAGCATCAGAGAGCTTTGTCTTAAGGCATTTACAGATATCCTCTGCCAGACGCTGATGTGCATTGCCGCTGAATATCGCCAATTTATCCATATCTATCCCTTCTTTTTTAAAATCCTCGCCGGGACCCCTACCGCAGTCTTGCCCTCTGGTATGTCCCTTATCACTACCGCGCCTGCGCCGGTTTTTGATCCTTTGCCTACTTTAACCGGAGCAACCATAACTGTATCGGAACCGATAAAAACCTTATCTTTTATAACTGTATTATGCTTATTTAGGCCGTCGAAATTTGCAGTAACCGTACCTGCGCCGATATTAACGGAATTTCCCACCCTGCTGTCTGCTATATAACAAAAATGCTTGGCAAAGGTATTTTTACCGATTTTAGCGCGGGTAATCTCCAGGAAATTACCGAGGGTTACATCGTCAAGTATACGCGCCCCATCCCTTAAGCGCGCGAAGGGGCCCACAGAACAACGTTTTCCGATTTTAACATCACTTTCAATAACTGTAAAGGGATAAATAACCGAATCCCGGCCTATCCTGGCCCCGTAATTTATGAAGGTAGAACCCGGGTCGATTATGGAAACACCCTTAAGCATAAAATCTTCGTTTATCTTTGACTGCATTAAAAGATTTGCCTTAGCTAACTCTACTCTCGAGTTTATCCCCATAGCCTCGTTTACATCTTCGATCTTCACCCCTTCAATAAGCCCGCCCCGGGAATAAAGTATCTTAATGACATCGGTAAGGTAATACTCTTTCTTTTTGTTATCCGCCCTGACCTTGCCCAATGCCGCCTCCAGGCTCTTCTTATTAAAACACATAATCCCGGTATTGATCTCTTTAATATCCTTATCAAAATCATCCGCTTCTTTTTCTTCTACTATCCCGCAAACAGACGAATATTTATCGCGTAAGACCCTTCCGTAACCTTTGGGTTTTTTCAAATCCGCGGTCAGACAAGTTACATCGGCATTATTTTCAAGATGGCGTTTAATAAGGCCCTTAACCGTCTCCTTCTTCAATAAAGGGACATCACCATAAAGAATCACTACCGCGCCATTAAACCCTTTCAGCTCTTTCAGGGACACCTTAACCGCATCCGCAGTCCCGGCGAGCCTCTTTTGGAGGGCAACCTTGACCCCGGCAGGGACTTCTTCTCTGACCAGCTGATGCTTGTGGCCTAATACGGCAACTATACGCTTAGGATTCAAGGAAAACGCTAAATCCACCACATAGCCTAACATAGGCCGGCCGCAGACCTTATGCATCACCTTGGGGATAGAGGATTTCATCCTTACCCCCTTGCCCGCTGCCAGAATTATGATTGCTAATTTTTTATCCATTTTTTATTGGTTACCCTTTATGTACGATTTTAAAACTTGGCTTTACTCAAAATAATCAGAAAAACTAACAAAAGATTGGTTCTATGTATCTTTGACCACTCCCGCAATCCCTACGCACAACCAATCCTGATTCTAAAGGCATTCGTAATTTATATACTACCCTAAAAGGGAAACCCTCGCAAATAGTTTATTTACAAGGACTTCCTCAAGTTGGTTGGGACGTGTGGATTCGAACCACAATAGCGAGACCCAAATTCTCGTGTCCTACCATTGGACGACATCCCAATTTCTACTTTTATTAATTCGCCAAGGAGGGAAATGGCCTCACAAAATCCATTTCTTCAATAAATTTACGCACTTCGATTTTATTTGCCAACCTTACTTAAGAATCATATACTCATGCCTTTTGTTTTCTCCAGCTCATACGCGTCAAGAACTCTTTTCTGCAGATACTCCCTGAAACTTTGAGTTACAGGATGAGCGATATCCTTATGCTCTGACTGAGAAGAACCTGCCTCCCCGATAGTGTTAACCTTTGAGCTTTCAGATAAAGAGCCTGCGCACTGATTACAATACTTGCTGCGAAGTTCGTTCTTAAAACCACACTTAGGGCAAGGCTGCTTGACCCTTCTTGAAGGCATAGCGATAAAAAGCCCGCTGGTTCCTTCAATAACCTTTATATTCCTTACCACAAAAGAATTGTCAAATGTTACCGTTGCGTAAGCTTGAAGTTTTTTATCGGGCGAATCTTTAAGGGCAATCCTAACCTCGGTAATCTCCATAAGTTACCCCCTTATCCGGAATAGGCCCCGCTAATTAAGCCGTACTTACCGCAAAAAAACGCCAAGTTTTATATTTCCTCCTTAGGGCCTCGGCCAGCTTAAGGGCCTTTTTGCGTGAAGGAACAATTCCGAAAACTGCCGGGCCGCTCCCGGACATAAGCACATGGTTTAACCCTAAACTTAAAAGCAAATCCTCAGCGTGTTTTACTTGCGGATATAATTTTATTGTTACCTGCTCCAGGCTATTAAAGAATAAATTAAAAGCAGGAAGAGCCTCATTTTTAGACAATGCTGAAGTTAATATTTTAACATTGCAAGATGGCTTTGTCAACACCGTAAAACTATCCCATTTATCGTATATTAAAGGCGTGGAAACATGTATTTTAGGCACAATAAGCAGATGCCAAAGCCTGGCCTTATTAAGGCCCTTTATCGGCTCTATTTTCTCTCCTCTGCCGAAACCATAAGCAAAAGGCTTCTCATAAATAAAGAAAGGGACATCGCTTCCTATTTTAACGGCAAACTTTGCTAATCTCTTCTTAGAAAGCTTCAGCCCCCATAATTTATTTAAACCCAATAAAACAACAGCGGCGTTAGAAGAACCCCCTCCCAAGCCTGCACCCACAGGAATACGTTTTATTATTTTTATATCCAGGCCTCTTGAGGGGTAAAATTGATCCCTCAATAGCTTAGCCGCCTTAAAACAAAGATTGCCCTTACCCGCAGGCAGGCTCCTATCATCAGAGCTGACCCTGATCTCATTGTCTTTGCGTTTTTTTAAGGTTATTGAGTCAAAAAGGCTGATTCTCTCAAAGACCGTCCTTACGCTATGGTAGCTATCCAAACGCTTATTGATAACCTGAAGGTAAAGATTTACTTTGGCGAAGGATTTAAGGTTCAATTTTTCTGGTTTAGCGAAGCAATTCTTGAGCGGACTTCTCTATATCTAGGCTTGTAAGATTATATTCTTTTAGAAGCTCTGAAGGATCCCCTGATTGGCCGAATCTGTTCCTTATCCCCATGCGTATAACCTTAGTAGGATGGTTTCCGGAGACCACCTCATCAATACTTGAAGCAAGCCCTCCGATTATAGTGTGCTCTTCACAAACTATGATGCCGCGGGTTTGAGAAGCAGCATTGATAATCGTTTCAGTATCAATAGGCCTTAAGGTGTGCAGGTTTATAAGACGGACATTGATTCCTTTTTTGGCTAGATTTTCTACCGCCAGCATGGCCTGATTAACCATTATGCCGCAAGCAATAATTGTTAAATCATTGCCCTCGGTTAAAACCTGGGCCTTGCCAAATTCAAATACACTTTTGCTTGTTAATGTAGGGACCTTAGGCCTGCCAAGCCTGATATAAAAAGGACCCTTAACATTGGCGGCAACCCTTATAGCATCTGCGGTCTGCGGCCCATCGCAGGGAACAATAATATTCATATTAGGAATAACCCGCATAAGCGCAAGATCTTCCAGGGCCTGATGGCTTGCCCCGTCCGGGCCTACGCTTATTCCGGCGTGAGTAGCCACGATCTTCACGTTAAAATTATTATAACAGATGGAATTACGTACCTGATCCCACGCACGACCGGAGGCGAATATGGCAAAGGTGGAAAGAAAAACAGTCTTGCCGCAGGAGGCAAGCCCCGCGGCAGCTGCCATCATATTCTGTTCGGCAACGCCGAAATTGAAAAACCTGCCGGGAAATTCCTTAGCGAATAGGTTAGTACGGGTAGAACTGGATAAATCGGCATCCAGGACTACAATATCCCTGTTATCCCTGCCCAACTCAACCAGGGCCTGCCCGTAAACATCCCTCTGAAATAATTGCTCTGCCATATTAAGCCAGTTCCTTTAAGGCTTGCTGAGATTCTTCCTGGGTAGGGGCACGCCCGTGAAAATCGCAGATATTCTCCATGAAAGAAACGCCCTTGCCCTTAATTGTATGCGCAATAATTATAGACGGCTTGCCCTTGACTGCCCCGGCTTCTTCATAGGCTGACAATATTTCTTCCATATTATGCCCGTTTATCTCTATGGTGTGCCACCCGAAAGAACGCCATTTATCCACTATCGGCTCCAGGCTCATGATATTGCATGTTTTACCGTCAATCTGGAAACCGTTGTAATCCAATATTGCGCAAAGATTATCGCATTTATAATGCGCGCTCGCCATGGCTGCTTCCCAGATATTCCCCTCCTGTATCTCACCATCCCCCATAAGCACGTAAACCCTATAATCCTTCTTATCAATTCTGGCAGCTAAACTAATACCCAAGGCAACCGATAACCCCTGCCCCAGCGATCCGGAGGCTGACTCTATCCCGGGCGTACGACGGTCAGGATGCCCCTGCAGCAAGGAACCCAGCTGCCTTAAGGTAAAAAGCTTGTTCTCGGGAAAGTACCCCGTGGCTGATAAAAGGGCATACCATAAAGGACAACAATGCCCTTTTGACATATGAAACCTATCCCGGTCGGGCCATTTTGGATTCTTGGGGTCATGCCTTAACACAGAAAAGAATAAAGCAGTAATTAAATCCGCCGAAGAAAGGCTCCCTCCCGGATGGCCTGAGCCTGCCTTAGTAATCATCTGTATAATTAGCCGCCTTATATTCTTTGCCTTGGCCTCTAAATCCCTGAGATTATCCTTAGTATATTTCATTTCTTAAGGCCTTTCAGCTTTTCCTCAACCTTTTCCTGGCCGGGGTTAAGCCTTAAAGATTCCTGCCAGTTAATCCTGGCATTTTCCGCGTCCTTCATCTTAAAGTATACATCCCCCAAATGATCGAATATAACCTCATCAGGCATTAAAGATGCCGCCCTGATTAAGATTTCCCTTGCTTCCTTAATCCTGCCCTTCTTGTAGAAGAGCCAGCCCAGGCTGTCTAAATAAGCGCCGTTATCCGGGTCAACCGCAAGAGCCTTTCTGATTAACCCCTCTGCCTCCTTAAGGTTCCTGTTATCCTCTACGTAAGTGTAACCTAAAAAGTTCAGCGCCTGAGCATAATCAGGTTTTAAGGATATCGCCTTTTTGAGTGCTTCCTCTAAAGAGGCACTCTCCTTAAGTTCGGCGTAAACTACTCCCAGATAAAAATGTACCTCGGGATCATTAGGCGCAAGTTCCGATATAATGCGGTAGGTATCTTTCGCTTCCTCTATATTCCCCTGCCTGATATACAAACCCGCTAAGACTTTGTATATCTCTACATCTTTAGGATTAAGCCTTACGGCACCCTTAAGCGCTAACTCGTATTCATTCGCCGCAAGATCAAACTTGCCTTCTGCCAAATTCAATACGGCCAATAAAGCATGCGGCTCTGAAGCTTCGGGATTAATCTTAACCGCCTGGCTTAACGAATCCCTTGCCCTTTCAATATCGTTTTTTCTTACCCGGATTAACGCTAAATTAAAATGCGTAAGGTAATTGTCCCAGTCTAGCTTTAAGGCCTGTTCATACTCTTTAATAGCCAGGTCCCATTGTCCCTTACCGTCGTAATAAAGGGCCATTATATAATGGCTTAAGGGCAAGGAATCTTTTCTATTCGAAGCCAGTGAGGTATTTCCTAAGCCTAGCACAATAAAAAACAGGGCCGGGATAAACCAAGAAAACCTCTTAGCCACTATTTTCTAACCCCAGGCTCTCTTCTTCAGATGGCGAAGCTTACGGCGCATTTTCTTTCTTTTATGCGTCTTAATCTTCTGCTTCTTTCTTTTCTTGCCGCAAGGCATTGCTTGGTCCTTTCGTCGCTCGCAGTTTTCAGCTATCGGTTCCCAGATCTTTATCTGACAACTGACAACTGACAACTAATATATAACTTTGTTCAACGGATACTCTATAATCCCTTCGGCACCTGCCTTTTTCAATCCGGGGATTATGGAACGGACAACCTTTTCGTCAATAATAGTCTCTATGGCAAACCAGCCATCCTGGGAAAGCCCGGAGATAGTAGGCCTCTTTAACGCCGGAAGGCTGGAAATAACCTTTTTTAAGTTTTCCTTCCTGACATTCATCTTAAGGCCCACCTTTTCTTCTGCGGCAATCGCCCCTTTTAAAAGAAGGGCTACCTCTTCCATCTTTGACCTTTTCCAGCTGTTTTTATAAGAAACCTTATTGGCGATAAGCTGAGTGGTCGATTCGCAAAGCGTTGCAATTTCAACCAGCTTATTTGCCCTTAAAGAGCTGCCGGTTTCAGTCAGCTCAACAATAGCATCAACTAATCCGGAGCTCACCTTGACTTCCGTTGCCCCCCAGCTAAACTCCACATCAACCTTTACTTTATTCTTTCTAAAGTATTCTTTTGTCACATTGACCAGCTCGGTGGCAATGCGTTTGCCCTGCAGTTGCTTGATAGATTTAATACCGCTGTCAAAAGGAACCGCCAATACCCAGCGCACTTTACTCAAGCTCTGTTTTGCATAACTTAAATCCGTGATCCTTGTAATATCCGCCTTGTTCTCCAGGATCCAGTCCTCTCCGGTAATCCCGCAGTCAAGCGCGCCATCCTGCACGTAACGGGCCATCTCCTGGGCACGCAATAAAACAGGCCTGATCTCAATGTCGTTTATAGAAGGAAAATACGAGCGTTGCGAAGGCAAAGAAACATTAAACCCCGCCTTCTTGAACATCCTGAAAGTCGCCTCCTGCAAACTACCCTTAGGTAAACCCAGTTTTAATACCCTATTCTTTTCCATTTAATATCCTTTTTAATCCCAGTTTAGCTTTTTGGCGGGAATAAACCTTTTTACTTTTCTTAACCCTTGTCGCCGGATTAATAATCCAGCCCTTTCTTAATTTTAACGGTTTTTCTAACACGGGTAATTATTATAACTAGACAGTATTATTTTGTAAAGAGAAAGTTTATCCGGTTTATTTTATAGTTGAAATGGAAAAATATTGGCTTATAATGATGGCTAAATGATATAATCGCTGGTTAACCTGGGAGGCCTTACTATGCTTAAGATATTACGCAATAAGAAAACTGCCAAGAAAATATGGATCGGGCTGGGCCTAATCATAATGCCTGCTTTTATTTTCTGGGGGCTGGGCGGGGCAATTGGGGGCAAGAACGAGAAGAAATACGCCGGAGAGATCTCGGGCAAAAAGATAACCATCCAGGAGCTTATTGAATCAATTTCGGCTGTCAAAAACACTCTGCTCATGCAATATGGAGAAAACTTCAGGCAAGTCATCAATGATACCGGCCTAGAATCCCAGGCCTGGCAGAGGTTAGCCTTAACCCAGGAAACCAGGAAAATGAAAATTGAGGTCTCTGACAGAGAGGTGGTGGAAAGAATTGAAGAACTCCCTTTCTTCCTGCGTAATGGCAAGTTTGATAACCGGCTTTACAATGATCTTTTAAGGTACACCTTTCGCACCCAGCCTCGCGCCTTTGAAGAACAGACCCGCCAGAATATCGCAATTTTGAAACTATACCGAAAGATAACCGAAAATGTCACTATAGATGAGCAAAAGATAAGGGATAGCTATGAGAGGGGAAATCAGGAATTTAGCGTTTATTATGTTTCAAGCCTTCCGGCTGATTTCGCAAAGAAAATCAGGCCCAAAGAAAAAGAACTCAAGGATTATTTCAGCAAGAATCCAAAGCTGCCCAAAGACAAAATCAAAGAAGCTTTTATTAACGCTGAGGCCTTAAAGAAAGCGGAAGAAAAAATCAACCAATTCGCCCAAGAACTGAAATCGCGGGAATTCAAACAGGCAGCAAGAAAATGCGGGTTAAAAGTAAGGACAAGCGGATTTTTTAAATTTACGGATAAAATCGAGGGGATCGGCGCTTCAGATATATTCTGGAATGCAGCGCGGGACTTAAAGGCAGATAAACCTGGCGCAATTATACGGCTTCCTTCCGGTTTTTATGTAATTAAGCTAAAGGCTGCTACGGAGATCGATGAAAAGGAATATAATGAAAAGAAAACTGTTATCAAGGAAACCCTGCTTAACCAAAAAAGACAAGAGAAATTTAACGAATTCCTGATTGAGCTGGACAAAAAAATAAGCCGGCAATAAAAATAAACCCTGCCTTAATATAAGGCTTAGCTTATTTTTATTGAGTTAACCGGGCAGGAATCCGCAACTTCCTGCAGATTACAGCTTGTGCAGACCTGAGTTTTTACATGCGCGATTCCATCCCCCTGGATCTCAAATACTTCAGGGCATGCCTGCTCGCATAAACCGCAACCTACGCAAGTTGAAGCATCAACGCTTACTTTACTCATATCCTCTCCTATCTTTCTAAAAGATTCTCAAACATCTCTTCGTGGTCAATTTCTTCCGACAGAATATGGGTAATTACCTGGTAGATAACATGCTCTTTACCAAAAGTCTTTTTAGCCAACTTATTATAAACCTCTATTGCCTCTGCTTCTGCCTCGGAAACAATACGAATGATACGATTGATATCCGCGGTGTTCTTCGGAGGAAGCAGGTAGGGGGCATTAGCATTTTTCTCCAAATCCATAGGGTTAGCTATGGGGGCATCTCCCAATTTGCTAATTAAATCCGCCAATTCGCCTGCATGCTCCAGCTCATCCTTTGCTAACTTTTCCAAAGCGCTCTTTACCCCATGGTAATTCTTCCCGGAAACTGTCTGGGCCATATACCAATAAAGATAATAAGCCAACCATTCATCCGCATAGGCCTTATTTAAATCTTTAACCAGCTCTTTTAAGCTCATCTCTGTTATTGCCCTTGCCTGTTTACCCATATTTACCTCCTTGGCATTAAGAAGCTGCTAGTTTCAACCCGTACTTCTTGATATTATTATCTGCTATATCCTGAATTTTCTTAATCTCTTCGGGATTTTTAAGCAGATGCTTAAACCTGCCCTGGGCCTTCAAGTACTCCTCAACAGGTTTAGGAGTAATCTGGCGACGGGCAGAGATTATACCGTTTTCATATTCAATCAAGGGATAAAGCCCGGTATCAACCGCGAGCTTTGCTACATCAATAGTACGGTTGCTTTCATGCCTCCAGCCCAAAGGGCAGGGAACATGCACCTGAATATATTTTGGCCCTTTTATAGAGATAGCCTTCTTAACCTTCCTCTGTAAATCCTGAGGGAATCCTGCCGAGGCAGTAGCCACGTAAGGGATCCCGTGGGCATTGACAATCTCAGGCACAGGTTTCTTAGGCCTCAAGTTCCCGGAAGAGGCGCTCCCTACAGGACTAGTAGTGGTATTAGTATCAAATGGCGTCAGGCCGCTACGCTGTACGCCGGTATTCATATAAGCCTCGTTATCATAGCAAACATATAGGATATTATGGCCGCGTTCCAGCATGCCGGATAAAGCCTGAAGGCCTATATCCGCAGTCCCGCCATCCCCCGCCTGGGCAATAATATTAATCTCATCCCCCTTGCCTAAATACTTAACCGCGGATTCAACCCCTGATGCGACCGCGGCAGCATTCTCGAAAAGGGAATGAATAAAAGGCACCCCCCAGCTTGTCTCGGGGTATTTTGTGGAGAAAACCTCAAGGCAACCGGTGTTATTAGCTATTATGGTATTCGTTCCTGCGGCATCAATAACCAAACGCGCTGCCATAGATTGCCCGCAGCCTGCGCAAGCAGTATGCCCGGAATTAAATAAGGTTTTACTCATAACTCTCCTTCAAAAGTTCAGGCTTTAGGTCAATGAATTCCCCCTGCTTCTCTTTACCGGTTAGAAGCCGGAAGATCTCTTTAATTGATTCCCTTGTGATATCTCGCCCGCCTAAACCTACTACAAAACTGCTTATAGTCTTAGGCGTCTTGGGCCTGCCGAAGAAAACCGCTTTAATTTCAGCGGCAAGCGGGGCAAAAGAACCCAGGGAAAGCGCCCGGTCAATCACGGCAACCTTAGGTATATTCTTCAGGGCTTCGTATATATGGCTTGCCGGGAAAGGCCTTAAGGATGTTATTTTAAGCAGCCCTACCTTCTTGCCCTTCTTTCTCAACTCATCTACCACATCCTTGACCGTCCCGCAGACTGAACCCATAGCCACAATCACGCGTTCTGCATCTTTCATCTGATAGCCTTCTATCAAACCATTATAATTACGCCCGAAGACTTTAGAAAACTCACTGGTAATCTTAGGTATAAGCGCCAGGGCTTCTTTGTGGGTTTCGTTAAGGGCAAAACGCGCCTCTGTATAAAACTCCGGGTCAACTAAAGGCCCTAAGGTCAGGGGGTTTGTTATGTCTAATTTATAAGGGGCCTTGTAGGGAGGGAGGAATTTATCCACCTCTTCCTGGGAAGGCATATTTACAGTCTCTAATCCGTGCGTGAGAATAAAACCATCCACGCATACCATAACCGGAAGCATGATAGATTTATCCTCCCCTAATCTATAAGCGATAAGATGCAGATCTACCGCCTCCTGAATATCCTCGGCATGAAATTGAATCCATCCCGAATCACGCAAAGAAACGACATCCTGATGGTCATTCCAGATATTAATCGGCGCGGATATTGCGCGCGCGGCAGTGGTCATAATTACCGGAAGGCGCATACCCGCGATATTGTAAAGCACCTCTGCCATCAAAAACAGCCCCTGGGAACTTGTGGCGGTATAGCTACGGACACCGCAGGCAACCGAACCCAATACAGTCGAGGCTGCTGAATGCTCGCTCTCTACATTAACGAATTGGGCGTTAAGCTTTCCGTTTGCCACTATCTGAGCCAATTCTTCAACTATATGAGTCTGAGGGGTAATAGGGTAAGCGGAAATTACCCCCGGCTTGCAAAGCCTGACTATTTCGGCTACAGCTAAGGAACCCTCTAATAACTCTTTCATACGCTATCTTCCTTGACCATTTCAATATCTTTTTTAGGGCAGACCGCGGCACAATTACCGCAACCCTTGCAGAAATCAGGGTCAAAATCATAACTATTCTTGCCTTGCCCGGTTATACAAGCCTCGGGGCAGACAATCAAACACATATTACAGGCGATGCATTCTTTTTTAAGGAACTTAGGCCGCAATTCAGTGCGCCACGGGCCGGTCTTATTGTTCCTGCTTGACCCGGGCTTACATACCAATGGACCGAACATAATCAAATCCTTCCTTTGCCGCTTTAATGTTTGCTTCTTGTAATTTCAAATCAAACCTGTGTTTAATAGCGGAATTCAAATCTTCCAGGCTCAATTCTTTTGTAGCCGCACAAAAAGCCCCCAGCATAGCGGTATTACCTAAGGGCCGTCCTATATGCCTTAAGGCAATTTCATTAGCAGGCACAAGATAGGCTTTCTGTTTAGCCTTAATTTTCGGGACTTCAATTGCGCCTTCCTTAGCGCTAATAATGGCAACGCCGTCTTCTTTCAATCCCGAGAAACAGTTAAAGCCTCTCATAATAGTATGGTCCACTATTAATAAATAATTAGGCTCGTAAATCTGGCTTCTTAAACGGACAGGGCTAGAGTCAACGCGCACAAAGGCATTCATAGGCGCGCCCATACGGGCAGCGCCAAAACTGGGGAAGGCATAAGGATACATACCCTTTAAAAAATAGGCATATCCTAACAATGAAGCTGTAGTTATTGCCCCCTGGCCTGCGCGGGCATGGATACGTATTTCTTTCAATTCTTTTATCTCCCCTTAAAAGTAAAAATGCTTAAGTATGATATAACCTTTCTTGTGGTTTGTCAAATAATTTATTTTTAGAAGTTTTTTCTGATAAAATCAGAGGTTTCATTAAGAAGGCTGAATATCCTTTCAGCTTTCTGCGCTGCGAAGGTCCCCAGCCCGCAGGCAGGAGAGATAAGAAGCCTCTCCTTAAGCAATCGCTCGTCTACCCCCTTCTTCACCAGGCTATCTATCCCCTGGCGGATCCTGCGGATTAAAAGCGCTACGTCTTCCTGTCCGGTAAACTCTTTAGTCGGGACAATACCCCAGCAGATAACCCCTCCCCTGCTTAAAAAAGACCTGATATCATCGGCATAAAGCACAAACTTATCCAGGTAATCAAAAGCGTCAAAACTTATTATATCAATATCTTTGGAACCGGTAAATATAGACCAGTCCGTATTCCCGCAACAATGTACCCCCAGCATAACCGACTCAGATTTAAGCCCGTCGGTGAATTCTGCCAGGGAGCTTACTACACCCCCCTTATCTAAAGGAGTATAGGCGGAACCAAAACACCCAAGATAAGGCTCATCAATAAACATGGCCATTTTCTTGCCGAACTCCTTAAACATATCAAGCTGCCAAAACGCCTTCATATTTAAAGACTTTATTACCGCCTGCATAAATACCTTATCATGCATAAGGGCTACCCCATTTTCATCATTAACTGCCGCGGCAAAGGTAAACGGCCCGGTAACCTGGAGTTTAATTAATTCAACCTTAGAAAACGCCTCCCCTTTAAGCCTTTCGTAAAACCTGTAAAGTCCAGGAGCATATTCCCGGCTTATCTTAAAATAGTCTAAATCATTGGCAATAGCCTTTTCATAGAATTTCTCAAGCTCGCCCTCCTTGTCCCGGGGATCAAAATAAACACCTGAATCGCCAAATCTTAGACAAGGCATATTTTCGCTAAATTGGGCCACCATCCCCTCGCGCAAATCACGCTGAGGCAATTGGGGCCAGAAAGGAATACCGGGAAGGTCCTTGAATATCAAATCAAGCGCGAGGTCTGCGTCCTGATGAGGCAGGCTTCCTATGCCAGTAGCTAAACCCTTTAGACTGCGCATAATCAAATACCCAAGCTTTCTTGGCAGAGGATAAACTTAACCCTGCCGGGATTAATTTCTGCTTCTATAATTAAGGTCTGGCAGCACATTCTCCTGTACCGGGGGGATAAACATATATCCTTTTGGCAGGACCCTTTATCCAGGCAAGCCGAACCCCAATTAAGCCGCTTACAATTTAAAGGGGCAACATATTCCCTGGCCCGAGTTAACGCCGCATTAAGATCATTGGTAATTTTATTCATTCCGCAAACTATAATTAAATTCTTGGCATTAGCTATACCTGCGCTCCTGTGCCCAAAGGCGCTCAAAAAAACAAGCTCCCCATCGCAAGATACGGCGTTAGCGCTAGTTAAATAATAATCGGCTCCTATCCCAAGCTGCCTCAGCCTCATGCCCTCTTCTTTGTCTGCGCCTAAGCCGTATTGATCAAAAACCCTGACCCCCCGGCCCTTAAGCATTTCAACAAGATTCAGTTCCTGAAGGGTTTTTGATCCGGAGATCCCGACGCTAGAATCAAATGGAATCAATTCCGAAACCTTATCCTTTACACCCTGGGCATTAGCACAATAAAACGCGCTTATATTCCTCTTGGCTAAATTATTGATTAATTCCATCTGACGGTCATTCATGGATCTATTCCTGCCTCAGAAAGTAATTCTTTTAATCTGGCCTCCGGTAAAGTGTTGCCCTTAAATATTATTTTACCTTCTTTGCTTATAAAAAAATAGGTAGGGACTCCCAGGACGTTATAGCCGTAGGCAACATGGGCATCACGGTCAAGAAGGCTCTTAAACCCCAGATCAAGGCCTTCTACGAAACTTCTTACCTTTTGCGTGGACTCTCCGGTATTTATAGACAATATCTCAATGCCTGTATCCTTATATGACCGGTAACTATCTTTTAATGATTTTAACGCAGCCCTGCAATAAGGGCACCAGGTGGTCCAGAATATCAGAATAACCGGTTTAACTCCTCTATAATCGCTCAAGGAGACTGGATTGCCCCCAAGATCATTTAAGTTAAATTCCGGGGCTAAATCACGGCCCTGGGCAATAGCAAGATCTTTCCCCGGGCTGCATCCCGAGGCCATTAAGAAAATTAATAATATTAATAAATAACCCTTTCCCTTCCTCATTTACCCTATCCTTATTACTCCTTTATAAATAAAATAGGCGCCCATAGAAACCAATATTAACCCCGACGCCTTTTGAAAGTATACCATCCACTTACCGGGCTTTAATACGTTACTCAATAAGCCCGCGAATATCCCTGAAAAAATAAGTATTAATCCCATACCATAAGCAAAAACGGCCAAAAGGCTTGCTCCGTAGAATATATTCTTCCTGGTAGCAAGATAGGAAAGTATCGAAGCCAAAACCGGAGTAAGGCAGGGAGAGATAATAAAACCCGAGGTTATGCCTAAAAAGAAAATGGACAGGTATTTTCTGCCTTTAAAAAACGCGGGCCTCAACCCCGGATTTATATTAGGGGGGGTGAAAAATAATCCAAGCATGGAAAAACCAAAGATAACTATGACCAGCCCTACGGCGATATTGGTTAAGGGATGGCTGCTTATACTACCGAAAAGCCTGCCGGTTAAAGATGCAGCTACTCCTAGAATTGAATAAGTTAAGGCTATGCCGCTTACATAGACCAGGCTTAAGATAAATCCTCCGGACCTTGGCTTACCCTCAACTCCGATATAACCCAAGATTACCGGGACCAAAGGATAAACGCAGGGAGTAAAACTAACCGTTACGCCGCCTAAAAAAGCCAAAATATAATCCAAGGGATTACCTGAGAGATTCATCTATCCAATTTAAATACGGCTTAAAACCTGAAACTACGGGTAAACTGATTATTTCGGGGACCTTATAGCTATGCATCGATTTTACCAGCTTTACAAGCATAGGCACTAATGCCTTCTTGGACTTTATAATTAAAAGGACCTCGCTGGCCTTATCAATCTTGCCCTGCCACCAGAATAAAGATTCCACCTTACCCGTAATATTAACGCAGGCGGCAAGCTTATTCTTAATTAAGGCATTCGCGATCTTGCGGGCATCTTTTTTATCCGGGGCAGTCACCAATACCAGGCTGTACATTTTTCTAAACCCCCTCCTCATCTATTTTAACCGATCTGATCCTGCCGAATTGAGAACATATATCAAAAACAAGCGCAGGATCCTCGGTGCTCATATTAACAATAAAATTACTCCCCTTTTCCTGCCTGCCTGAAGATTCCTGAATATTAAATTTATCCCCGAATTCAGCCAGGGCATTCTTAACCGCCTGCAGGGAAGTATTATAAACATGCAACGTAAACTCTAATTTGTACCTTTGCGAAAGGCTCATTTAAGCATCATCACCGAGATCATCCTCCCGCAGGCTGGCCCCTCCTTGCGAAAAGAAAAGAATTCGTCGTTATGGCAGAAAGTACAGGCCTGGGGAGGAAAGATATGCTCTTTTTTAACCCCCGCCACAAGAAGCTCTTTAGTATTAACCTCTGCCAGATCCAGATAAAGGCGCGCGCCTTCTTCCCTCAGGCCGTCAGAAAAATATTCCTTAAAATCTTTGGAGACCTCATAGCAGCACCCTCTTATGCTGGAGCCGAAACCTGCGTATAAGTTATCCGGCCGGGCATTAAACTTCTCCCGCATTAACCCTATGGCCCTTGAAATGATCCTTGCCTTTGAGCTACGCCAACCGCAATGCACCAGCCCTATAGAAGGCGTAAGGGGATCGTAAATAAAAACCGAAAGGCAATCGGCGGTAAACACGGATATTGGTATATTCTTTTTGTCCGTAATAAACCCGTCGGTATCCGCGATAGATCCTCCGTATGCGCTGGCTCCGCTTCCCCTGTCTTCCTCAGTTACATACCTTATGCTATCACCGTGTATCTGCCGGGCGCAAACTAAATCCCGGTAATCAATGCCTAAGCTGCTTAAGAAAATCCTGCGGTTATTTAAAGCCTCGGATGCCTCTCCGTAATACAATGACATATTCCCGTGCTTGCGCCCGCTAAAGGCAATGATAAGATTGGGTTCATTCGGAAATCCGGACAAGCTTACACCTCGCTTTTTCACCCTTGATGATATTAACCAGGTACTTTTTAACCCCCAAATACTCAGCCAGCCTTTTTACAAGCTCTTCATTAGCCTGCCCTTCTATCGCCGGCCTGGTAAGATAAACCTTAAAACTTTTCTCTGACTCCCGCTTGATCAAATTCCTACTGGCCCTTGGAACTACCCGCACATTAATAACCATTGGTTATTTACCGGTTCCGATCTGCCTATGCTCCTGTATATTAACAAATTTATCCGTCAACCTAACCAAGCGCTTTGAACTATCAAGGTATTTAGCATTAGCATTACTCAAATGCCCTCCCAAAATATCAAACTCCTCCTTAAACTTATCCACCTCTATCCCCAGCGCGCTTAAGGATTTTAAGATAGCCTTAGCATTCTCTTCAACCTCCAGCCCTTTTAACCCCAGGCAGATTACCTGCAAATAGGCATAGAATGTATTGGGAGAAACAGGAATGACCTTTTTACTTAAGGCATAAGAAAAAACGTCCTCCTTGACAATAACCTCATAGTAAACATTCTCGGCGGGAATATACATAAGCGCAAAATCATAGGTATTCTCGGCAGGGAGTATATATTTTGAAGAGACCTCATCAATACGGTTCTTTACATCTTGAATAAATTTCTTCCTGAATAACGCCTTGGATTGCTCCTCATCCGTATCCAGCATCTTCTGAAAATTTTCCAAGCTGAACTTTGCATCCACAGGGACTAAGCGTTCGCCCAGCTTAATAACCGCGTCCACCGTATCGCCGGTCTTAAAACGATACTGGGCCATATAATGCTGCTTGGGCAAAACCTGAGATAATAGATTCTCCAGCAGGGTTTCGCCCATAGCCCCTCTAAATTTTGGGGCCCGCAAAAGCTCCTGCAGGCTTGAGATATTCCGGCTTATATCAACTATCTGCCTGTTGGTAACCTCAAGCTTTCCCAATTGTTCCTTAACATTGCCGAAGGCGCTTACAGTACTGCCTAGATTCTGGGAAATTATCTTATTAGCCTCCTGCAGGGCCTGGTTCATCTGGTTAAGCCTGTCATTCATCTGGCCGGATATCCTCAATACCAATAAAAGCGCTCCGGCAGACAAAGCCAATAATAATATTCCAAATGCCCAGTTCATCTCTTCTCCATGCTAGATGTTAACTAATTATATCACAGGGCAAATTTTATCAAAGCAAATATTCTTTTTTTATCCTTTTAACGCTTCTGAATATATTAGTTTTAACTTCGGGGCATACCTTCTCTAACTCCCCTATTATCCTGGCCATCTTCCGGCGGTTAGAAAGGGATGAACGCGGGCAGGCACACATATCATGAGGAATATTCTCCTCGCGCGCAAAAGACCTGATCATGCGCTCTTCAACATAAGCAAGCGGGCGTATAATAGTAATCTTGCCCCTAAACAGCTCCTGTTTAGGGGACATCGCCGAAATCTCACCCTGGAAGAATAAATTCAACAAAATTGTCTCTGCTATATCGTCCTTATGGTGGCCGAATGCTATTTTGGTGCATTTTAAACGGTGCGATGCCTCAAAAATAGCCTTCCTCCTGTTCCAGGAACACCAAAAACAATTAATATCTTTCCTTTTTGTGTTCTTAAGCAGGTTTAGTTTTTCAATATAATACCTAACCCCTGTTTTCTCCAGGTATTTCCTTACCTTGGGAGAACTGGGCTTAGGATAACCTGAATCGATATGGATAGCAACGACCTCATATTTAATCGGGACAAATTTCATGCGGTCAGTTAAAACACGCAAAAGGGTCATGCTGTCCTTGCCGCCCGATACTGCTACCGCAATCTTATCGCCGTCAGAAAGCATCTTATAATCCATGATTGCCTTCCCTACGCGTTTCGAAATATAGAACTCTTTTCCTTTTAACAAAGGCATTTAGGCATCCTTGTTTATTTCCTGCCTGAGCCTGAAACCATAGCGCGGATATCGCTGGTAACCTGATGTTTTAACAAATCTTCTAACGGCATAGGGGCCCTTAAAGACCAATTAGCCCCTGATACCGTCCCGGGAGTATTAATACGATACTCATACGCATCTCTCTTAATTAACCCTGATGGATAGAGCCAATCAAAGATATTATTTATGCAAAAGACTGAATTTACATCTAATACGAACCTTAAGATTGCCCGCATAGCCTCAGGGGCGCATTTCTCGCGCATAACACCGGGCAAGGCTAATAGTTTCCAAAGCTTCTCTTTCTCATGGAAACTATCTTTCCATAAACCTGCAAAGTCGCGGAGATGTTCCCTCGGAAGGGAGGCTGCGCACGAGAGTTCTTCCAGCAACTTATCCACAGAATCAATCTCATCTCTCCAGCGCAACCTGCCATGCCTGGACAAAGCCAGGTTAAACAACCTTTCTTTCACTCTCTCAAAACCTATTGCGCGATGGTCGCTGCATTTGCGGATAAAAAGCGCCTCATCTACAGTCCCGGCCTCATTTTCCCACCAGGCAGCCCAATTAGTTGTATCGTGAGTAGAAAGCATGGTAACCGACAAGAAACGGTATTCTTCTTTATTTAAGAAATCGTGCCTTATGTTCCAATCCTTTACCCAGCGCTGCACGTCATTCCCCGGTATACCTAAATCTCTTAATGTATCTGTGCAGATCAAGGGAATAATCCCTAAATCTTCAGCGCAAAGAAACATATCGCAGTTATCTATCATAAACTGGAGGATCTTCCTTCCGCGAGGCCCCCATAAAGATTCATCCGCAGGGTCAAAAAAACCGTTCAGCCCCTTATTTTCCAGGGGTTCATTATAAGGTATACTCCAAATACGAAACAGTCCGACCACATGGTCTATGCGTAAAATATCATAGAAATTTCCTGCATATTTCAATTTCTCCTTAAGGTATACATACCCGCCCTCTTCAATCTTACCCCAATCATAAGTAGGCATACCCCAACGCTGCCCTAGCGCACAATACATATCCGGCGGCGCGCCTGCGGCAAGCTTTAGCTTAAAGAATTCAGGATGTTCCCAGACATCGCTTGAGTCCCTGGATACCAAAATAGGCAGATCCCCTTTTAGGCATATCCCTTTCCCACCGGCATATTCTTTGGCCTCTTTGAACTGTTCAAATAACTGCCATTGCGCCCACTCCTGGAACCTGACCTCTTCGATATTATCTTTACGGAAATTCTCGAGGCTTTCCCTATCCCTCTCCTTATATTCCCTGGGCCAATCATACCAAGGCAACCCGTTATAGCGGATTTTAAGCGCTTTAAATAAAGAAAAACCGTAAAGCCAATATGCGTTTTCTTCCCTGAAACGCAACAGCCCCCGGGGCTCTTCCTGCCCCTGCATTAAAAATACCTCTCTTAAAATGCGCAGTTTCTCTTCCTTAACCGCATAATCGCAACTGCCGCTATCCAACGGGAAATTATTCTTGAGATTATCTATCTGCCTTTTTAAGGATTTATCCTTAGGCATAGGCAAGTCCCGCAGGCATATGTAGGCCGGCTCAAGGGCAAATGAGCTTAAGGCGTCATAAGGGCAGAAAACAGGGCCCATTTCATTCATCGGCAAAAGCTGAAGTATGGAATGGCCCGTAAGCTTAACCCAGTCAATGAGCAGTTTCAGATCGCCGAAATCAGCGATCCCGAAGCTTTTCTTTGAATAAACAGAAAAAAGCGGGATAAGGATTCCCGCTTTTCTATGTGACAGCATTTCTTTAAACTTAATTTTTTGCGTCATTAAGTTTCTAAGGAATTAAAAGGCGTATTATCTTATCAGACCAAAACAGGGATATCAGCGCAGCTAAAGAAAGAAAAGGCCCGTATGGTATAGTGTGGTCTTTTTTAGTAACGAGAAAATAAATACCTATGGCTGCGCCGAGAAAAGGAGCGAGGAAAAAAGTCATTACCGACCTTTGCCATCCCAGAAAAGCCCCTATCATGGCTAAAAGTTTTACGTCCCCTCCCCCCATAGACTCTGTCTCTCCCTGAATCGGAGGTTTCTTAAGAAGCTTGAAATAAATAAGGTCGAATAGCCATCCGGTAAAATATATAATTGCGCCTCCTATAATAATCCCCAGAAAAGAATTCAGCATCGGCTTAAAGCTAAAAGCAAAAGGATTGATATTAACCCCCCTGATGGAACTTAAAATAAAACCTACGGCAATCCCTCCGATACTTATTTCATCGGGTATAATCCTGTGGGGTATATCAATAAAGGTGGCAACGATTAAGGCGCTGACTAATACGATATAAAAGAAAAGGTCGTAGCTTAAGCCGTAACGCATAAAAAGCAAAAGAAAAAGCGAAGCGGTAATAAATTCTACCAGCGGGTAACGCAGGGATATCTTCTCTTTGCATATGCGGCATCTCCCCCCTAACAGGATAAAGCTTATAAAAGGTATATTATCATAAGGGGGAATACGTTTCTTACACTTCGGGCAATGCGAACGCGGCCAGACTACGGATTCGCCTTTAGGCATGCGGTGTATGCAAACGTTTAAGAAACTTCCCAGAATCGCGCCAAGAATAAATATAACTATCATTGCCGTCATAATACCCTCGCCTTTCTTGGCCTTACCTTGTTAACGCAGGCCTTTTCCAAAGCGCCCTGCATTGCATCTACCGGCGCCTTTTTCGGACGTAGCCAAATATTAAAAGACTCTACCCCTTGATAAAGAAGCATGCCTAAGCCGTTTGCATGGGGGATCCCCGAATCTCCGGCAAGCTTTAATAATTTAGTCTCGCAGGGATTATAAATCAGGTCATAAACAAATAGCCCCGGATGGAGCATCCTCCTATCGATTAAAAGAGGATCATCAGGCCTCATCCCTACTGAAGAGGCATTGACTAAAAGGTCTTTAGCGCTTAATCCCAGCTCGCCTATATTTCCTACTGCCTTAAATTTCGTATTCGGGAATATATTATTAAATATTTTCATAAGGCTTAAGGAGCGAAAATTATCAATATCATAAATGTCTACCTCAGGCACCTTCTTTCTCCCTAAAGCAAAACATACAGCCCTGGCAGCGCCCCCGGCACCTATTATTGCCGCTCTTCTGGGCTTAAGCCTTAAAAAAGCAATGTGCCTTAGAAACCCTAAATAATCGGTATTAAAAAACTTAAATTTACCGGATTTATCCACCAGCAGGGTATTGGCCGCTCCGATAGATATAACCGCGCTATTCTTAGCCCCGGGGATAAGACGCAGGATCTTTTCTTTATAAGGTATGGTTATATTCAAGCCGCGGATGTTCCTCTTGCCGAGGCCTGCAAAAAAAGCCCTGAGATCTTTTTCTTCCAACGGGAAGAGTTTATACTTTGCCCTTATCCTAAGCCTGGAAAAAGCGGCATTATGCATCAAGGGAGAAAGGCTGTGAGAGAGGGGGTTTCCTACTAAACCAAAGGTGAGGTTTTGAGTCATTTAAGCTCTAACCTGTTGATTGCATCCAGATACGCCCTGATTGCCGCTTCAATGATATCGGTACTCGCTCCTCGTCCGCTTAGGATTTTATTCTTGATCTTAAGCTTAAGGCTTGCCTGGCCAAGGGCATCTTTACCGGCAGTAACTGCCTCCAGGCGGAAATCATCCAACTTAGCATTATATCCGGTAATTTTATCTATTGCCTTAAAGACTGCATCCACCGGGCCGTCTCCGCAAGATACCCCGGATACAGCCTTGCCTTTCTTGCTCAAGAAAACATTTGCCCGGGGATTAATCTTGGTACCTGAGGTAATCTCAAAGCTTATTAACCCCCATAAGGGCCTTATTATCCGTATTTCATCCTCGGCAATTATCCTTAGATCGTCATCGAAAATGTCTTTCTTCTTATCCGCAATCTCTTTAAAACGGGCAAAGGCCTTGTTAAGCTTTTCATCATTAAGATGAAACCCCAGGGCCTTGAGCCTGTCGCTAAAGGCATGCCTACCGGAATGTTTCCCTAAAATAAGCTGGCTTGAAGAGATACCTACATCATGAGGGTCCATAATCTCATAGGTAATACGTTTTTTCAATACTGCATCCTGATGGATGCCGGATTCATGAGAAAAGGCATTCCTTCCCACAATTGCCTTATTAGGAGGCACGACAAAATCAGTAAGGTTGCTTATCATCCGGGAAGTAGAGAATATTTCTTTGGTATTTATATCCGTATAGAGGCCGCTAAAAACATCCCTGCGTGTTTTAACCGCCATAACAATTTCCTCTAAGGAGGCATTACCCGCCCTCTCCCCTATCCCGTTTATTGTGCAATGCGCCTGGCGAGCCCCGGCTAGAATCCCGGATAATGAATTTGCCACAGCCATCCCTAAATCATCATGGCAGTGTACGGCGATAACTGCCTTATTAATATTTGGAACATTATTTCTGATATCCTTAATCAGCGAATACATCTCCTGAGGATAGGTATAACCGGTAGTATCGGGGATATTAATTGTCTTCGCCCCGGCCTTTATTACCGATTCAATTACCCTATAGAGAAAATCTTTCTCCGAACGAGTGGCATCTTCAGGCGAAAACTCTATATCATGGCAAAACCCTCTTCCTAACTTGACCGCCTCAATCGCCAGCTTAAGTATCTCATCCTCTGCTTTCTTGAATTTGTATTTAAGATGGATCTTTGAAGTAGCCAGGAAAATATGGAGCCGGGGGTGTTTAGCTGCCTTAGTAGCATTATAGGCGGCCTCTATATCGGGCCTTAAGCAACGCGCAAGCGCGCAGACTGCGCCTTTTTTAATAACCTTGGATATCTTAGCGACTGCCTTAAAATCTCCGGGAGAGGCAATAGGAAAACCTGCCTCAATAACATCAACCCCCAGTTTCTCCAGCTGAAACGCAACCTCCAGCTTTTCCTGGTCGGTTAAAGAACCGCCCGGCGCCTGCTCTCCGTCGCGTAATGTCGTATCAAATATTATTATCTTTTCCATAAACCCTTTTATTTCTTCATCCAGGGCATCATCTCCCTGAGCTGCCTGCCGACCTTTTCAATCAGATGGTTATCGCCTTCAGAGATGAGCTTATTGAAATTAGGCCTGCCATCCTCATTCTCCCTGATCCACTCTTTGGCAAATTTGCCGGACCTAATCTCTTTTAAGATTTTCTGCATCTCTTTACGGGTCTTGGCCGTGATAATCCTGGGCCCTCGGGTTAAATCACCATAACAAGCGGTATTAGAAACCCCCCTGCGCATTCCGGAAATACCTCTTTCCTGGATTAAATCCGTAATGAGCTTCAACTCATGCAGCACTTCAAAATAAGCAATTTCAGGCTGGTATCCGGCGGCAATCAGGGTATCAAAACCGGCCTTGATTAATTCCGTAACCCCTCCGCAAAGGACTGCCTGCTCCCCAAAAAGATCGGTCTCGGTTTCTTCCTCAAAGGTAGTTTCAATTACTCCGGCAGTAGTAGCTTTGATCGCCTTGGCATATGCTAAAGCTAAATCCTTAGCATCACCGGTTGCATCCTGGTATATAGCAATCAGGGAAGGGACACCCTTGCCCTCTTCATACATCTTTCTGACTAGGGCACCCGGGCCCTTAGGCGCCACCATAAAGACATCGACATTTTTAGGCGGTTTTATCTGCCTGAAACGAATATTAAAACCATGCGAGAAACAAAGTGCCTTGCCCTTCTTTAAGTTAGGCTTAATATCTTCATTGTAAACCTTAGCCTGGACATGATCCTGAGTTAATATCTGGATAATGTCTCCTGCGCTGGCTGCCTCCGCTGCCGAAACAGGGACAAAACCATCCTGTTTTGCCTGCTCAAAGTTAGGAGTACCCGGCATCTCAGAGACCACAACGCGGCAACCGGAATCTCTAAGGCATAGCGCCTGGCCACGGCCCTGTATCCCGTAACCGATAATTGCTATTGTTTTGCTCTTTATAAGATTTAAATCCGCATCCGCATCATAATAAACCTTTGCCATTTCTTGATCCTCCTTAATTACTGATTGCTAATTTTCCTGTTCTGACTAATTCCACAATCCCGAAACTTTGCAGTTCTTCCAGCAGGGACTTAATCTGGGGTCCGTTGCCCACCGCTTCGATTATCGCAATTTTATCCGTATAATGAATAATCTTGCCGACATATTTATTGAAAATCATCTCTAGCCTATCTTTGTCTTTAGGTAAATAATTTATTTTTGCCAGAACCAGCTCTCTGTCTATATGTTCTTTCTTGGTAAAATCGGTAACGGTAATAACATCAATTAATTTATTCAGCTGTTTATTTATCTGCTCTAATATTTTCTCATCCTGGGCCTCAACCACAATAGTCATATATGAGATTGTAGGATCCAGCGTCTCAGAAACAGACAGCGAAGCGATATTATATCCGCGCGCGCTGAATAACCCTGCTATGCGGGCTAAAACTCCGAATTTATTCTCCACTAGTACCGATATCGTATGTCTCATCTTTTCCTGATTCTGAGGAGTGTCCCTTTGGGGAGCGTCCCCAAGGTTTTTAGGCTAAGCCGTCGATCATATTATTAATTGCCTGCCCGGCAGGCACCATCGGCCAAACATTTTCTTCCGGCTCGATGATAAATTCCACAAAAACCGTATTATTTGTTCTTATTGCCCTCTGCAGAGCCTTACGGACATCCTCCTTCTTGGTTACCCGTATCCCAACAGCCCCGTAACTCCGGGCCAGTTTTACGAAATCAGGGCTGGTAATCGGAGTATGGGAATAACGTTTCTTGTAAAATAATTCCTGCCATTGCCTCACCATCCCCAAGAAACCGTTATTAAAAATCAATACCTTAACATTAATTTTATTAGCCACGCAGGTGGCCAGTTCCTGGATATTCATTTGGATAGACCCATCGCCCGCGATATTGAATACTTCTTTCCCGGGCGATCCCATCTTTGCCCCCATTGCGGCAGGAAAACCAAACCCCATCGTGCCTAATCCGCCGCTGGAGATCCATGTCCTGGGGCTTAAATGCTTATACCACTGGCATGCCCACATCTGGCTTTGCCCCACTTCAGTGCAGATGATCGCATCGCCCTTAGTTAATTCCCATAGCTGCTCTAGTATAAACTGGGGCTTAATCAACTTATCCCCTTTTTCATAGGTTAACGGGTGTTTTTTCTTCCAGGCGTCAATAGTCTTAAGCCACAAAGCAGTATCCGGTATCTTCTTAATCCCTCCCAGCAACTCTGCGAGAATATTCCCGGCATCGCCGACTATCGGAATATCCACCCGCACATTCTTGCTGATTGAAGAAGGATCAATATCAATATGTATAATCTTTGCATACGGAGCAAAATGATCAAGCCTTCCGGTTACCCGGTCATCAAAACGTGCGCCCACGGCAATAATCAAATCTGCTTCCATGGTGGCATGGTTAGCATAAGCAGTGCCGTGCATTCCAAGCATCCCCAAATATAGCTTATGGGTGGCCGGAAAAGAACCCAACCCCATGAAAGTAGTGGTTACCGGGGCCTGAATCTTTTCCGCCAATTCTTTTAACGCCAAACTAGCCCCTGCGGTAATTACTCCGCCGCCGGCATAAATGAGAGGTTTCTTAGCCTGGGATATAAGCCTTGCCGCTTTTTTTATCTGCCCGGGATGGCCAAAATAAGTAGGCTGATAACTGCGTATCTTTACCTCTTCCGGCCAAATAAAATCCGCCTCTGCTCGCTGTATATCAACGGGAATATCAATAAGCACAGGGCCCGGCCGGCCGCTGGAGGCGATATAAAAAGCCTCGGCAATAGTCCGGGCTAAATCCCTGACATCCTTCACTAAAAAGTTATGCTTGGTTATAGGGCGCGTAATTCCGGTTACATCCGCCTCCTGGAAAGCATCATTACCGATAAGATGAGTGCCGACCTGCCCGGTTATAGCAACCATAGGTATGGAATCCATATAGGCGTTGGCAATGCCTGTAACTAAATTTGTCGCTCCCGGCCCTGAAGTAGCAAGGCATACCCCGACCTTTCCGGTTGCGCGGGCATAACCATCAGCTGCATGCGCGGCCCCCTGTTCATGGCGGGTCAGGATAAATTTAATATCAAAATCATAAAGAGAATCAAAAATAGGCAGCACCTGGCCTCCGGGGTAACCGAATATAACCTCTACCCCCGCGCGCCTTAAAGATTCCAGTAAAATTTGCGAACCCTTCATTTTAAAACTGCTCCCTTATCTGCCGATGTAACTAATCTGGTATACCTGGATAAATAACCTGTTTTAATCTTAGGCTCCACAGGCTTCCAGCTCTTAAATCTCTTTGTTATCTCCTCTTTGCTTACCTTAAGATTCAGCTTACGCGCAGGAATATCTATTTCTATAATATCGCCTTCTTTTATTATCGCAATCGGCCCGCCGGAAGAAGCCTCAGGAGAAATATGCCCGATACAGGGCCCTTTTGTGCCGCCGGAAAACCTGCCGTCGGTGATCAAGGCTACTGAATCTGCCAAACCTAAACCTACTATCGAAGCGGTAGGGGCAAGCATCTCGCGCATCCCGGGCCCCCCCGCAGGGCCTTCATAGCGGATAACCACAACATCCCCGGGCTTAATCTTCTTGTTCATAATCGCCTTCATTGCCTCTTCTTCGCGGTTAAATACCCGCGCCCGACCGGAAAACTTCATCATCTTTTCATTTACCCCGGATTGCTTAACAACTGCCCCATCCGGCGCGATATTCCCGTAAAGAACAGCAATACCACCCTGTTTATGGTATGCCTTAGAGAAAGGCCGGATAACATCTTCGTCATAAATTACCGCATTATCGGCTATCTCAAATGTTTTCTGGCCGTTTACATTCAAGGTATTGTTCAATTTCCGCTTCAGCCTTTTTAATACCGCAGGAATACCCCCTGAATATTCAATATCTTCCATAAGATGCGTTCCCGCAGGCTCAATACTGGAGATATGGCAGACACCCTTGCTTATCCTATCGAAGGTCTTTAAATCTAAATCAATCCCTGCCTCATGCGCAATAGCCATAAGGTGCAAAACCGTATTGCTTGAGCCTCCTAAACCCATATCAACAACAATAGCATTCTCCAGGGACTTTCTGGTAATAATATCTCTGGGCTTAATATCCTTTCTTACCAATTCCACGATCCTCTCCCCGCTTTCTTGCGCGATCCTTCTTTTCTTGGCCGAACCGGCTAAAGCCGTCCCGCAACCGGGTATAGACATCCCCATTGTTTCAGTAAGGCAAGCCATGGTATTTGCAGTATACAAACCCTGGCAGGAGCCCTGCCCGGGACAAGCCTCCATCTCAAGGCAGGATAACTCCTTCATAGAGATATCGCCCTTTTTAGCCCTGGCCATCCCTTCATAGGTATCGTGGACAAAGGCCAGCCTTTTTTTATTCCAATGGCCTCCTAACATCGGGCCGGCAGTCACAATAATCGCCGGAATATTAAGCCTGGCTACCCCCATAAGCATACCCGGGGTAATCTTATCACAGTTAGTAAGGCATACAATACCGTCAAGCTGATGGGCATTGCAAACGGTTTCAATTGTATCAGCGACGATCTCGCGAAGCGCCATAGGATAGCACATCCCCAAATGCCCCATAGCAACCCCGTCGCAGATACCGGGTATCCCGAAGAAAAAAGGAGTGCCTTTTCCATAGCAGACCCCGCGTTCGATAAAACGCTCTAAATCGCGCATCCCCACATGCCCGGGGATAAGATCTGTAAAAGATGTAGCAACGCCGATAAAAGGCCTGGCCAGATCCTTATTGGATAAACCCGTAGCATGCAAAAGCGCCCTATGCGGCACCCTTTCCAAGCCCTTCTTTATTTTATCCGACCGCATTATCTACTCCCCTCCTTCCGGACAACTGGCCTAATCCGCTCCTTCTCCGTCATGTACAACCTCTTTTGCCTCTTTGCGGCTGCGCACAATCACGCGCTTTAAAGTTACATATTTCTCGACTATGCCCTTATTATTCACGCAATCAAGCTGCTTAAAAAGAAAATCGAACTTTTTCTCGATCTCAAATGCGATTTTATCGCGCGCATCCGCAGAAAGCCCCATAATCTCTTTCTTAAAAGGCCCTAAAGCCTTTTTGCGGGTCTTATAAAAGAACTGCTCGTCGGTCTCCCCCTCTTTACGTTCGGATGCAGCATTGGTTTTTAACCATTCATAAATCTTATTTCTCAGTTCTGACGGGAAATGCACGCTGTCAAACATCATATTCTGGAAACCCGTAGCCAGATGGACCTCAAGGGTGTCATTCTCCGGGAACTTATGGAACATATCCTCGGGTAAGGTAGATGCGCCATGCTGAACCGCGCCCCCTATGCCAAACTCTTCCTTTGCCATCCCGGAAATTGTCTTTAAGGTATCAAAATCCAGTTTTACCTCGGCAATACTTCCGTCAGCTTTAACCACGCCGCCGTGAGAGGTGCCGGTTTGTATGGATATCTTGCTTATGCCCGCCAACCCCTTACGCAGCCTTTCATTATAACCTTCCATAAAAGCGCGCAGGTCTTCAGGCGTTGAATTTGTATGGCCTACCTCTCCGATCTCCCCGCCCACAGAAACAGTAACGCCCTTAGGCTCAATCCTGCGGATAAACTGCGTTAGCTTTGCACAAACCTCATAATTATCCTTTTGCTGCTTTTTTATCTCCTTCTTTGATAAATCTACCAAGGTTGAAGAATCAATATCAATATTATAAAAACCGCAGGATATCGCGTCAGCAATTAAATCCCGCAGGGCCTGCATCTCTTTTTCCGGGGCCTCCTTAAATTTCTTAAGGTTAACCTGGGTATGGTCGGCCTGAATAAATACCGCCCCATTCCATCCCTCCCTTATGGCTGCAGCTAAAATAACGCCCGTAAACTCCGCGGGAGGTTGAGAGGTATAACCCATCTCAGATTTCGCAATCTCAAAAATAAACGCCCCGCTGTTATTCTTTAAGGCGGTCCGGAAAATAGCGCGGGCCAGATCATAAGACATGCTTCTTAAATTGATCGCCGGCACCGTAAAACCGCGAACCTCTCCCCTGCCCGCTGCCATATAAAGCTCATGAATGCTGGAAGGATAAATACCTTTTTTATAAGCCATCCCCAGAATTTTCTTAGATAATCCCTTTTTAGTTAAGGCATCATCAGTAAGTATTAATTCCATAACAATCTTATCAATGCTTAAAGTCTTTCTACCCATCTTATCTGCCTGCTCCTTTCATGATCAGCCCTTAGGTAAGGGTTTTAATAAGATTATACCAATACTCAGCCCTTATTTCCTTCTTTTTTATAGCGGTGGCAAAATCTACCTCGTTAATCTTACCGCAACATAAACCTACGGCTATATTCTTCCGCCCCTTCAGCAGTGAATCTACCGCTGCCTCGCCTAAACGCAAAGCCAAATCCCTGCTGAAAGCGGTCGGCCTACCCCCTCTTTGGACATGGCCCAATACTACGGCACGGGTTTCAAGGGAGGTAAACTCGGTTATTTTGTTTGCTATATCAATTGCGCTTCCTGCGCCTTCCGCCACTACCACAATCCAGCTTAATTTACCGCGTATATTCCCCTGGACAATATCATGGCACATCCTCTCCCAGTCAGGCCTTAATTCTGGTATAAGCACATCTTCGCATCCGCCTGCTAAGGCAACTGAAAGGGCAATAAAACCGCAGTCTCTACCCATTACCTCAATAACAAATATCCTCTCCATGCTGGTTGCGGTATCGCGGATATTATCTACTGCCGCTAACGCGGTATTAATGGCAGTATCTGAACCTATAGTTAAATCTATGCCGTTTATATCATTATCTATCGATGCGGGGATACCCACACAAGCCACATTATAGGCCTCTCCAAAATGATGTGCTGCGGTGAAGCTCCCGTTACCACCGATAACCACCAGCCCGTCGATAGCGTTCTTCTTTATAGTGTTAAACGCCCGGTCCTGATACTCCTTCTTCGCAAATTCAGGGCAACGGCCGGTCTTTAAGATTGTCCCCCCCTGGCTGATTATGCCGGATACCGAATGGTGCTCAAACTCCTTTAACTCTTCATTAATCAACCCCCACCATCCGCGCATTATCCCTAAAACTTTCAAATTCTTAGAGATTCCGTAACGCACAACCGAACGTATCGCCGGATTCATCCCCGGGGCGTCTCCTCCCGTAGTCAATACTGCTATCCTCTTCATAACCCTTCTATCTCCATATCGCGGGGATGCTCAATAATATAATTATAGAATATTTCCTTCTTTTCTTCAGGCTTAAGGTTGAATTCCCGCACCCGGATGCCCCTTTTTAATATCGTTATTATTTTCAAGGGTTGCTTATCAAGTCCCCATCTCCCAGCTTGCCAGGTACTTCTTCTGCTGCAAGGTCAATACATCTATTTTAACCCCTAATGATTTTAATTTCAAGAAGGCAATATTCTTATCGATATTTTCAGGTACGCTGTAAACCTGCTTCTTTAGCTTTTTATAATTATTCGCCATATATTCGGCTGAAAGCGCCTGATTTGCAAAAGACATATCCATCACTGATGCCGGATGCCCCTCTGCTGCGGCTAAATTAATAAGCCTGCCCTCTCCCAAAAGATATATCCTGCGGCCGTCTTTCAAGGTATATTCTTCCACAAAATCACGGATTACCTTCTTAGACTTAGAGAGCAGCTTCAGCCCTTCGATATCCAACTCAACATTAAAATGCCCCGAGTTAGAAACTATTGCGCCGTCCTTCATCACCTTAAAATGCTCCCTGCGTATGACATTAATATCTCCGGTGACGGTTACAAAGATATCGCCGATTCTCGATGCCTGCATTATCGGCATGACTTCAAAACCGTCCATTACTGCCTCTAAGGCACGCAGGGGGTCTATCTCTATAACTATTACCTTGGCGCCCATTCCCTTGGCACGCATAGCCACACCCTTACCGCACCAGCCGTATCCGGCAACTACAAAATTACTTCCGGCGATAAGCTTATTGGTAGCGCGGATAATACCATCAAGGGTAGACTGGCCGGTTCCGTAACGATTATCAAATAAATGCTTGGTCAAGGCATCGTTTACCGCAATAATCGGATAACGGAGCTTATTTTCACTGGCAAGGGCCTTTAACCTGATTACGCCGGTAGTAGTTTCTTCAGTCCCTCCGATGATATTGCCGTGCAAATGAACAGGGCGCTGATGTATCGTGCTGACCAGATCAGCCCCGTCATCCATAGTGATATCCGGCTTTACCTCTAGCGCAGATTTAATATGGCTGTAATAAGTCTTGGTATCTTCTCCTTTTATGGAAAAGACTGAAACCTTAAGGTTTTTGACCAAAGACGCGGCAACGTCATCCTGGGTTGAAAGAGGATTAGACGCGCAAACAAAAACTTCAGCCCCGCCCGCCTTAAGGACTTCTGCCAAAACACCCGTCTCTGTAGTCACATGTAAACAAGCAGCCACCTTTAAGCCCTTCAGCGGCTTCTCCTTCAAAAACCTTTGTTTTATTAAGTTTAAGACCGGCATATTATTACTTGCCCATTCGATTCTTAATGCCCCTCTCCTGGCTAACCCGATATCCTTAACATCATATTTCATTATTTCTCCTTTTTATAATCTACCCGCCTGCAGCTTAAGGGCAGCAGCCTTGTCTGTCTTCTCCCAGCTGAAACCATCCCTGCCAAAGTGCCCGTAACAGGCAGTCTTCTTATAAATAGGCGTGAGCAACCTTAAAGAAGAGATTATCCCCTTGGGGGTAAGCTCGAAATTCTGACGGATCAACTTTACCAGCTTATCATCGGAGATCTTTCCCGTGCCATAAGTATCTACAAAAATAGAGAGCGGGTTTGCGTAGCCGATGACATAAGATAGCTGGACCATAAACCTCTCTGCTAACTTGGCAGCTACAATATTCTTGGCAATATACCTGCACATATAGGCTGCAGAACGGTCCACCTTAGTAGGGTCTTTACCCGAGAATGCCCCTCCGCCATGGGCAATGCTTCCGCCGTAAGTATCTACGACAATCTTCCTTCCGGTCATACCCGTATCCGATTGAGGCCCGCCCACCACAAACTTGCCTGTTTGATTCACAAAATATTTAGTATTCTTATCTGAAAAGCCCTTTAAAACAGGGTCAGCGATAACCTTGATCATCTCAGAGCGCGCCTTAGAAGTAATATTCTTACCCGAGGCATCCAGTATATCATCGGTATGCTGGCAGGCGATGACAACAGAATCAACGCGCTTAGGCTCTCCATTCTCATACTCAACCGTAACCTGGGATTTGCAATCAGGCCCTAAATACTTAAGAATATTAGCCCTGCGCACATCGGCCATGCGCTTAACCAACCTGTGCGCCAAAGTTATAGGAAGAGGCATTAGTTCAGAAGTTTCGCTACAGGCATACCCGAACATAATACCCTGATCCCCCGCCCCTCCGCTATTCACGCCCTGGGCAATATCCGGGGACTGGGCATTGATAGTATTTACAATTGCACAGGTATTATAATCAAACCCGTACCTAGGGTGCGTATAGCCGATATCCCTGACAACTTCCCGGGCTAATTTCTGTATATCAATATAGGCATTAGTCGTAATTTCACCGCCTACTATCAAAAGGCCCATAGTCACATAGGTCTCGCAGGCAACCCGGCTTTTTTTTGCATCTTTATCCAAAGATAATACCCTATCCAACACTGCGTCAGATATCTGATCGCAGACCTTATCCGGATGGCCTTCTCCGACTGACTCTGAAGTAAAAAAATACTTACACGGCATCTTCAAGCCTCCTTTATGTTTTTATTTAAAATTCTTTTTCGCCGCAGCCAAATACTTATGGTCGCCTATATCAAACCAGGAACCCTTAAAGACAAAACAAAATATATCCGCCTTCTTTTTCAGCCAGCTTATATATTTGCCCGTGGCATCCACTTTATTCTTATTAAGTTTCATATAATTACTGATTAAATGAAACTGTTTTCTAGGGATATAATATAAACACATCGCCACTAAAGGCGAATTTGGCTTCTTGGGCTTTTCTTTAAATGCCAGGATCTTATTATTCTTGTCAACCTTAAGCACGCCATATTTGCTTGCGTCTCTTTTATCCTTCAGCCTGTAGGCGCCGATTGTCGTATTAGGTTTATTATTGAGCGCGAAATTGACAAATTCATTAAGGTTTCCGCTAAATAAGTTATCCCCTCCGATAACCAAAAGGTCGCCCTTGATGCGCTTGTTCCTTAAAACAAAATTTATGTCCCCTATTGCCCCCAGCCGGTCTTCATTGCTTTTGGTTTGGTCATCGACCAAGGTTATCTTCTTTCGCCCTTTACACCGTAATTTCCATTGCCTGAACTTCCCGATAAATTTACTGTTAGTAACTACGATTAACTCATCTATAACCTTAACAGAGTTGAGATTATTAATTATATAATTAATAATCGGCTTGTTATTAACCTTCAATAATGGCTTAGGGTATTCCTTTGTTAAGGGATAAAGCCTGGTAGCATAACCTGCGGCTAAAATTAAAGCTTTTATTTTAAGATCTCCTTTAATTTTGACTGGGCATAATCCTCCACCTCTCTCCCGGTAGAAAGCTTTAATGCCTCATCTGCGATTTCTTTAGCCTGCTTCAAGGTAATTGAGCGGATTAAATATTTCAACTCCGGTATAACCTGAGGCGGCACGCTAAACTCATCAAGCCCCATCCCTAAAAGTATTAAAGCCAGGCTGGGCTCGCCGGCCATCTCCCCGCACATCCCTACGTTTATATCCCCCTTATGCGCAGAATCGATAATATTCTTAATAAGCCTTAAAACCGCGGGATGAGCAGGCTCATAAAGATAGGCCACCTTTTCATTAGCCCGGTCAACTGCCAGAGAATACTGAATCAGGTCATTACTGCCGATACTAAAGAAATCTGCCTCTTTTGCTAATATATCCGCGGTCATCGCCGCGGAAGGGACTTCAATCATAGCGCCTACCTGAATATCCTCATCAAAAGGAACACCTTTAGACCTAAGCTCTTCCTTTGCCTCATCAAGTATCTTATTGGCCTGGCGCAATTCTTCGATTCCGGATATCATAGGGTACATAAGCTTTAGGTTCCCGTGGACTGAGGCCCTCAAGATAGCCCTTAATTGCAATTTGAATATTTCAGGATGCGCCAGGCAAAAACGTATGGCCCTCCAGCCCAAGAATGGCTGCATTTCATGAGGAATCTGAAATTGCGATAAGAATTTATCTCCTCCCAAATCTATAGTGCGTATAATAACAGGGTAAGGATTCATCTGTTCGGCAACATATTTATATGAAAGATAATGCTCATCCTCTGAAGGAGAGTCTTTGCGGTTCATATAGAAAAACTCCGTGCGATAAAGGCCTATCCCTTCCCCGCCGTGCAACTTTACACCCGAGACTTCATCTGGAAACTCTATATTTGCATTTATCTCTACCTTGACCCCGTCTAAGGTTATTGCGGGAAGGTCTTTGGCAGAAAGGAGCTTTTCATTAACTCCCCTTAACTTCTCCTCTTCGGTATGATATAAATCCAGGGTCTTCTGATCGGGGTCAACAATAACAAGCCCCAGCGCCCCGTCTACTATCAGTATATCTCCCGCATTAATCTCAGTTGTGGCATTCTGGACGCCTACAACAGCAGGTATCTCAAGGGACTTAGCCATAATCGCGGTATGCGAGGTTTTCCCTCCCACATCCGTGACAAAAGCCGAAACACGCTTCTTATGCATAGCCGCGGTATCCGAAGGGGAGAGATCATGGGCTACGATTATTACCTTTTCCTTAAGCTCGCTTAAGCCTTTTCTCTCCTTGCCCAAGATATTCCTTAAGATTCTCCTTCCGACATCATTGATGTCGGAAATACGCTCCTTTAGGTACTCATCTTCGATCTTGGCAAAAATAGATACATATTTTTTTAAAACCTCCTGAAAAATAAAAGCAACGTTTAATTTATCTTTCTTCAGGCGGGAGATTACCTCTTCAATAAGCATCCGGTCTTCTAAAACCAGCAGGTGCGCATCAAAAATTTGAGCCTCATTCTTGCCCATATCGTAACCTATCCTCTTCTGAAGCTCAATAATCTCCCTGCGCGTCTTGATCAACGCCTCTTCGAAAAGCTGTATCTCTAACGGAATCTGGGCCTCGGTAATATTATTTTTAGGGACAATAAAGTCCTCCTTGCCGATTTTATGGGCGACCCCTATGCTTATGCCATTAGCCGCAGCTATACCTTTAAGCTCTGTCATAATTCTTCCTCTGACATAATAATTCTCTCTAACTCTTCCATTGCGATAAGCGCGTCTTCCCCGTCTGCCTCAATAATAATGGAGCTGCCCTTTTCAGCGCCAAGCATGAGTATGCCCATGATAGACTTACCGTTCACTTCTTCATCATCGTGCCTGACGGTAATACGCGAATCGAATTTATTGGCTATCTGCACAAATAATGCGGCAGGCCGGGCATGTAAACCCTGCTTATTCTTCACCACTAATTCTTTTTTGATAGTAGCCATTAAATTTCCTCGATAAGCCCCAAAATAATCTTGGCCAGCTTAAGATGATCGTGCCTGATTAAAGTGTCTTCAATAATACTAAAATCGTCCTCAACTATACGGTAACCCATCTCTTCTATCTTTCTTCTGTCATTTACCACCAGGTATGAACCCTGTTCAGCATACCGCCTTAGTATATCTTTAGGCACCTCTGCGGTATTTACAACGCAGTAATCAATTACCTTAGGATGAGAATGCGATGTAAGAGACCTTATATGTTCCGAAGCGCTGTAACCATCGGTCTCCCCCGGCTGGGTCATAGCATTGCATACATAAACCTTAACCGCATCCGAAGCAACTATGGCTTCGGTAATCTCTTTAATTAAAAGATTGGGTATTATGCTTGTATAAAGCGAACCCGGGCCTAAAACAACAATCTGCGCCTCATTTATAGCCTTTATAGCATCGGGAGTTGCCTGAGGCTTATCCGGGCTAAGATAAACCTTTTCTATGGAACGATGCGTCTTGGGGATATTGTTTTCACCCAGGGTAACGGTCCCATCCTTATGCTTGGCGGCTAAGACTACCTTATCTAAGGTAGAAGGAATAACCTGCCCGCGTAAAGCCAGCACCTTGCTTGTTTCTTTAATCGCCTTCTCAAAATCTCCGGTTAAGCGCGTCATTACCGTGATAAAAAGGTTTCCGAAGCTATGGCCACAGAGCTGCGAACTTGTATCAAAACGAAACTGGAATAAATCACGCATTAAAACAGGGGCATCAGCTAAGGCCACTAGGCAGTTGCGTATATCCCCGGGAGGCAAAATATCGAATTCCTCCCTTATCCTTCCGGAAGAACCTCCGTCATCAGCAACCGTGACTATTGCCGATATATTCGAGGTAAACTGCTTAAGCCCGGTTAAAAGAACTGAAAGGCCTGTGCCGCCGCCGACTACCGCTACCTTAGGGCCGCGGTTAACCTGCTTATTCTGGTAAATTATATCAAAAAGCTCTGACCCCCTTGACTCAGGGACGAAAACAGCGATCAACGACCTTAATATTCTTTTTACCCCCAGGATCAAAATAACAATCCCGGAGAATAATATTATGGAATCCAGTATTTTAAAAAACAGGAATTCGTCGCTTCGCAGCCTCCCTGCGGAAAAAACCAAGATGACAATGCCAAAGAAACTTAAGATAACCCAACGCTTAACGCCTATCCCGGGATAAAACCACTTGAATAAGCTATTAATTTTAATAGGCATATCAATGCTATTAGACTCTCTTTTCGTCTTCCTGAGTTATGATTCTGACAACTGCCTTGTCATCTTCAGAAGCGCGTAAGGTATCGCGGAAATATTTATCTTTAAGAAGCCTTGAGATGCGCGCTAAGGCTTTTAAATGCGGGCCGGCTGAATCCTGAGGAGCTACCAACAGAAAGAATATATACGCGGGTTCACCGTCTAAAGAATCAAAATCGACTCCCTTCTTAGAGAGCCCAAAGGCAGCCACCAATTTACCGACACAATCAGACTTTGCGTGGGGTATGGCTATGCCCTGTCCGATGGCAGTGGAGCCAAGCGCCTCCCTACCCATCAAGGACTCGATTAATTTATTGCGCGAGCGCTTCTCAATATCTCCGCCCTCGATTAAGGCATCCACCAGCTCACGCATAACATCTTCCTTTTTGCTGGACTTTATGTCCGTAATAATGGCCTTTTTAGATAAAAAATCCATAATCTGCATCTGTTTCTCCTTTCAGGTTTTAATTTAAAAGCGGGAGACGGGGTTCGAACCCGCGACATTAACCTTGGCAAGGTTACGCTCTACCAACTGAGCCACTCCCGCATGTTTTAAAATATTTTGGTGGGCGGAAGAGGATTTGAACCTCCAAGGGTTGCCCCAATAGCTCCTAAGGCTATCGCGTCTGCCAATTTCGCCATCCGCCCTATTTCCTCTTGCCGCTTAAAAAACTATAAGACTTAAAGATAACCTGTGGTTTTGCGACGTGCATTAGAAATTTTTCGGCACTTCGATTACACTCAGTGCCGATGGTGAGTACAACCGAACCATCGACAAATGGGAGCAAGGAATTACGACGAGTGGAGACCGACGATTTATATGGTCGGTCGTAACGAGTCGTAAACCGTAGCTCCCGGCGAAAAATTTCAGCACGGAGCGAAACCGCAGGTTATCAAATATATGAGCCTCCCGAGACTCGAACTCGGCACACGCGGCTTAAAAAGCCGCTGCTCTACCGGATGAGCTAGAGGCCCAAACCTTAAAATTCCAGTATTTCCTTTTCCTTGTTCTTCAATAACTCGTCGACCTTAAGGATATATTTATCGACGTTCTTTTGCAGCTCATCTAACCCGCGGAATTTATCATCCTCGGATATAACCTTATCCTTCTCTAATTTCTCCAAATGCTCCCTGGCATCACGCCTTATGGTACGCAGCGATATCCTTCCTTCCTCGGACATCTTATGTATCACCTTGGCCAGTTCCTGGCGCCTGTCTTTTGAAAGCTGCGGAACAGAGAGCCGTATAACTTTGCCATCATTAGAAGGATTAACGCCTAAATTTGACTTCATTATCGCCTTTTCTATTTCCGGTATCGCGCTTGCATCCCAAGGCTGGATAACTAAAAGATGCGCATCCGGAACAGAGATAGAGGCCAGTTGCTTCAGCAGGGTCGGGGTGCCGTAATAGTCGACAAATATCCCTTCCACAAGCGCAGGGCTTGCCCTGCCGGTACGTATTTCGGAGAAATCACGTATTACCGATTCAAAGGCCTTTTTCATCTTTTCATCCGTAGTATGCAAAATTTCCTTAGTAGTCATTTAACCTCCTGCCTTGCCTGAAAAATAAAAGAATTATTTAGCCACAACCGTGCCGATATTCTCCCCTAAAACCACCCGCTTAATATTCCCGGGCTTATTCAGATTGAATACCACGATGGGAAGGTTATTATCCATGCAAAGGCTGATTGCGGTTGCATCCATAACCTTTAACCCCTTTTTCAATACTTCGATATATTTTAAGCGCAGAAACTTTCTGGCTCCTTTTACCCTTAGGGGATCCGCAGAATAAACCCCGTCAACCTGGGTGCCCTTAAGGATAGCGTCTGCATTAATCTCCATTGCACGCAAGGCAGCAGCCGTATCAGTGGTAAAGTAAGGATTGCCGGTGCCGGCAACAAATATTACTACCCGGCCCTTCTCCAAATGCCTTATTGCACGCCTTCTGATATAAGGCTCTGCAATCCTTTCCATATCTATGGCAGTCATAACACGGGTAGGCACGCCTGATTTCTCAAGGACATCCTGCAAGGCTAATCCATTAATAACAGTAGCCAGCATTCCCATATAGTCGGCGACTGACCTATCCATATCCAATCCGCGGGAACCTGTATTCTCCTGGCCGCGGAATATATTCCCAGCCCCTAAAACAACCGCTACATCAACCTCTAAATCGCGGATTTCCTTGATCTGGCGGGCAATTGATACCAAAATAGCGTGGTCTATGCCGTGCGACTTCTTCCCCTGAAGGGCTTCACCGCTTAACTTAAGCACTATCCTTCTGTAGACTGAAGAGGTTATCATTATTCGCCGATCTTATAACGGATAAATCGGCGGATAACCACATTCTCGCCGACCTTAGCCACAATACTGCCTAAATAATCATTAATAGTTATGGAGGGGTCCTTGACAAAAACCTGTTCCATTAAACAATGATTCTTACAAAAATCTTCCTTGCTTTTCTCGCTCTCCAATACCTCCTTTGGCACATCTTCCTTCTTAAGGTAAAGCGGGCTAGTAGCGGCTATCTGCATTGCAACATTCTTAGCAAAATTAACAAAGTCTTCATTACGCGCTACAAAATCAGATTCGCAGTCTACTTCCAGAAGCACTCCGATTTTATTGCCGTGATGTATATAGGACTCAACCCTTCCTTCTTTTGCCGCCCGGCACTGTTTTTTAGCGGCAATTTCTAAACCCTGCTTACGCAATAAAACCGCTGCCTTCTTTAAATCACCTTTGGTCTCCTCAAGCGCCTTCTTACAATGTGCCACGCTAGAAGAGGTCATCTCCCTTAACTCCTTGATTAAATCTACCGATATCTTCATTTAATTAACGCCTTTCTTTCTACCCTTTAACTTAACGTCGGCAGGCTTTACATGCCCCTTTTTTAATATCTTGCTTTCTTCCCCTGCCGGTTCTATGGTTTCAACGATTTCTTCTATTTCCTTAATCTTCAGTTCCTCCTCGGGTAAAAGACCTGCCCCATCCAAGCCCTTATCCTCATCCTGAACCTTCACGCCTTCCTGGCTTAAGTAAGAGAGAAATTTCTTCCTACCTTCTATAATGGTATCCGTAATAATGTTGGCCACCGCCTTAATAGATTTAGTGGCATCATCATTGCCGGGGATAGGATAATCTACCAGGTCGGGATTGGAATTAGTATCAATTAAGGCAATAATAGGGATATGCAGCCTGCGGGCCTCTTTTACCGCTGTTTCCTCTTTACAGGTATCTATCACAAACATCGCCTTAGGCATCTTCTCCATAGGCACAATCCCGGAGAAATTTTTATTAAGCTTAGAGAGTTCCTTCTCTAAACCGGCGACCTCCTTCTTAGTAAGGCTATCAAAGGTGCCATCCCCCCGCATCCTTTCGATCTCCTTAAGGCGGTTTATGCTCTTCTTAATAGTAGTGAAATTAGTAAGCATGCCCCCTGGCCAGCGATCCGTTACATAATACATGCCGCAACGCATTGCCTCTTGATGCATGACCTCCTGAGCCTGCTTTTTAGTCCCGACAAAGAGGACAAACTCTCCTTTAGAGGTTATATCCATGAGGAAATCCCGGGCCGAATTGATACACTCCTCGGTTTTCTCAAGGTCTATAATGTAAATACCGCTTCTTGAACCAAAAATAAATTTTTTCATTTTCGGATTCCAGCGTTTAGTCTGATGCCCGAAATGAACACCTGCCTCTAGCAATTGCTTAATTAAATCTGATGGCACTTTTTATTACCTCCCTTTCCCTCCAGGTTTACTTTTACAGGCGGGATCCCGCATTAAATATGATCATAACACGGGAAATTGTTAATATTTACTTTTCTCTACAAAAAGCAGTTTAGTGTAATATTATACAAAAATGTGGTAAATTTGCAACTATTTTTGTATCTCCTGCATATGGTAAAGATTTTTATACATCCCACCCCTTGCCAACAACTCCTGGTGGGTTCCGATCTCACTAATGCTCCCCTTATTCATAACCGCAATTAAATGGGCATTGCGTACCGTTGAAAGCCTGTGGGCAATAACAAATACCGTCCTGCCCATCATCAACCGGTCTAATGCCTCCTGCACCACCCTCTCCGAATGGGAATCCAGCTGAGAAGTGGCTTCATCTAAAATTAATATCGGAGGGTTTTTTAAAAGTGCGCGGGCTATGGCAATCCTTTGGCGCTCACCGCCGGAAATACGCATACCCCGATCTCCGATAACAGTACCGTATCCGCCTGAAAGCTGGAGTATAAAATCATGGGCATTGGCCTGGCGCGCCGCATCCTCTATCTCCTTATCCGTTGCGTTAGGCCGCCCGTAAGCTATATTATTCCTGATACTATCATTAAAGAGGATGGTTTCCTGGCTGACTATCCCGGTCATACTACGCAAGGATTTTAAGGTAAACTCCCGTATATCTGCTCCGTCAATTAATACCCTGCCCTTACTGGGATCGTAAAATCGCGGGATTAAATCTAAAAGCGTGGTCTTCCCCGTGCCGCTGGGGCCTACAATGGCAAGCATAGAACCGAAAGGAACGTCCAATTTAATCCCTTTAAGGACCGTATTCTCTCCATAGCTAAACCAAACGTCATCAAAAATAACCCCCTTCTTAAATTCTTTAAGGACGCGCGCCGAAGGAGACTCCCCTACTGAAGGCTTAGCCTCTAAAACCTCGTATATCCTGTCGCTGGCTGCAACCGCCTGTTGATTCAATGAATTTACCTGGCTTAACTTCTTAAATGGGCGGATAGTAGACAGAAGCGCTCCGATAAAGAGCCCAAAAACACCGAAAGAGATCTTTCCTGCGATAACCTCCCGGCCCCCCAAGTAAAAAACCGTAATCCCCGCAAGGCAGCCTAAAATCTCGGTAGCCGGGCTTAAGAGCAGGGTGCGCTTAATAGACTTCATTGATAAGCGGTAGGAATCATTATTAATCTTATTGAACTTCTTAACCTCGTAATCCTCCATGTTAAAGGCCTTAACGATCCTTGCCCCGATAATCGTTTCGTGCAGCACGGAATTTATATCTGCCGCCTTTTCCTGCGAGCTGCGGGATAGCTTCCTTAGCTTTTTCCCTACCCTGGAAATCGTATACCCTAGTATAGCCAAAGGAGGAAGGATAAATATAACAAACTTCGGGTATATAAAGAGCGTGATGGAGAAGAATATTATAACCTGCAGGCCCTGATAAACCAGGTCGCTTGAGCCGTAAGAAACCGCATTTTCAACCACCCTGGCGTCATTAGTAATACGGGAGACCATCTCTCCGCCTCGCTTATGAGTGAAATAATCCAAAGAGAGGTTCTGGAATTTAGCATAGAGCTTCGCCTTAATATCCCTTACTATCCTCTGCCCGATATCTGACATGAGATAGCTTTGCAGGAAACCAAAGAGCCCCTTGATTATAAAGAGCAGGATAATCGCTACGGCCATATAGCCTAAAAGGTCCTCTGGGGGGATAGTATTTATCTTATCTATAAAATTACTTAAGAAATCCGGCAGCTTGGCAGGGATAACTATTTTCTTATTGGTAAGGACTTTATCCGCCAGGGGCACCATCATCGCCAGGGATACCCCGTCAAATACAGCGGAAAAACCCATGCATACGCTGGCTAGAACAAAAAGCCCCAGATAAGGCCTTACAAACTTAAGTAATTTAAAATAGTCGCGCATGTTTTTATCCTTTAAAGAAAATGTATTTTATCATAGCAATTGACTTTTGTCGAGCCATTTGCTATGATTCTTTCTATGGATAAAATCAAGGTTGGAGTCATAGGGACAGGCCATCTAGGGAGCATCCATGCTAGGGTTTACAGGGAAATCCCCGGATGCAGCCTTGTGGCGGTATGCGACACAAACAGCAAGACGCTTGACTCAGTATCAAGAAAACTCAATGTCCCTGGCTATAGCGACCACCGTAAACTTTACGGCGAGGTTGACGCCGTAAGTATAGCCACGCCCACAAGAATGCATTTTAAGGTTGCCGCTGATTTCCTGAATAACAAAATACACACCCTTGTAGAAAAACCCTTCACCCCAACCCTCCAGGAAGCAGACAGCTTAATAAAAATAGCCAAAGATAACGGCTTAATCCTGCAGGTAGGGCATATCGAAAGGTTCAATTCCGCCTTCAGCGCGACTAAAAAAATCATCAAAGACCCAAAATTTATAGAATGCCACCGCCTCTCCTCTTTTCCTAACCGCTCCCTTGACGTAGGGGTAGTATTGGATATAATGATTCACGATATTGACATAATCTTGGGCCTGGTTAATTCACCGGTAGAACGGATGGAATCAGTGGGCGTCAATGTGCTTACTGATTTTGAGGATATTGCCAATGCCCGCCTTACCTTTAAAAACGGATGCGTCGCCAATCTCACTGCCTCGCGGGTATCGGATGAGGCCATGCGTAAAATCAGAATTTTCCAGGAAAATACCTATATCTCCCTTGATTACAAGAATGCGCAGGCAGTAGTATACCGTAAAGGCCTATTTAAAATCACAAAAGAGGGCCTTCCTATCGAAAAAGAACAGCCCCTGCAAAAAGAATTGGCTTCTTTTATCGAATGCGTGGCTCAGCATAAAGAACCGCTGGTCTCGGGAGAAGTTGCCCGCGGGGCGCTGGATTGTGCGCTTAGAATTCAGAATCAAATATGGCAAAAAAACAGATCCTGATTATTTGCGGAGAACCTTCAGGCGAAATGCATGCCGCCGGATTAGTCAGGGAAATGAAAAAGATAGACCCCGATATTAATATCTCCGGAATAGGCTCAAGCCTGCTGAGAAACGCAGGTGCTGATATTTTTTATGATATCAAGGGCCTCTCGGTAATGGGCCTGTTCGATGTCTTTAAGAAACTCCCTAAATTTATCTCCTTAAGAAACCTTATCCTGAAGAAAATAAAAAGCGGGAACTGGAATGCAGTAATTTTCGTGGACTTCTCAGGCTTTAACCTCAGGCTGGCAAAGAAGATTAATAATGAGATTTTGACTATTTACTATGTCTCTCCTCAATTATGGGCTTCCCGGGAAGGAAGGATAAAAACCATAAAAAAATATATTAAGAAAGTCATTGTCCTTTTTAAATTTGAACGGGCTTTTTATAAAAAACACGGCGTGGACGCTGACTGGGCGGGGCATCCTCTTTTAGACATAGTAAAGCCCACTATGGCAAGGGATGAATTAATGAAAAATCTAAAGCTAGACAAGGATAAAATCACTATATCCCTTTTCCCGGGGTCAAGAAAACAAGAGGTAAAAAAGATACTCCCGATTATGCTGAAAAGTGCTGGCCTTATAGAGAAAAAACTGAACGCCCAGTTTATAGTCGCCAAATACCCCCAGGTTGAATGGGGCGCCTATAACGAATTAATTAAAAAATACGGAGTGGACGTAAAGATCATAGAAGGCAAACCTTATGATTGCATGAACATCGCGGACTTCTGCCTGGTATGTTCCGGAACCGCTACCCTGGAGACAGCCATAATGCAAAAACCCTTCTGCCTTATTTACAAAATGGGTTTCTTGAATTTCCTATTATACCGTCCGCAGGTAAAGCTGCCCTATATCGGGCTGGCTAATATTGTGGCCGGCAAGAAAATAATCCCGGAATTTATACAGCTTAAGGCAAGCCCGGGAAGGATTGCCGATTACGCGGTTAAAACCCTTAAAGATCCCGCTAAAATAAAGGCTATCAAAGAAGACCTATCCGCAATAAAGCCGCATCTTGGCGAAACCGGCGCGGCCTCTTACGCCGCCCGCTCCATCATCAATTTCCTCGCTAAACCTTAAAAAGAAACTGACTCAGCGCTTTTAATGCGCTCATCAATCGGAGGATGGTCAAAAAAGAAAAATTTGATTATCGGGTGGGGATTTCTGTCGGCGAGATTCTGGCTGGCAAGTTTATTCATAGTAGAAACAAATGCCTCTTTGAGCCTTGTCGCCTCCAACGCCATTAAATCAGCGCTTCTCTCAAAACTCCTGCTTACAAAAGCCTCCAGCGGCCTCGTAATTATACTAAAGACAAGAAAATAGATGAAAATCAACGGCAAGGCGGCAATATCAGAAAGTCCGGGCAAACCAAAGAAACTTAAGGCGTATGCATTAGTATTAAAGATTAAATAAAAAACAGCCAGGGTAACAAAGGAATTCAGCATAATTAGCTTTATTAAATGCCTGAGCTTATAATGCGCGAACTCATGGGCCAAGATTACTTCAATCTCATCATGGGTATATTTATCCTTTAGGGTATCCGCGAGGATTACCCTGCGCGTATTCCCTACTCCCACAAAAGCGGCATTTGCCTTTAAGGTCTTCTTACTAAAATCAATCTCAAAACAATCTATTAATTTGACATCCATCCTCTTGGCCAAAAGCAGGATTCTTTCCCTTAAAACTTCATCCGCGAGCCTTTTGTATTTGAAGAAAACAGGAATAATAACAACCGGCATTACCTTGGCCAGCAAAACAGAGAAGAATATCCAGAATAACGAAATAACCAGCCACCACCCATAAGGAAAATGATCCAGGATAATATAAAAGACGCTAAACAATAAAAGGCTGATAATGTAGGAGATTGCCCCTGATTTGAACTGGTCCTTCCACCAATCGTTGACCCTCTGCCTGGAGAGTAGAAATTTATGCTCCAGGGTATAGGACTGGTAAAAACTTAAAGGGAAATTTAGAAGAAAATAGAGTACGAAAATTATGATTAGATATACGGGCAAAACCAATGAATCCAAAAGGCGATCCCCCAGCACAAGGGCAATACGTCCGGATATCCCCAGCTTTAAAAATAAAAAAAGCAGGACAAAGGCATAAACTAATCCGGCAATATTCAATCCATATCTAATATTGGAATAGCTCTTTGCTTTATCCTGCATAGCAGAAAACTTGCTAAGCCTTCTTAACCGCAGGCTTAATATTCACAAATGTACGTAATTTCCCGCGGCTTGTTTTCTTGCGGGTAAAATAAATCTTTCCATCGCAGAAGGCAAAAAGCGTACCTAGGCCCCGCACATTAACCCCCGCCTTATAGGTATCTACCCCCCTGACCAATATCTGCCCGGCCTTAACAGCCATCCCCCCCGAAACCTTGCTTGCCTTATCTTTCTTGGGTGTTGAAAATCCGCCTATCATTGTATATCCTCCTTATGTTTCGCAATTTTACCACACAATTATTAATTTAGCAACACTTCTTCATTTTTCACCGGGGCATGGACATTTATGCCTTTTTGCGCAAGGATGCTGGATAAAATATTTATCTGCTCCTCCTCGCCGTGCACCAGGAAAATGCGCTTTAAAGGCATACATGCAGAAACAAATTCCAGAAGCTCGCCTTGATCGGCATGCCCCGACATGGCATTAACCGTAACCACCTCGGCGTTAAGCTCATACTCAATACCGAATATGCGCACCAGCTTCTCTTTATCTACAATCCGCCTGCCCAGAGTATCGCGGGCCATATAACCAACCGCAAGAATCATATTGCGGCTATCTTCAATATTATTCTGCAGGTGATGCAGGATCCTGCCGGATTCGCACATTCCGCTCCCCGCGATAATAATCATCGGGCGCTTGTCCGCATTCAAGGCCTTGGACTCTTTTTGATCCCGGATAAACCTTAAATTAAGCAAACCAAAAGGGCTATTCCCCTTTGCTATATCATCACCTGTCTTCTTATCGAGATAATCACAGTGGTATTCAAACATCTCAGTAATATCCGTAGCCAGCGGGCTATCTACATATATCGGTACCGAAGGAATGAGTTTGTCTTTTAGTAATTCATTTAGGAAATAGACTACTTCCTGCGCGCGCTCAAGGGTAAAGGAAGGGATAAGAACCTTCCCTCCCCTGCGCAAGGTACGCGATATGGCCTCCCTTAATTTTGACTGGGCCTCCTCAATAGGCGCATGCAGCCTGCCGCCATAAGTACTCTCCATAATAAGGTAATCGAGGTTTTTAGGTATAACCGGGTCATTAAGCAGGGGAAGATTTTTTCTGCCCAAATCCACAGCATAACCCAGGCGGATAGAGCGGCCTTCGTTTTTAATATCTAAAACAGTTATCGCTGAACCTAAAATATGCCCGGCATTCACCAGGGTCGCATAAACATCCTTAGCCACGCAAAACTTCTGCCCGTAAGCTATAGGCCTGAAAATTTTAGTTGCCCTGGCAGCTTCCTTCTTAGTATAAAGCGGCTCCCTTTTAGGCAGGCCAATCCTCTTATTTATCTTATTCAAGTACTTTATATCTTCTTCCTGTATTTTCCCCGAATCCTCAAGCATCAATCCCGCCAAATCTTTAGTAGCAGATGTTGTATATATCTTGCAACGCAACCCCTTCTTGATTAAGCTGGGGATATTGCCGCAATGGTCAATATGGGCATGCGATAAGATGAGGGCGTTGATTGAGCGCGGATTAAAATCAAAAGTCGTATTTATCTTATAGAACTCATCACGCCGCCCCTGAAATAATCCGGCATCGAGCAAAACTTCAGTTTTACCGGCGGTAATCAAATGGCTTGAACCTGTAACCGTCATTACCCCGCCAAGAAATTTTAATTTTACGGGCATATAAGCTAATCCTTTTTTATTATCTTAAAAATAACCATAACTACCAATATAATATAGATAAAACTGGATAAAAACAATACTTTATTATTTAAAAAATATTCCGTAAGCGCCAGCGGGTCATTCAAGATGCTTTTACCCACGGCATAAACAATATACTGGATCCAGAACATTTTCAATGGGGTACCAAGGATAACCGCTACCAAATACTTTCCAAAGCGCATCCCGGTTAAGCCGGCAGCCAAATCCATAAATCTGTAGGGCACTAAAGGTGCGGCCCTAAATACAAGCAGCCAGAAGATATTCAGCCTGCTCAATTTTTCATCCAGGGCCTGATACCTTCCGGACAATTTTTTGTGAACATACCCCCTTCCGAGAAAACGAGATAAATAGAATAAAATAAAGGCGTTGATAAATTCAGCTACGCAGATTAACGAGGCACTTAAAAAAGGCCCGAAGAGCAGTGCCCCGCTAAACCAAAATACATCCTTGGAGAAAAAAAGAAAAAAACTAATAGTTACGTAAAACAAAACGTATAATGACGCGCTTAAAAAAAGAGGGTAACCGGAAAGAGAATCCTGCAGCGCGGGGATATCTATACCTAAATAACGGCTTAAGTACCACAACAATAATATAACCAGGACAAAAACAATGAACTTAAACTCCTGGCTGTACTTTCGGATAGCCATTAAGTTACAAAGAGGTTGCGCGAAGAGAACTTCCCGTCTGTGGTAAGGTTAACGCCGAGCCTTTTTAATCCCACTTCATCCCCGGGGGTGGGGATATGAGTCATATGCACCTCGCAGCCCTTAAGGAGCACAAGTTTCTGCATAGCTATTTCTGCGGTATGATTCGTAGTAGCGCTTATAGACAAGGCGATAAGGGATTCTTCCAGGTCGAGGCTCTCGGAATCAGAGTCCAATATTCCTTCCTTAAGCTTGGCGATCTGGCTAATTATATGAGGGGAGAGCAGGAGTATCTCATCCGGTATGTTGGCCAAAACCTTAACCGCGTTTAAAATCAGGCTTGAAGCCGCATGCATAAGCCTGGAATTCTTACCCGTGATAATCCTTCCGTCGGCAAGGGCAATGGCCGCGCCGCAAAATATTCCGGCATTCCCTTTACCCTCCGCCTCTGCCTCATCCGCGGTCTTTCTGGCCACTTCCACAACTGCCCGGTCAATAACCTTAACCCCCAGCTCCTCCATTAACAAAGTTACCCTGTCCACAGTTTCTTTCCTCTCAATACCCAGGAGATATTCGCTATTGTATCTAAAGAACCTGCGGACCAACTCCTGCTTAGCGGCATCCTGGACAATCTTATCATCCACTATCCCAAACCCCGCACGGTTAACCCCCATATCCGTAGGAGAATTATAAACAGGCTGATTTAAATTTTTATCAAATATACGGGTTAAGATAAGCTTTAAAATCGGAAAACATTCCACATCGCGGTTATAATTAATCGAGGTCTTGCTATATTTGTTGAGATGAAAGGGGTCTACCAGGTTAAAATCCTGAATATCTGCGGTAGCCGCCTCATAGGCAACGTTAACCGGATGCTTAAGGGCAAGGTTCCAGATCGGAAATGTCTCAAACTTGGCATATCCGGCGTTTATCCCGCGTTTATGCTCGTGGTACAGCTGGGAGAGGCATACCGAAAGCTTGCCGCTGTTTGGCCCCGGGGCCGTAACAACGCAAATTGGGCTCTTTGTTTCTATAAAATCATTTTTCCCAAAACCCTTCTCGCTTACTATTGAATCTACGTCTGCCGGGTAACCCTCTATAGGATAATGCAGGTAAACCTTTACCCCCCTGCGTTCTAACTTATTCTTAAAGATTACGGCAGAGGACTGGTTGTTAAAACGCGTAATGACTACTGCCAGTATATCCAGCCCCCACTTCCTTAGGTCGTCTATTAATTTCAAGGTAGCCGCATCATAAGTAATCCCGAAATCGCCGCGCACCCTGCCCTTCTCAATGTCTCCGGCATATATAGATAAAACAATGTCTATCTTATCTTTTAACGACTGCAACAGCCTTATCTTTACGTTAGGGTCATATCCGGGAAGTACGCGTGAGGCGTGGTAATCAAAGCAAAGCTTGCCCCCGAATTCAAGATATAGTTTATTATCAAACTTGCGTACGCGGTCAATTATAGCCTGAGTTTGCTCTTTAAGATATTTTTCGTTATCAAAACCTGTTTTCAAGATAGGCTCCCTTGATTATTGAATTATTATATTACTCTACTATATCTTTGTAAATAGGACAAGAACTATCCTAACAAATGCAGAAAATCCTTCCCATCTGTCCAGGGGTTAAGATAACGCTCAATCTTAAGGTTATCCTTATTATCCTTAAGGTCTACCTGGGCCTCTTTCTTTTCAGGATAGATTACCTTTACTACAGGCGCAAATATATCATCCTGATTTTCTTCGGATACTACCGCCACTCTTTTATCACTCAAGGCCACAATCGAGCCGATCGGCCAGACCCCGACTATCTGAAAGAATCTATCGATTAAAAAAGGGTTATAAGTCGTGCCTTTACCGCGCATCATAAGGTTATATATTGCATCCGGAGGGTAATCTGACTTGTAGCTTCTTCTCGAGGAGAGCGCATCATAAACATCGCAAATAGAAACTATTTGAGAAACAATGTTCGGTTTCCTGGGAAAAGAAAGCTTGGGGTACCCGCTTAAATCATATTTTAAATGATGTTCAAAACTTACCACCACCGGCATAATACCTAATGTATCTGCATATTGCAGCAGGAGCGCTGAACCAAGTACTGTATGGCTTTCAATCTGGGAGAATTCAAATTCACTTAACTGCCCGGGTTTACGGATAATCTTCCTCGATATATAAAGCTTGCCTATATCATGGAAAAGGGCGGCTAATCCAATCTCTAATATTGAATCCTTGGGAAAACCGATTTTGGAAGAAAAATACATGCTTAAGACAGAGGTATTAATAATATGAGTGAATGTCCCCAGGTCATACCTTTTAAGGGTATTGAGTTTAAGCAGCTGCTGGTATTGCCCCCCTAAATTATTGATAATATTATTTATGGATGATTTTAAGGCCATGCCATCCACGGCCTCATGATTAAATATCCGGGCTAAAGGAGAAGCAATGTCAATAAAGGAATCCTCTTCCTGAACTGGCTTGCCCAAACCTACGCCTATTTTGCCAATACTTATATTATTAACCCCCATTGAAAAAAGATAGTCCTGGGGCTGGCCCTGAATATCTTCCTTAGGCATCGAGAGAAGCGAAACAAATTTTTCAAGCTCAGCAAACTCAATACCCCTGTTGAAGGTAATCCTTTCAATGCCCCTCTCTTTAATATAGCCTACTCCTACCTCAGCTAGCTTGCTCAGGGAAAAAAGTATCTCTTTCTCAAAAGCAATTTCATCGCCGATAATGCCTATTGTAAACTCAGCCCTGTCAATTAACGCATCCTGAATGCTGTTAAAAGCCTTTTCAAGCGCTTTTTTAAGTATGGAATGCCCCATCCCGTAAAGCCTGGCTGTCTGTACCGCAGCCAGGAAATCCTTAAAAAATAACTCTATTTCTTCCTGCACGTTAGGCTCTCCAATATATCCCTGGCTTTCTTTTTTAAAGAGGCATGCCAAAATAAATTCATTTTAGTAAAAGGCAGCAGGTAATCCGCGCCTTCCCTTAAACCCAATTCTTCTATAATCGACATATTCTCCAGTATTACCCTATTCTTGCTACCCCAGGGGCTTTTAACCTCAAGCAGAAGCCTGGCCCCTTCCCTCTGCGCTTCCTTATCTCTTGATAAAACCTTAAGGATCTCTTTTTTTAAGATCCTGCTGCTCTCCTTAAGCGCGCCCAAGAGAAAATCCCGGTCGAACCGAGTCATGCTGCGCATCGACTTTAATATTTCTGACCTTATCATCTCGTTGGAAAAAAAGTAAATCTGCTTCAGCATTGGCAGGGAAAGATCCAAATTTACCTTCGAAATAGTCCTTACTATTGAAACCAGGAATTCTAAATCATTAGACCTTGACTTTACCCGGGAATAGAAAATATCCAGTTGAGAAGGAAAAAACTTAAAAAACATGGTTAATCCGCAAACATTTGCCCCGCCTTCCCCAAAAATCTTATCAAGATAGAACTGGCTCCCCTTGCAGCTCTTAACCAAACCCTCGGCCATTGAATTTAAGCCGGCATTTGAATCCCCTCCCCAAACCCCCTCTTCTATCAGCTGGGATATCCTATCCTCCAAAACGCCTAACTGGGCTATGGGCCCTGTCCCATTCCGCAGGCTTTCTTTAACTACCTGCAGAAGGTATTTTATATATTCATAGTCTCTATTTTCAGCTATAAAACCCCATTCCTTCTCTAATCTTTCCAATATATTCTTCTTTCTGGCGGCATCGTTTTCTTTGCTTAACATGTTAAGCAGAATAAAACAGTAATTAATCCGCATTTCAACAGGGTCAAAAAAGAAACCCTCAGATGATGACATATCCTTAAGCATGGAAGAAAGCGTATTGCGATATACCGGAGATAAATTCTGAGAATCAGGGCTTAAAAGAAGGCTCTGGATCCTTTTTGCTAAAAGAGGATTTTTCTTTAACGACAACTTAGGCTCTATGCTCCTGGATAAAGAGGCTGCGATATTTTGGGCGCCCACGCTTTCGGAGATAGTGGAAAAGAAGTTATAAAACAACGGGTCAGGAGGCTCATCTTTGGAAACATTAGACCATAAAACCTGGGCCAGGTCATGCTCATTTAAATCATTAAAGAGAACCTTAAGGGACTGAAAATCCTGGCCGGTTAAAGTATTTTCTGAATTAACTAAGTAATTGAATAGCTCGCCGGAACACTGAGAAAACTTTTCATTATTGCTTTCTTTAAGCTGCCGCATAAACTTAACCAAATCCTCCTTTAAGTCGCAATCGGCGATTATATCCTGCGCATGCATCTTCCTCAGCGAGAGCGAAAAATTGTCCGCAAATTCGCTCAGCTTGGCCTTATCCTGGCCTGAAACAGCTCCCTTAAATAGATAGCGCCATACATCCTGTGAATCCTCCTGGGATTGGGCGTTAAGCAGGCTGGAATAATCCAGCTCCTCAACTAAGATATGCCTGGGCGCTGTCTTCTTTAATATCTCCCCTAACCCGCCGTTTTTAATAATATCCCTTGGGGAAAGAGCCAGGGCGCTTAATAAATCCATCAGCTCATCGCTGTTACACCCGGGGCTTATTACTATTTTCTTTATTTTGCGCTGGTGCAGTATCTTGGCCAACTCGATATATGCTTCGGGTTTAACCCAGTACCTCTCGTCCATAAAAAGAGAACCCGGAGCAATACCCAGTTCTATGGGGTTAATAAAACGCAGCAGCTCTTGTATTGTAAAATTAAACTCCTCTACAGACTTAATGAGATAGGGGTGGTTTCTAGGATAGGCTAGGGCATTATTAAAAGCTATGCGCAAACCTTTAATAAAACCTTCTATGGCTTCTTCTTTATTCATCGGCTTATTTTACCTCTAAAATAAGTTTATTCAATAATAAAAACGCCCTCTGAGCATAAGAGGGCGTTTTCAGGATAAAATATCTTTAGTGCTATTATCAGACTATTCCCTGGTCAATCATGGCATCGGCAACCTTAACAAAACCGGCGATATTTGCTCCTTTAACGTAGTTGATATAACCGCCTTCTCTCCCGTACTTAACACATTGCTCATGTATAGCCACCATTATGTCGTGCAATCTTCTATCTACCTCCTCGCGCGGCCAAGAGAGGCGCATACTGTTCTGAGACATCTCTAACCCGGAAGTAGCCACGCCTCCGGCATTAGATGCCTTGCCCGGAGCGAAAAGAATCTTAGCCTTCTGGAAAACCTCAACGCCGGCAGGTGTAGTAGGCATATTCGCCCCTTCACCTATGGCAATACAGCCGTTTTTAACCAGGGTTTTTGCCTCCTGCTCATCTATTTCATTTTGCGTTGCGCTGGGAAAAGCTACGTCGCATTTTATCGACCAGGGCTTTTGCTTATCGAAATATTCGCATTTAAATTCCTTCGCGCATTCCTTTATTCGGCCGCGCTTGACATTCTTTAAATTCAAAACGCACTTCAGCTCTTTCTGGTCGATACCTTCATGGTCATAGATAAATCCGTCAGAATCAGAAAGGGTTACTACCTTTGCCCCCAGATGAAGCAGCTTCTCTACGGTATACTGGGCAACATTACCCGATCCGGAGACCGCGCAAACCTTACCCTTAAGAGACTCTCCCCTTGTCTTAAGCATTTCTTCAACAAAATATACACAGCCGTATCCCGTAGCTTCCGGGCGGATAAGGCTTCCTCCCCAGTTTAATCCCTTGCCGGTTAAAACACCGGTAAATTCATTGCGTAATCTTTTATACTGGCCGAACATATAGCCTATTTCGCGGCCACCCACCCCTATATCACCGGCGGGGACATCTGTATTAGGGCCTATATATTTGGAGAGTTCTACCATAAAGCTCTGGCAAAACCTCATTACCTCGTTATCCGACTTCCCCTTAGGGTCAAAATCTGACCCCCCCTTGCCTCCGCCCATAGGCAGGGTAGTCAATGCATTCTTAAAAACCTGCTCAAAAGCCAAAAATTTCAAGATACCCAAATTCACACTGGGATGAAAACGCAGGCCGCCCTTATAAGGCCCAATTGCGCTGTTCATCTCTATGCGATAACCCCGGTTAATCTGAATCTCCCCTTTATCATCAAGCCAGGGGACACGAAAAATAATAGTCCTTTCAGGCTCAACCATTCTCTCTAATATTTTAGCCTTAAGGTACTTAGGATTTTCTTCGATAAACGGAAGCACCGATTCTACAACCTCCCTGACTGCCTGATGAAATTCAACCTCTCCAGGGTTCTTGCTTATAACATTACTCATAAACTCTTCGATTTTTACCGACATTTACTTCACCTCCTTAAGTTTAAATTATTTAATAGGTAACTGATAAAGATAATCCTTAATCGCAAAGGCTGCCTTCTTGGCCATACCCATTGCCTCAATCACTGTCCCTTCCCCTCCGACTATGTCGCCTCCGGCAAATACCCCTCTCATAGAAGTCTCCATAGTTTGAGGATTGACTATAACATCCGAATATTTATCTGTTTTGATTTCCGGGGTTACGCTGGTTAAAACCTGATTCGCCTTAAGCCCTATGGCAATGATAGCCAGGTCGCATTCAATTTCAAAATCGCTTCCCTCAATGGCAACCGGCCTCCTTCTGCCAGAGGCATCCGGCTGCGCTAATTTACACTCCAAAGATTTTAACACCTTTACAAAACCGGCATCATCACCCTTAAACTCTTTCGGGCTAACCAGCACCTTAAACTTAACGCCCTCTTCCTTGGCGTGCTCTATCTCAAGCCTGCGGGCAGGCATCTCTACCTCTGTCCTTCTATAAACAATAGTAGTGTCAGGCTCAATATTATTCATCTTTTGCAGCCTTAAAGCACAGCGCGCGGCATCCATTGCCGTATTCCCCCCCCCTATCACTAAGATATGCTTACCTATATTAACGGGGGTATGGGCCTTAGGAAACTCATATGCGGACATAAGATTAACCCTGGTCAGAAATTCATTTGCAGAATAAACATTGCAAAGGTTCTCTCCCGCAATACCGAGAAAGGAAGGGACCCCTGCGCCCAAACCTAAAAAGACCGCAGAAAAACCTTCTTTAAACAAATCCGCTAAATCATTAGTCTTGCCTACAATAAAATTTGGCAGAATCTCAACGCCTAAGCTTTTTAAATAATTTATCTCAAAATCAAGTATATCGCGCGGCATCCTGAAAGGCGGAATGCCATACCTTAATACCCCTCCGTTTTTATGCAGCGCCTCAAAGACCGTAACCTTAACCCCCAAACGCGCTAACTCTCCTGCGCAACATAATCCGGCGGGCCCGGAACCTACAACCGCAACTCTATGCCCGGCTATTTTTTCGTCGGGAATGATATTTACCATTAAACCGTTTCTCATCCCGAAATCGCCGACAAACCTCTCAATAAAATGTATATTTATGGAATCCTCTCCGGCAAATGGCGAACCTTTTTTTGTTAAAACGCAGGCCTTCCTGCACTGGTATTCCGCAGGGCAAACCCTCCCGCAGATGCACGGAAAATTACTCTTCTCCCTAATAGTATAATAGGCACCGGCAAAATCCTTCTGCGTAACCTGCTTTATGAACTGCTTGATATTTATTCCTACCGGGCAGCCGGATATACACTTGGGGTCTTTACACTGCAGGCAGCGCGATGCCTCTGAAACGGCCTCTTCCTGAGTATACCCGCAGGTTACCTCTGAGAAACCTAAAATTCTCTCACAGGCAGGCACTTCTTTTGTCTTAACCGCCGGTTTTGGCATAATTTACCCTAGAATAACTTATTAAGATTACAGATATGCTTCTCTTTATCCTGATAGACACGATTTCTCTGAATTAGCTCATCCCAGTCTATCTCCTGCGCCTCAAACTCCGGGCCGTCAATACAGCTGAATTTTGTTTGCCCTGAGACCGTAACCCGGCAGCATCCGCACATACCGGTTGCATCCACCATCAACGCATTCAAGGAAACAATAGTCTTAACATTAAAACCCTTGGTGATCTGCGCAACCATCTTCATCATCGGAATCGGGCCTACCGAATAAACCAAATCATATTTATCTTTTTCTAATAATTCTTTTAATATATCGGTAACAAAACCCCTCCTCTGGTAAGACCCGTCATCCGTTGCAACGAATAACTGGCTCGAGGCATCCCTTAATTCATTCTCAAGGATAAGCAACCCCCTGGTCCTTGCCCCAAGGATACTAGTGACATTATTCCCCGCTTCTTTTAAGGCCTTTGATACAGGATAAATCTCGGCAATGCCTACCCCCCCTCCGACCAAGATTACTTTGCCAAAACGCTTAATATCGGTTGCATGGCCAAGAGGGCCGACTATGGCATAAAGGGTATCCTGGAGATTAAGCCTTCCCAAGAGCCTGGTAGTAAAACCGGCTTCCTGAAAGATAATTCTTATAGAATCCTTTCCCGTGCTTACTATGGTTAAAGGCACCCTCTCCCCGTCCTTGTTCACCATAAGCGCGATAAACTGTCCGGGCTTAGCCTTGAGGGCAATCCGCGGGGCAAAGATCTCCATACTGATAACCCTCACCCCCTGAAAATCGCTTAACACTTCCTTGCTTAGTATTTTCATAACCTTCTGCTTAATTTTTGGGCATTCCCTGAGAATAAAAAACGCCCACTCCTCCCGCAATTATACGAATAACGGTAAAGAATGGACGCCATTGTCCTCAAAACTAATATTGAAGTTAAATAATAACACTATTACGATCTTTGTCAAGAAAGATTATTTCTCGCTGGCTGTTGCAATATTAAGATTCTTAATGCCTACGGCATTTAATATATCCAGCACATCCACTATATCCTTAAAACGCACCAACCTGTCAGAACTTACGATAACCCCTAATCCCGGATTACGCATATACCGCTGAGAGATCTTCTCGCGTAAGGATTTCTTAGCCACGTGCTCCTGGTCAAGATAAATAACCCCCTCATTATTTATGGTGATATTTACCTGCCCCTTACCCTCTAATGGCCTGGCGGAGGCTGCCTCCGGAAGCTTTACCTCAAGCTTCTTTATGCGATACGGGCTAAAGGTGTAAAGAAGGCTAAAGGAGATAAAAAAGAAAATGAACATATTCAAAATGATGTCCGTCATTACCACTGACTCCATTTTCTCAAGATGAGCCCTGCGCCCTGCTATCTTCATGCGCCCTTTCCTTCTCTTGCCTCTGCGATAACCTCAAGGAGCTGAATACAATGATTGGAGAGTTCGTTAGACACAAATTTAATGCGGCTTATAAAATAATTGTAGCATAGATAAAGCGGGATTGCCACAATCAACCCTGCGGCGGTAGTAAGCATCGCCTCATAAATTCCTGCAGCCAAAACGCTGACGGTAACATTCGCGCCTGCCTGCTCCCAGGACATAAATGCGCGGATTAACCCTGTAATCGTGCCTAAAAACCCTAAAAGCGGTTCAATGCCGACTATGGTAACCAGGGCCCCTAGATACTTCTCCAGCTTTTGTATCTGATTATTCCCTGCCTGCTCCAGGACTTTCTCCAGCCTCTCTAACGGCAAATTCCTTCTTTCTATGCCTATCTTGAATATTACCCCTAAAGGATGATGTATAAATCTATCGCAAACAGAAAGCGCCTCTTTAATCTTACCTTCTTTAATGTTACGGAAAACCGACTGGATAAAATCAAAGGTATTAAGCTTCATCCCCCTGAAAACCCAGAATCTCTCAATAACAATAGCCAGGCCGATTATAGAGCCTAAAATAATCGGGACCATCACCAATCCGCCCTTTACGATGAAAGAAAACATAAACTCCCCCTTAAATTATTATGCCTATTTGCCTATCTCCTTAATCTTGGGACTATAACAGGCGAATCTTAAATATACGGATGGACGCCGAATAACAATTTTAACGATAACAAAAATAAAATACCTTGTCAAGGGCTTATCTCACCTACGCCTCTCCAGGGACTTCTTCGAAAGGCCAAAGGAAGGCTTTACCGGATATTCTCCGGTAAAACAGGCAGTGCAGAAATTATCTTTTTTGCAAGGAATGGAATCAAGCATACCCTTAAGGCTCAGGTATTCAAGGCTATCAACCCCGATAAAGTCGCGTATCCATTGGATACTATGGTTAGAGGCGATTAATTCCTTTTTTGTAGGAAAGTCTATGCCGTAAAAACAGGGGAACCTCAAGGGAGGACAGCTAACCCGCATATGTATCTCTTTTGCCCCCGCCTCCCTGATTGCCTTAACTCTGGCTCGGCTGGTTGTCCCACGCACGATAGAATCCTCAATAACAATTACGCGCTTATTTCTTAAAACCCACCTAACCGGATTCAACTTTATCTTAACCCGGAAATCACGGACTAACTGGCTTGGCTGGATAAAGGTACGCCCGATATAATGGTTACGGATCAATCCTGTTTCATAGGAGATATTAGTTGCTTCGGTAAATCCCAGGGCCGCAGAGGTGCCGGAATCAGGTATAGGCATTACGATATCTGCCGGTACCGGGAATTCCTTCCCCAGCTGCATCCCTAGGGCCTTACGGCAGCCGTATACATTACATCCGAAAATATTACTATCCGGCCGGGCAAAATAGATAAATTCAAATATACAAAAAGCGCAAGGCGTTCTCTCAAACGGCTTTATTGACTCAAGCCTATCCTTGCTAATAAATACTATTTCTCCGGGCTCAATATCCCTTATGTAATCGGCGCCTATCAAATCCAAAGAACAGGTTTCGCTAGCCAGGATATAGGCTCCGTCGAATCTTCCCAAACAAAGCGGCCTCCAGCCGAAGGTGTCCCTTGCCCCCACAATCATATCATTAACCATTAAAATCAAGGAATACGCCCCCTTAAGCTGGCTTAATGCCCAGACCATCGCCTCCTTAACATCTTTCTTCGGGCTATGAGCAAGAAGGTGGGATATCACCTCTGAATCCATGGTAGTCTGGAATATAGAGCCCTTCTCCTCCATCTGACGGCGTAAAAAAAGGGCGTTTATAATATTGCCGTTATGGGCTATGGCAATATTCCCCATTTTTGACTTTACTAAAAATGGCTGGATATTCTTTATATTGCTGCTTCCGGTTGTAGAATAACGCACATGGCCTACGGCAAGTTCCCCGCGCAACCCAACAAGAGACCTTTCATCAAAAACGTCGCTTACCAGGCCCATTCCCTTATGCAGAAAAACCTTTCTGCCATTATTGCTTACTATGCCCGCTGACTCCTCGCCGCGGTGCTGCAGGCTATAAAGCCCTAAATAAGTAAGCTTACCGGCGTCTCTGTGGGGGTAAACCCCGAATATTCCGCACATAATTATCCCTCATAGGCTGAATAATAATAAGGCGTGAACGCCTCAAACTCAGCAGCACAGGTATCCACCAGCTTATATTCCGGTTTTATGCCTTTCTCCATCCTCCACTTCCTTATGCTATTAGCATCTTTTCCTAAAAGCCTGGAAATCTGTAAATCAGAGAAACCGAATTCCTTTGCCTTCCTTAACAACTCAACCGAGCCTATTTCATCGTCCATCTTCATTTTTGACCTAATCTCTTCTTCTAGACAAACGATCTCCTTAATATTCTCCAGAAACCACAGGTCTATTTGGGTCAGGTTATTAATCTCTGCCGGGCTATAGCCCCTTTTTAATGCCTCCTTTATGTAAAAGATCCTTAAATCATTAGGCATTCTAAGCTTGTTCCTTAAATCATCATCGCTAGGTTGATATTTTAAATCGTCTAACCCAGAAAAACCTAATTCCAGAGAACGCAGCGCTTTTTGCAGGGCATCCTTAAAAGTCCTTCCTATAGCCATCACCTCTCCCACTGATTTCATAGATACAGTCAGCTCTTTTTGGGCAGAAGGAAATTTCTCGAAAGTAAAACGGGGAATCTTTACCACGCAATAATCGATAACCGGCTCAAAACAAGAAGGAGTCTTTAAGGTTATATCGTTAGGTATTTCATCTAACGTATAACCTACGGCTAATTTTGCCGCGATCTTGGCAACAGGAAACCCCGTTGCCTTTGAAGCCAAAGCCGATGACCTTGATACCCTCGGATTCATCTCTATCACTACCAATCTCCCTGTCTTAGGATTAACGGCAAACTGGATATTCGAACCTCCGGTCTCAACGCCTATCTCCCTGATGCAGGCAATCGCGCTATCGCGCATCTTCTGGTATTCTTTATCGGTAAGAGTCTGCGCGGGGGCTACGGTTATGCTGTCTCCCGTATGCACCCCCATAGGGTCAAAATTCTCTATGGAACAAATGACCACGACATTATCCTTCTTATCCCGCATAACCTCCAGCTCAAATTCCTTCCAACCCGCTACTGATTCCTCAATAAGTATTTCACTGATCATGCTTGACTCTAATCCATATTTTGCTAATTCTTTGAATTCTTCCATATTGTAGGCCATGCCTCCGCCTCTTCCCCCTAAAGTAAAACTGGGCCTTATAATTAAAGGAAGACCTATCTTCAAGGCTACACCAATAGCCTCTTTTATGGTATAGGCCTTGCCGCTCTTAGGGAGGTCAACCCCGATCTTCTTCATCGCCTCTTTAAACAGATGCCTATTCTCGCCCTTTTTTATAGCCTTTATATCGGCTCCGATAGTCTCAACATTATACTTTTTTAATACCCCCCGCTCTGACAATTCTACTGCGGCATTCAAGGCTGTCTGCCCACCCAGGGTGGGAAGAAGCGCCTCGGGACGCTCTTTAGCGATTATCTTCTCAAGGATATCCGCAGTTATGGGCTCGATATAAGTTATATCCGCTGTCTGAGGATCAGTCATAATTGTTGCGGGGTTGGAATTTACCAAAACCACCCTGAAACCTTCTCTTCTTAGGGCCTTGCAGGCCTGGGTCCCGGAGTAATCAAATTCGCATGCCTGTCCTATAACAATAGGTCCTGAGCCTATAATAAGTATTTTCTTTATATCTTTGCGTTTAGGCATATTTTCTCATCATTTTGGTAAACTCAAGAAACAGATAATCTGCGTCGTGAGGACCCGGTGATGCCTCAGGATGAAATTGCACCGAGAATACCGGAAGCCTTTTATGCCTCATACCCTCAAGGGTAGAATCGTTTAGATTAATATAAGTCATCTCTATCTCTTTTTTATTTAAAGACTCGATATCTACGCAGAAATTATGATTTTGAGAGGTTATCATTACCTTGCCGGTTTTTAATTCTTTTACCGGATGGTTGGCGCCATGGTGCCCGAATTTTAACTTGTAGGTCTTACCCCCTAAGGCAAGGGCGAGTATCTGATGGCCTAAACATATACCGAAAATAGGAATTCTGC
>JBAZGD010000003.1:0-10833 GCA_041653055.1 Candidatus Omnitrophota bacterium
GCGTATCCTCCTTTTGCTGGCCCGTAAGGGCCGGTTAGGTTAATAATTTGCGTTATCAACCTAAGAGGATATGCCTTTTTTATGCTTAAGGCAATATCAAAAGTGCGAAACTTATTTTACATTATGCCTTAAAACCTTTTACAATCATAAATCCATAACCATTCCATCATAAGCAGCCTCAACCCTTACCCCGGTTTTTCCAGATAGGCTCTTGGCTAAAAGAAGAGGGTTAGCCTTAAGCATGCTCATTCCGAAATGCGTCAGGATTGCCTTCTTTGGCCTTATTACTTTTATGATCTTCTCAGCATCAGCTAAACACAAATGGTCAATTCCCGGCCTTGGATCGGAGAAAACAACTGAAATTATCAGGATATCCGCCTTATAAAAATCAAGCAATCCCCCAAAATACCTGGTATCCGCAAGGATGGCATAGCTTATATTATTAAGCCTGAACTTTAACCCATAAGTTTCTGCGGTATGCAAATGGCGCACCGAAGACTGAAAACTAAAGCCGCCCACCTTATGCCTGCCCAACGGCCTTAAAACCTTAATCTCTTTAGGGAAATTACGCACATATTTAAGAATTATTGAATCTTGGCTGAGGCAATCACCGGGGCAGAACACAATCCCCTTTCGCTTAAACCCTCCCTCAGTCATCCCCTCAATCATTACATTAATATCATTAGCGTGGTCCAAGTGCTTATGCGTCAAGATTATAGCATCTAGCTTGGCGGGATTTAACCTTGGCCTGCTGGCTGCACAGCGCACGATAGAACCCGGGCCAGGGTCAATCAACACATTGCTGCCCTGATAAGATACCCATATTCCACCTGAGGCGCGTAATTGATCAATCATTACAAAACGCGCCCCGGCCGTGCCTAAAAATTTAATGAAACCCTCACCCCTTCTTGCTACTTTAACCATATCCTCTTTAACTCCTCGTTGATTTTTTGCATCTGGCTATAATTGACCTTTATTTCATCGGAATCAACCTTACGTGTTTTGTCGGAAACATCATCTTTAATAAAATCCTCTACGTTCACTGATCTGGCATGCATAAGCCTGGCAAAAGTAGATACCTCTTTATCGTCAGAAACCACAACCGCGTTCCCGGGCCTGTCCATTAACTCCAAAAGCCTCTTAATTTTATCATCAGCGCTACGGTTATAAGAAAAAATAATCCTTAAGCGGCCTTTTTCAAGCCCCTCAATTAAACGGTCCGGATAGCCGTCAAAAACAAGCCAAACCAAATTATTCGCATTCCCGCAAAGCCCTCTTGATTTAATGAGCTCAATTAAAGAAAATCTCGTATCAGTGGATTTCTTAGGTATGGCTCTTATGAATTTTGGGTGATGCGTCACATTGCACCCGTCTATAATGTACTGCAAGGACATAAATAAGCCCTCCCATTGCCCCGTAGAAAACAATAAAAGAGAATGAAAGCAACGACATGGCTATAGCCAACTGCTCGGCAACCTGCGCCTTAGCAAAATAAACCACAAAAAGGCTTTCCCTTAACCCCAGGCCCCCTATAGCAACAGGTAAAAGGGTAATTGCTCCTATAATAGGAAGAAAAATTAAAAAATATACAAAATCAACCCCTACCCCTAATGCTAAAGCAATAAAATAAGCGCTTACCGGGCCTGCGAGCTGTATCAGGACAGAGAGTAAAATACTATAAAAAACCATTTTTCTACGGCTGCGGAAAACATGTATCTCATAGTGTAGCCCTCTGATCATCTCCCTGATCTTCCCCGCTTCAGGAGCACTTAAAAATCCTGAAATCATGTTAAAGATAGGGACATTAAACAAAACAAACACAATAAAAAGAAGTATTCCTATGATTACTGCAACCGAAGTAATAACAACCCTGTCCATTACCAGGCCCCTGCCGAATATTAACGCAATGATAACAACAATAACAAGGCCGATATATCCGCTTAACCTGTCCATAAAAACAGTAGCTATCACCTCTTTAGTCTTTTTTGTATGCCCGGCAAGATCAGCGGTCCTCACCAAATCCCCCCCTATTGTTGAAGGCAGAAAAATACTAAAGAAGGCCCCTCCGGAAAAAGAAATTATCAGCCTCTTGACAGGAATATGAATACCGGCAGCCCTTAAGAGCATAAACCAGCGCAAGAAACCGAGAAAATGGACAAGAAAAAAGACGAAAAAACCAAAAATCAAAAGCAGCTTATCAGCGCTTTTTATATCAACGACCAGTTCATTTATCTCTATTTTATTAAACTTGAAAAGCAGGATTAGCAGAAAAATACTTATGCCAAACCTTAAGAATAATACTAAGACTTTCTTAACGAAATTCACTTAACTTAATTTCCTGTCGGTTAATCTATTGTAGGCCTCGAGGTACTTCTGGGTAGTTTTAGTAATTATGTCTTCGGGAAGCACAGGCGCGGGCAAAACCTTGTCCCAATTTAAAGTTTCAAGGTAATCCCTGACAAATTGCTTATCAAAACTTGCCTGAGGCCTTCCGGGGGCATACTCATTGGCGGGCCAGAAACGGGAGGAATCGGGCGTAAGCACTTCGTCAATCAGGATGATCTCACCATTATAAATGCCAAACTCAAATTTAGTATCCGCGATAATTATCCCCTTAGACAATGCGTAATCGCTCGCCTTCTTATAAATTGATATACTCGCCGAGGCGATTTTATCGGCTATCTCCTTGCCGATTAAACCTTCTATATAACCCTGGCTGACATTCTGGTCATGCCCGGCATCCGCTTTAGTAGAAGGGGTAAATATTACCTCGGGAAGCTTATCAGATTCCCTTAAACCGGCTGGAAGCCTTATCCCGCAGACAGATTGTTCTTTTTTATACTCCTTCCAGCCTGAGCCGGACAAATAACCCCGGACAATGCACTCTACGGGAAGGGGCCTGCTTTTAACCACCAGCATCGAACGGCCCGATAAATCTTCACCGTATATTTTAAGCTCCCGTGGGTATTCTTCCAGCTCTGATGAAATAAAATGATTGGGGATTAATTCCTTTGTAAAATCAAACCAGAATCTTGAGATGGCAGTCAAAACCTTTCCTTTATAGGGTATGCCGCAGGGCAAGATTACATCAAAACACGATATTCTATCCGTAGAGACAATTAAAAGCTTGTCGCCTAAATCATACACATCCCTGACTTTGCCCTTACGAAATATATTCAAGCCCTTAAAATCAGTGCCTATCAATACCTGCTTGGCCATTTTCTTTTATCCTCTTCTCAAGATTCTTACATTCTTCCCATAATTCAGCAGGGAGGTCTTTTTTAAACTCCCCGAAGAACTTCTTGATCTTCTTTAATTCCTCAAGCCATTCGTCCGGATTTATTTTAAACAATTTTTCCAGGTCATCCCTGGGCAAATCCAAGCCAGTCATATCAATGTCATCCGGCCTGGGGATATAGCCTATCGCGGTCTCTACGGCATCTACCTTATTATTGCAACGGTCCAATATCCACTCCAGGACCCTTAAATTCTCGGTAAAACCAGGCCAGATAAACTTCCCCTGCTCGTTTGTCCTGAACCAGTTAACATGAAATATTTTAGGGGCCTTAGGCATGCGTTTACCCATATTCAACCAATGCTTAAAGTAATAAGCCATATTATACCCGCAGAAAGGAAGCATCGCCATAGGATCGCGCCTGACCTCCCCCACCTCCCCTACCTGGGCAGCGGTTCGTTCAGATGCCATGGTAGCGCCTACAAAAACTCCATGCCTCCAGTTGAAGGCCTCATAAACTAGCGGGGCAACATGAGCCCTCCTTCCCCCGAAAACAATTGCCGAAATAGGTACCCCATGATGCTGCTCAAGCCTAAAAGAGGCTGAAGGACAATTCTTAATCAGGACTGTAAAACGGGAATTAGGATGCGCGCCTAAAACAGGGTTTCCTTTTGCATCCCGCATACCCGGTCTCCACGGCCTACCCTGCCAATCGATTCCCTCAGGAGGGGCCTCTTCATCAGCCCCCTCCCACCATACAGTATTATCAGGTTTTAATAAAACATTAGTATAAATCGTGCCCTTCTTGATAGTATTAATCATATTCGGGTTAGTCTTAGAATTGGTGCCGGGCGCAACGCCGAAGAAACCGGATTCAGGGTTAATCGCCCATAATGCACCGTCAGAATCAACGCGCATCCAGGCAATATCATCGCCCACTGTCCATATGCGGTATCCTTTTACCTTTAACCCTTCCGGAGGCACAAGCATAGCCAGGTTTGTTTTTCCGCAAGAGCTGGGGAAAGCAGCTGCAATATATTCAATATGGCCATTTGGCTCTTCTATCCCCATAATCAGCATATGTTCGGCCAGCCAGCGCTCCCTGCGGGCGATAAAACTTGCGATACGAAGCGAAAGGCATTTCTTGCCCAGAAGGACGTTCCCGCCGTAACCGGAACCAACACTCCAAATAGTATTATCCTCGGGGAAATGAAGTATTAATCTTTTATTAATATCAAGCTGGGCCTTGGAATGCAGGCATTTTGTGAAATCATTCTCCTCCTCAAGCTGCCTTAAGACTAACGTCCCAACCCTGGTCATAATCATCATATTCAAGACCACATAGAGGGAATCAGTCAATTCCACCCCTATCTTACTGAATTCAGACCCTACCGGCCCCATTGAAAAAGGAATTACATACATAGTCCTTCCTGCCATAGCGCCCCTGAATATATCCTTTGCCTTATTATAGGCAGAGGCCGGAGACATCCAGTTATTATTCGGGCCTGCATCGCGTTTTCTTCTGGTGCATATAAAGGTGAGGTGTTCCGTACGCGCGACATCATCAATGGCGGTGCGGTGTAAAAAACATCCCGGCAATTTATTTTGGTCAAGCTGGATTAATTCTTTTGTTTTAAGCGCCTCTCCTTCAAGCAGGCTTCTCTGCTCATCTGTCCCATCTATCCAGACAATCTTATCCGGCTGGCAGAGTTTAACCATCTTATCCACCCAGGACCTGAGCTTATTGTTATGCGTATAAACCTTACTCATAGATTCAAAAGATATTTATGTGCGGAATCCGCAGCAACCGCCCCATCGCCGCATGCGCTTATTACCTGATAAAGGCTCTTTTTTACGCAATCTCCGCAGGCAAATACCCCCTCCATTGTCGTGTGCATTACTTGGTTAACGATTATAAAGCCTGACTGATCCGTTTTCAATATATTCCTTACAAATCCCGTGTTCGGGCTTATGCCCACAAAAATAAAAACCCCCTGACAGGCGATATTTGATTGGAGCCCTGTTTTAACATTTTTAACCTTAACCGCCCCTACCTTGCCCTCTCCTTCTATTTTCTCAACTACTGTATCAAGGACAAACCTTATTTTGGGATTCTCCTTAGCCTTTTCCACCAGTATACCCGAAGCCCTAAATTGATTACGGCGGTGGATAAGGAATACGCTGCTGGCGTAACTGGCCAGAAATATAGCGTCCTCTAAAGCCCTGTCCCCTCCTCCTATAACGGCAATATCCTTATTCTTAAAAAGTGGCCCGTCACAGGTACCGCAATAAGAAACGCCCTTACCGATAAATTTATCCTCTCCGTCTACTCCCAGCCTTTTAGAAACAGCCCCGGTTGCAAGTATAACCGTTTTTGTTTCAAAAAAACCGGATTCAGTTTTAACTTTAAAAATGCCTTCTTCAGGCGCTATCCCCACAACCTCCCTGTTTTCTATTTTTAACCCTAGGTTTTCAACCTGCCTCTTAAAATTTTCTATTAAACCAAGGGTAGAGATCCCGTCCGGAAAACCCGGATAATTCTCTATTGAAGGAGAAAGCAATATCTGCCCTCCGCAATCAAATTTTTCAAATATGCGCGCCTCTAGCTTGAACCTGGCAGCATAAAGCGCAGCCGCTAAACCTGAGGGGCCGGCACCGATTATAATTAAATCATACATAAGCAACCTTCCGCATAATTACAGCTTAAGCTGGCAGGATTTAGCGTTCAGTTTTTTTAAGGCCTTATTTATCTTAATTTTCTCGACAAAAGAGGCGTAATCCGTAATCAGCTTGCCTTTTAAATGGTCTATCTCATGCTGGAAAACGCATGCCAGCAGGCCTTCGGCCTCAATATCAAGGTTTTTCCCGTTCTCATCCTGCGCCTTAATCCTGACCCTTTGCGCTCGCTTAACCTTAATGCAGATACCGGGTACACTCAAACAGCCTTCTTGGTTAACCTGGGCTCCGGAAGCATCCACAACCCTAGGGTTAATTAATTTATAAAGCCCGCTCCCGATATCCACCACTATCATCATTTCATTTATACCGGCCTGAGGAGCAGCTAAGCCTACCCCGTCACCTTCATACATAAGCTGGGCCATCTGGCTTAAAATATCCCGGTGCCGGCCAGAGATCTCTTTGACTAAAGAAGACTTCTTCCTTAAAACCGGATCTCCGATAATCCTAATCCTTAATGCGGTTTTTTCCATCTACCCTTACTATCCTAGGCTCCATCTTACCAGGCTCTTCACAGTCAACGCTGGCATAAGAAAGTATAATAACCTCATCCCCGGGGCATGCCCCGCGCGCTGCCGGGCCGTTGAGGCAAATTATCCCGCTACCCGGCCTGCCTTTTATCGCATAAGTCTCAATTCGCTGCCCGTTATTAAGATTAAGCACCTCTACCTTTTCATTTTCCAGAATATCCGCAGGCTTCATAAGGTCAGCATCAATTGTAATGCTTCCTTCGTAATAAAGATTTGCTTCTGTAACTGTGGCACGATGAATCTTAGACTTCAGCATTATCCTTAACATCTAAACTCTCCTATTCTGCTAATGCCCTTACAATCTCCCCTGCGAATGCAACGGCTGCATCCGGCCCGGAAGCAGTAATAATATTACCGTCTTTTTCTACCGGGCTGGCGGTATAGTTTACCCCGTTGACTAAGAGTTCTTGCGAATCGCCCGGGAAAACCGTAGCCCGCTTGCCTTTTAATATGCCTGACCTGGCTAAAGTTACAGAGCCGCTGCAAATACCGCCAACTATCTTACCGGAAGAAAAAGCATCTTTTAATAATTTATGCGCCAGTGGATCATCCCAATACACTATACACCCGGGCCCCCCGATAAAAAACAAGGCATCAAAATCCGCAGAAGGTATATCTCTCAATAGAATATCGACACTTACAACTGCACCTAATTTGCCGCGTGCCGGGGTAGGCTCGTTCGAGGCAACCATTACCCCTATATTATTGGCTTCCAGGATCTCTTTTGGCTGAAGTAACTCCTCATCGCGGAAACCTGTATGGGAAATAACCATAATTACCTTTTTTATCAAATTACACCCCTTAAGAAAGCTTGCCGGATTTAACGAGCCTATAAGTCTTTTCCGCTATCATCAACTCCTCATCCGTAGGTATTATCAGGATTCTGGGTTTTTTATTCAAATACGCGAAGATATCCTTAGTAATCATTGACCGGATCCCATTTTGATTCTCCCCTATGCCGGCAGTAAAGATAAGGGCATCACACCCTGAAAGCACCGATAAATACGCACCAATATATTTCCTGATCCGGTAAACAAATACTTCAATTGCTAACCTTGCGCGCTTATCCCCCTGCCTTGAACGCTCTTCCAGTATGCGCATATCATTGCTTATTCCTGATATGCCCTTTAAACCGCTTGACTTGTTTAATAAGTAATCTATCTCCCTAAGCCCCATTTTCTTCTTATCCATAATATAAGTAACCAGGGCAGGATCAATATCTCCGCAACGAGTACCCATTACAAGGCCTTCCAGGGGAGTAAACCCCATGCTCGTATCTACTGACTTTCCTTTATTTATTGCCGATATGCTGCAGCCGTTCCCCAGATGGCAGGTAATTAGCTTAAGTTTTCTTATGGGCCTTTTAAGGATTCTTGCCGCTTCAAACGCCACATACTCATGGCTGGTTCCGTGAAAACCATACTTGCGTATGCCAAATTTAGCATAGAACTCATAAGGGAGGCCATAGATATAAGCATGCTGGGGGATACTCTGATGAAAAGCAGTATCAAATACCGCCGCCTGCTTTACGCCGGGAAGCAATTCTTTACAGGCCAATATGCCGGTTAAATTAGCCGGGTTATGCAGCGGGGCGATCGCACAGCTTCTTTTAATTTCCCCTATTACCCTGGCATTGATTAAAACCGGCTTGGTGAAATTCTCCTCACCATGCACAACCCTATGCCCCACCGCATCAACAGAATTAACTTCCTTCAAAATCATTCTTAAGCCTAAATGGTGGCTTTTTATCTTAGACCCTTTTTCGCCGATATGTTCAATCATCCCTTTCTTCAGAAGCGCTTTGGAAGGCATATTGAACAATTTATATTTTATCGAAGAACTCCCGCTGTTAATAACCAAAATATTCATATTATTGCGCCCTTATAGCTGTTACTGCCGTACAATCAACCACATCCTCTGTTATGCAGCCGCGGGATAAATCACTCGCAGGCTTATTAACCCCTAAAAGCAACGGCCCTATCGCGCGCGCCCCGGACATACGCTGGGTCAATTTATAGCCTATATTTCCTGCCTCAAGACTAGGAAAAATAAGAACATTGGCCTTGCCTGCTAACGGGCTATTGGGATATTTTATCTGGGCTACTTCCGGGACAATAGCCGCATCCAACTGCAATTCGCCGTCAGCCAGAATATTAGGGTCCAATTCCCTCAGCATACCTAAAGCATCCGCGATCTTATCCGCGGACCTTACCTTGGCAGAACCTTTCGTAGAATAACTTAAAAAAGCTATGCGGGGAGTTAAATGCAGGACTTTTTGGGCAAGCTGAGCAGCAGATAAAGCAATGCGCGAAAGCTGACGGGCATTAGGGTCAGGAATAACGCCGCAATCGGCAAAAATAAAAGTCCCGTTATCCCCATAAGGGCAATTGGGAACTTCCATAATAAAACAACTTGAGATAATCGTTACGCGCTCATCAATTCCAATGCAGCGCAAACACGCCCTTATGACATCAGAGGATGTATGCGAGGCTCCGGCGACTAAACCGTCAAATTTACCCTCGTTTGTCATCATCGCAGAATAATACAGGGTGTCATTCTCAAAGAGCTTTCTTACCGCGTTGATATCAGCCTCTTTACCTTTGTAAGAATTGAAATACCCTTCAACATAACGCTCTCTGCTAACCTTATCCATCATCTCGGGATTCAATAAAGTTACTCTGGCAATCCCCTCGGATTCAATAATGCGCGCGGCCTCAATAACCCTCTTATCATCATACTCAGGCAATACAATAGATTTCTGCTTCTCTTTTGCCATATTACGAATCTTAAATATTGTATCCATTTTACATCCCTTTCAGTATTTTTTTTAAATCTACATTATCTTTAACTAACTTTATAACTGCCTCAATCTTATCCTTATCGCGCGGCCTGAGCTTTACGGTAAAATCATACAGGCGGGTAGCCACATCATAAGTATCCTCGCCGGCCATAAGCACCGGTATTTGCGCCTTCTGCAAAAGATTCATCAACCCCTGATCAGGATTAATCCCTCCCGTTAAGACTATGCCGGAAATCTTAATCCTTTTATCATTATCAGCACAAAAACAATTCAGGGCGGCCTTAATCATATCCTTTCTGTCCCCAGGGGTAATCATCAGGCTGCCTTCAACAATATACTTTAAGGCATCATCCGGTTCCATTGCCGCTACAATAATCCGGGAAATAGGCAAATCCAGATAATCCTTGCCGCAGAGTACTTCAAAATCATGATCCTCAATAATCTGCTCAAAGGTAGGCCGTGAGAGTATAGGGTCATAAGGTAACACCCCCAATACATTAATCCCCTTTCTCTCCAAACCGCCCCTTACCAAACGGTTGATCTTATCAAACTTAGAAGGTAGCACCTTGTTAACAATTACACCTAAAAGCTTTACTCCCTCACGCTCAAATAAAGCCTTATTTAATATTATTTCATCTATTGGCCGCCCTATGCCGCCTGAAGAAATTAGGATAACCTTTGAACCTAACAACTTTGCCACTGTTGCATTTGAATGATCAAATACCGAACCCACGCCGGCATGTCCGGTGCCCTCGACAATTACAAGGTCCTTCCTTTTGGATACCCTGTTAAAGGATTCCTTAATCTTCCTGCTTATTGACCTTTTATCCGGCTTAGCGATATATTTCTCGGTAAAGCCCTTCTCTACCGCAATCGGGCTCATATCCTTCAAGCCGCATTTTATTCCGCATACCTTTTCTATAAGTATCGAGTCCTCATCTATCCTCAGGCCTTCCTCTTCAAGATAGCGCTGTCCAATAGGCTTTATAAAACCAACCTTCTTAAAGATCTGCTGGAAATTATAAACCAAACCCAGTGAAACAGTAGTCTTACCGTCGTTCTGTTTAGTGGCCGCGATAAAAACCTTTTTCATTCTCTGGTTAGATTATAAGTTCTCTTCTATCTTTTGCTTTAATGCGGCTTTATTCTGCACACCTGATACCTGGGACATAACCTTTCCTCCTTTAAAAAATATCAAGGTAGGGATAGACATTACCCCGTATCTTGTAGCGATTGAAGAACTATTATCAACATCCACCTTGCCGATCTTTACCTGGCCGGCATATTCTCCAGCAAGCTCATCAATTACCGGAGAAATCATTTTACAGGGGCCGCACCACTCTGCCCAAAAATCCACCACAACCAAAAGGTCAGAATCCAGGACCTCGCCTTTAAAGCTAGCTTCGGTAAAATTTTTTACGCTCATTTCACTTCCTTTATTCAATTGTTTATAATATGGCAGGTTTAACTAAATTATCACAAAGGATGGGAATTTGCAAGAAGTTTTGCCGCCCAAAAGTAATAACCCCATG
>JBAZGD010000003.1:10843-70370 GCA_041653055.1 Candidatus Omnitrophota bacterium
AAAAGAAACCTGATTTAGATAAACGATTACTAATGACGACTGTTGTTGACTTAGACTTACTACTTAAACATTACCTTGCTTCTTTGGCTCAGGGGGGTAAGGATCTATTGACTAATCCCTTTTTGCCGCCCAAAAGTAATAACCCCATGCTGGAATCAATTTGTTTTTTTAGGCGGCTAATAAACCATTAGGCCTTGAAGGAATTTTTAACATTAATCTCAAGATAGAAGCGCTCCTATAGGAAACTTTCGTGGTAAAAATAGCCCTTCCCAAACTTAAATTTCTTGCCAAAGTAACATCCCATTCACCGGGGATTGATCCATTCAATTCTGCGTACATGCCCACCAGGGGCTTATTAATCCTTATGCTTTCCCTCTTCTCCCTGTCTTTATCCAACACCCCAAGCTTCTGCTCAAGGATATGGCCTACGGGAACCGCTTAAGAAAGTGTTGCTATTCTTACCGGGATATTTGGACTCCAGGGCTTCCCGATCGTCCTTAAAATATACTGTATTTAGAAATATTATACCCCTCGCTAATTTTTGCAAAGCTTATTCTGCGCGGCCTGCCTGGAAAAATACCCGCCGGTCAAGCCATCCAGAGAAGCGGTCAGTTCTCTTATGCGAAGCTCTTTTTCAAAACGTTTCTTTCTATCTTCTATAGGCAAACTATCTAATTCGGCCATAACCCTGATACGCTCAAAATAAAGCTTATTTACCTCATCCAATATATCATCCCTTAGCTGAACCATAAGCCTGGAGCGTACATCAATACTTGTCTGGGCGCTATTCCAGATTAAATCTCCGAGATCCCAGCTTAAAGAAACTCCCCAATTCCTATTATCATAGTTTGACTCATCATCAGGGCCGACATAATGCTTTCCATCATAAGTGCCCGTACCGGAAGTCCCCCAAATGCTCTTTGAAACCGTCCTGTTAATATCCTGGTCAAACCCCGCGGTAACCCTAGGCAGCCAGGCCTTCTTGGCAGCCAGCTTTCTCCAGTTGCTTATTTTGCCAGGATCAACCTCCGCATATTTAATGGCTGCCTCTTGAACCTCGCCAATGGCAGGCTCACTGATAAAATATTTACTTAAAGCTCCTTTGCTGCCAGGGCCTCCTTGAGGTATTAACCTGTAAAGTCCATTTTCTGAACAGGCGTACAGATAACCATCTTTATCCAATGAGATATAATTAATCTTCTTAAAAGAAAGCCCCAGAGATAATTCTTCCCACGCTAAATTACGGTAAACAAAAACACCTGACTTTGAAACACAGAAAATTCGCGATTCAGCGGAAAAAACGAGAAAGTAAACATCACGGCTAAGCAAACCGTATTCCGGGAAGTTTTTCCAGCTTACGCCGCTATCCTCACTTTCATATATCCCTCTTTGGGTTGCTAAAAGCAAACGTTTTGGGTTATTCGGATCAACAGCTAAATAGCGGATTTCAGAATACCTGTCCTCTTCATCCTGATCCTCAATCTCGCTATCATCCTCTTCCCCATTCTCTCCTGAGAAAACCGCAAAAACTCTCTCCCAGCTATCCCCCAAACCGCTACTTTTGAATACCCCGTCTGTAGAAGCTACATACAACAAACCCGAGCCGCTTGAGGCAGAAATAATGCTAAATATTTGGGCTTTCCCAAGCTTACCCTTTTCTTTATGCCAGGACCTGCCTTTATCCAAACTTACGAAAAGCCCCTTTCCTGTGCCTAAATACATAACCTTTGGCAAGGCAACTAAAGCAAGGCATTCTGCTTCAGCCTGGCTTTTACCTTTAAAAATCCTATCCCACCTTGACCCCTTGTTATTACTGCGGAATAACCCTGACGTAGTAGCCGCATATAGAACATCTTTATCCTGTGCATCAAAAACCAATAAGTTAATCCCCAGCCGCTTAGCCTTTGACAAAAATAAATTTCTCCAGCTTTTCCCTGAATCCTGTGACCTGAACAGGCCCTTATCTGTGCCTAAGTAAATAACCTCTGGCTCATCCGGATCAATGGCAACCGACTGAGCGTTTAACAACTCTCTAGAGATACCTTCCCAGGCATTATCTCCCCAAGAAAGGCCTGCCGATACAAGCAAAAACCCGGTTACTGCCGCACAACAGAAAAAATGTTTTCCCTTCATCTTTACCACCTCCTGCCATAATAGACGCAAGAGGAAGTAAAATCTAACATAAAAAAAGAGATAAAGAAAGTAAAGGTATCAAACAAAGCTGTTCCTGCCCTGACTACCTCTGCGGGCAACTCCATCCAGAAAGTTGCTCCGTTAATTATCCCTCTCTCCAACTTATTAAGCGGGCTTTCCCCGTGAGAAATCTTATCGGCGTCAATAACCCTAATATTCCGCATACTGCCAAATTCTACTTTTACTAATTACGGCCCTTAATTCTGTTTATATTCGCCTGAAATACCCGCCTCCATGGCAAAATAAATTAACCCGCGCAGTATTTCATTTACCCATTTTATCCAAAAAATCTATCTCTTCACGGCCCAGCATCGTTATTACCCTATGTGATGTGATCTGCCCTTCGACTTTTCCCATTAAGCGTGGATGATGGTAAATAAAAAGCCCGGAATAGCTCAAGGCTATGCCGGGACAGGAGACAAAAAACTCTAAAAGGAGATCTTAGGGTTCATCCTTTTGGCAGCCCCTCTAACCTTTATGTTATGGCCAGGTAGCTTTGCCCCTCCTTCGCTCTTTAGTAGACGCTCTTTAAGCGCTATAGCGAGCTTCGGAGAGCCCTGCGAAGTCAAGCGCGAAAGCTGCTTGACGTAGCAGGGGCCCCAGCATTACTGCTAGTTTGCCTTTTTCACCAGGAAAATACAAAATTGTCAAAACAGGCTAATTCAGGCCCAGGATCTCTTTTTTCACCTCCTCATAAGCCAAAGGATCAATAACCCCGTAAATCTCCTGGGCCTTACGCAGAAAATCCTTGGATTTCTTAATCCTGCCCAGCTTTTTATACAAAAGCCCAAGATTGTAGCTAGATTCGGCTATATCCGGCCTTGACATTATCTCTTCGGCGACAAGTAATGCTTTATTAAAATAGCTTTCGGCATCAATAAAATTATCCATCTCAAGGAAAAGCTCTCCGATCATATTGTAACCTGAGGCTAAATTCCTCCTATTCCCCTGGTCTAGGTCTATTTTAAGGCCTGCGAGATAGCTGCCTAAGGCCTTTTCGTACTGTTTCTCGCAGAGATAAAGTTCCCCCAGATTAAAATAACAATCGCTTAATTCATTCTTCAGGTTAAGCCTTTCAAATAATATGCGGCTTTTACGGTAAAACTCTTCTGCAGCGGGAAAATCATCCTTATTGCTGAAAACTAACCCTATATCAAAATAATCACAGGCAAGATTATAGCGGTGCTGGAGAATATGCTGATTTTGGCGGTTAATCTCAGAACTCTTAGTCAACAGCTCAAGGGCTGAATCATAATCTTCCTTATCTATATTCCAAACCGCAAGCTTTCTTAAGGCTGCTGCTTCATTAAGCCTGTCTTTCGTTTTCCGGCTTAGATGGACTGCCTTTTCATAAAATACCTTGGCCCTTGAAAACTCTCCGCCTAAATGATAAAACCACCCGACAGCTATATAGGCTGCCGCCAAATGCTTATGGTCATTCTTTCTTTGAGCGGCAACAATATAATCAAAATAATACTTGGTTGCCTTTTCTTTATCCCCCAACCTTTGGTAGGTATCCGCCAAAAGAGGATAAATAGCCAAAAAATTCCTATCTCTGGAAATAAGGCGCTGGCCGGTTAATATCAACTCCTGGTTAGCGCCCTTAGCGAAAAGCTTCTGTGATTTTAGAAATAAAAAATAGGAGCTGGGATTAAAAGAAATCAGGAGCGAATACAGGAATATAGATACCGCCGTGATCATGCCTATAATTAAAGACCGAAGGAGTAACTTTCTGGGAATAACCACCTTCTTCTTGGCCTTAAGTGACTTTGGCTTGAACATAATAAACCCCGGGTCGCCATAAAAAAGATAATTTGCCCAATGCATTGAAACAAGCCCGTAATCCCTGGCCATTTTTAACCTTGCCAGGCGCAGTGCGTATCCCAAAGATTTGCCATGAGTCAAGTTACGATAGAATTCCTTTGAAAACCCCAGGCTTGCCGCATCTTCCACCCTCCTGATAGAACCCACATAGTGGCGTACGCCTGAGAATAAAAATGCCGAAGCCAGTGAATAACTCTTTTTCTGATAGTCGCTATCAATCAGTGCTTCTTTTGAGAAAAAAGCAGAATGGCAGGCATTAGAGAAGATTAAAGTCGGCAAAGACAGGCCCGAACCCAGTTTAAGAATATCCTGGATACTGAAGTTGCCGTCGCTTAAAACCCACCCGCTCTCTTTTGGATTGCGGGAGTTATATTCGCAATGCCCGGCAAAATGCACGATATCATAATCGCAGATATTTTTCTTTATATAAAGCCTGTCTATACTGGTAGATTTAAAATCAATGCGCACACGATCCCGCTTACGGTCAAACTGATTCTTTATATTTACCCCTTCAAGATAAGCAGCCCTTAAATCATTGGTTGGGTTAGCCAGAATAAGCATCTTGAAGATATGGCCTAAACTTCGGTAATTCAAAAAGGCCGGGCTGGATTTAGTCTTCACCAGGCGGCCGACATTAAAATTAAGGCAGAGAAAATTATTTCCGTCAAAAAGAAGCTCCCAGGGGATAAAAATCAGTTCCTCGTCGATCTCCAGAAGCAGATTAAGATCGGCTCTTTCCTGCAATTTTTCCTTGACCGAACGCGTAAGAAGATGATCCAATAAAGCATATAAAGTCTTCTCAAACTCTTTAAATAAAGACGGTTCTTTAAGGCTGGGCTTGCTTAAGAAAAGAGTAACTTCCTGGCAGAGCCTGCCAATTTCCGAGAAATCTACCCTGTGCTGGCTATAATGCCTTAATGTGGCAGAAGGCCCCCCACGGTCAAAAATACCCATCTTAAGGAGCTGGCCCTCGCGGGTTATCTCAAGGCTTAAAGAGATACCATCTTGTATCATAGTCTTATGACTTAACTTCTAATAGTACGCTGGCAAGATTACCTTCTAAATCCGCTACCTCAATCTTGTATTTACCCAAAAGCAGGTGCTCGAATGTAACCGATCCCGAATCATTTAGGTATGACTCCAGCTCAATCCCCTCTTTGAATAAAGTCACCCTAAGGTCTTTAATCACCGCCTTTTTTTGCTTGTCTTTTGCCTGTATATTTACATTGAAATCTTTTCCGGTTTTATTTTCCACACTTACCCTCACCCTGATATTAGCGAAATCTTTCAAAATTACAACTTCATCTTTAAAATCGCCTAAATTGCGGCTGCGCAGGATCGATGCAGGAACCAATTCCTGGCCCACCAAGACATCTCCGTTTGCCTTTAATACTTCAAGCACCCTTTCTTTTAGCCTCAGCATTATCTCCACTACCGAGGGGATATTAATTCCCAGGGCCTCTTTCGCTGAATTCAATACCGGATGAGGCAGCGGGTTATCACAAAGGTCATTTGCCTTCAGGCTTAAACCCAGCGCCTCAGCGCAACCGGGGCAAGCGATCAGATGCTCCTTTATTAATTCGCGCTTCTCAAGAGGCAACCTCCCATCCAAGAAAGAGGCAATATCCTCTTCATCCAAATGAGCCTCTTCCTTAATATGCCGGCTCTTCCAGCCCTTATAAGCTAACCTTATAAGCCATTCTATATACTGCCCCATAGTTTGCACCCCTTCATTTACAATAGACGCAACAGCTACAATAATCTAACTTAAAAAACCCTTCCCCTTAAAACACTCCCTAAGCCTCTTGATAATCCGGCTTTTCTGCATATCGATAGCCCCACGGGTAATATTAAAATAATCCCTTAATATCTCCAGGCTCACCCCTTGGTTAAAATTAAGCTCCAGAAAATATTTCTCTTCCCTGCTTAAAAGATCAATACAATAATCCAGCACTTCCAGTTTCTCTTCTATAGAAAGTCCCTCTCTGGCAGGCAATGAATTATCCACCAGGATATCCTTAAGGCTTAATTCATCATTTATTTCTGCTTCTAGTGAAAATAAAGGCTTGATCTTGCGCAGGTAATCGCGGGTAAAATTTATAGTAAGCTGCCTTATCCAGGTGGCGAAGGTACAACCATTTCTCCCCTCAAAACACTTCAACCTCTTACAATCGTCTTCAATAACAAAGAGGATAAAACCCTGGAATATATCATCTACATAACTTAGATAATCATTAAGGCCTTTTACCGTTAAAACATGGTAGATATAGTTGTATATAAGGCGGGAATAACGATTTAAGAATTCTTCTCTGGCCTGGATGTCCCCTTTAACAAACTTATGGACGAGCTCCAAATCATCCATGCCTCATTATACCACAATAAATAGGGACAGCGACCATTTTCTTCAAGATTTTCTTGCTTAAAAATGGTCGCTGTCCCTATTTATTTTACTTAAAGAAGCTGTTTCTTAAAACAAAGGATGCAAAAACAATCGAAACCATAGACATAAGCTTAATCAAAACATTCAAACTGGGGCCGGATGTATCCTTAAAAGGATCGCCTACAGTATCTCCGACAACAGCTGCCTTGTGGGCAGTGGAGCCCTTTCCGCCGTGATGCCCTTCTTCTATGTATTTTTTAGCATTATCCCAAGCTCCTCCGGAATTAGCCATCATCACCGCCAAGACAAAACCAGAAGCCAAAGCACCCATTAAAAGCCCTGCCTGCCCCTCAACCCCTATCAGAATACCGGTAAGTATAGGCGCAATTATAGCCAGAAGCGAAGGCAAGATCATCTCTTTCTGAGCGGCTACTGTTGCAATGCTCACGCAACGGGCATAATCCGGCTTAGCCTTACCCTCCATCAACCCTATAATTTCCTTAAACTGCCTGCGCACCTCAATTACAATCTTTCCAGCTGCCCTTCCCACTGCCCTCATAGTCATAGAACAGAAAAGAAACGGAAGCATTGCGCCCAAGAACAACCCCACCAAAACACTGGGATTCATAATACTTAAGGTCATCTCTCTTCCGTACATAGCTATCTGATCTTTAAAAGCGGCAATTAATGCAAGCGCGGTAAGCGCTGCTGAACCGATAGCAAAACCCTTTCCGGTGGCAGCAGTAGTATTGCCTAAAGAATCAAGGGCATCAGTCCTTTTCCTAACTTCAGGAGGCAGATGCGACATCTCTGCGTTTCCGCCGGCATTATCAGCTACCGGGCCATAAGCGTCAGTTGCCAAGGTAATTCCTAAAGTTGAAAGCATACCAACGGCTGAGATAGCCACGCCATACAACCCTGCGCCAAAATTAGTAGCTCCGCCTGACAGATAAAAGCTGGCCAAAACTGCCCCTCCTACAACTATAACCGGTATAGCTGTTGACATCATCCCTACGGCAAGGCCGCTTATGATAACAGTTGCCGGGCCGGTCAGGGAAGAATCTGCTATAGTTTGAGTGGGCTTAAAACCGCTTGAGGTATAATATTCGGTAACCAGGCCTATTAAAACTCCGGCAATCAAACCAGAGATAATTGACCAGTATACGCCCATATATTGCTGGCCTAATACCCCCCTTACCAGAAAGAAAGCAATTACCGCCACAAGGATAGAGCTGATAAATACCCCTTTTCTTAAAGCAGCTAATAATACTTTCTGCGAAGCCTCTTCCTTGCTTTTTACAAAAAAGGTCCCGATAATAGAGGCGATAACACCAACTGCAGCCATAACCAAGGGAACGGTTACACCCGCAACCCCGAAACCGGCAGAAACCCCCAGGGCTGAAGTTGCTACTATTGAACCGACATAGGACTCATAAAGGTCAGCCCCCATACCCGCTACATCACCTACATTATCACCTACATTATCAGCAATAACCGCGGGGTTTCTTGGGTCATCCTCCGGTATCCCCGCTTCCACCTTTCCTACCAGGTCCGCTCCGACATCAGCTGCCTTGGTAAAAATTCCTCCGCCAACCCTCGCAAAAAGGGCCTGCGAACTTGCCCCCATGCCAAAACAAAGCATTGTTGAAGTAATTGCGGCAATCTTATCGATTCCTAAAGGCGTAGGGTTATAAGTATAATACCAATTAAGGAAATAATACCAGATACTTAAATCTAAAAGCCCTAAGCCTACAACCGTCAACCCCATTACCGCTCCGCTTGAAAAAGCAACGCGAAGCCCTGAATTCAGGCTTTTTTGCGCCGCTGCTGCCGTGCGGCTCGAAGACTGGGTCGCGATAGACATCCCTATAAAACCGGATAAACCCGAAAATAAACCTCCGGTTAAAAAGGCAAAGGGCACAAATATAACCAGGTAGTTCTTAAAAGCCAGCGCTAATAGGATAAAAAAGACTACCGCAAAAAATATAGAAACCCCAAGATACTGTCTTTTTAAATAGGCGTTAGCTCCGGTGCGTACAGCCAAGGCAATCTCTTTCATTTTGTCATTGCCTTCATCCTTCTTCAAAATCGAGACTGCCAGGTAGGCCGCAAACATAAGCGCTACAATAGAACCAACAGGCGCCAAAATCAATAAATCAATTCCTGCCATTTCCTTAAACCTCCCTTTCCATAACTATGTAGTTAGATTAATTAGGATAAATATTAACACCGAAATCTATTTTGTCAAATCTTTTCGGTATTTTAAGATAGGGAGGGCTCTCTATTTGAGGACTTTACCTTCGACATCAATAGCATCTTTTCTTCTTGCCTGCCTATCTGACTCTGATACAATTTTCCTGCTTAAAATATACGAATATGCCAATGACACGACTATTAATAATATTCCCATAATTACCCACGCCCTAAAACCGAAAAAAATCCAACCGAAGAAAAAATTAAAGATTACTAATAAGGGCAGAAAGCAACCACCCCTGAAAAATAGACGCATTAGAATCTCTCCCAGCGTAAAACTTCTTTAAGCGGCTTTTTATCCGCAAGCCTAAACCACTCTTTATCCTTTGGGTACCCCAAGGCAATAAGGCTGACAAGCCTTAAGCCTTCCGGAGCGTTTAATAACCGTAAAACATCCGGAGAATAAGGCTTTTTATCTCCGGCCACCCAGCAAGAGCCAATCCCCATGCCAGCCGCGGCATTTAAAATATTAACCGTTGCCGCACAACCATCTTCAAGGTAATATTTTGTCCCTTCGCAAAAAACAACAATACATGCCTTGGCTGATGCGATTAATCTCGCGTTATCCCCAAGCTGACTAAGCGCATTTAATATCTTGCTGTCGGTGACAATTACAAATTTCCATGGCTGCACATTTCTGGCGGTAGCCGCATACCTTGCAACATCAACCAACGCCTCCAGGTCTTCCCCGGGTATCGGCCTGCCTTCAAATACGCGCACGCTCCTTCTTTTCTTTAAAACTTCCAGTGCCTCCATCTTTACGCTCCTTAATTGGTAAGTTTAAGAAATTTCCTTGCGGATCTGCTCGGGGATTGCCTTAGGCCTTAAATCTTTGCCTACGCAGACAAGGGTAGTCTTGGCCTTAGTGGTAACCTGGCCGCCATTTTTACGCACCTCATGCTCAAATATAATCTTTACCGCCGACATCTCAATAACGCTGGATATAATCTCAAGGGTATCTCCGTAGACAGCAGGTAACTTATAATCCACTTCTTGCCTGGCGACTACAAACATGGTGCCTGAATCAGCGAGTTCCTTTATGGAAAACCCACGTTCGGCAAAATATTCCGTACGCGCCTCTTCAAAAAACTTAAGATAATTAGCGTAATAAACCACTCCGCCGCAATCAGTATGATGATAAAAAATCTTAATCTGCATCAGCTTATCCTTGTAGTATTAGTTTCTTAATTCCCATATCTATAGCCGCCTTAAACAAAAAATGCGCATCCCTATAATCGCTAAACCTTGCTACATATACGCTTATGTTAAATTTTCTGCGCAATCCTCTCCTCCAGATCATTTAAACTGGCGGTAAAAGAATTAAAGGTTTTGAAAAAACTAGGAAAGACTATTCTTTCCAGGAGACGATCGAATTTCCGGAAACTATTCCGCTTAAAACATTAGAGATGGAAGTCTCGTCATAATTTATCCTAGTTGTTCCGGTTAGCTCCGGATCATCAAGTTCAGCAGTGCTCTCAACAAGCACGCTTCCATACTGGTCAAATGTCCCTGTCGCGGTAAATTCTCCGATAACATATATTATGCCATGAAATTGAAATGTCCCGGTAAATTTGATATTACCGTTTACAATCAAAATACCACTACCTGTCGAATTACCGTTTGTATTTAAGGTAGTGCCTGAGTCAACATCTACCCAGGTAATCCCGTTTATGTTATCTCTATCGAAATTACTGCTGGTATAGAGGTGGTTGGCACCAGAACGCATCTCTTCCTTGCTCATACCAAAAAGCTGGGAAAAGGAAAAATCAGAACTAACCTTAGGCCCATTCGGATCATTAGGATCAGAGGGATTAATCCTGGCTGCCCCTTTTATTATAATTCGATCAGCAGTTGTTTCGATTGCCCGTGGGAAATTTTCGGCAGACGGATACTCTACCTCTACGGTGGCAATCACTGTGCGGCTTACAACTTCTCCCGAAGGGAGATTAACCGTGCCAGTAGAAGTTACCGTATAATAATCTGTTGCTCCAACGCGGCTTACTCTAGCATCATAGATATGATCAGGATTTAAAAGTTGGCCGCTTACGCTTGAGGGCATACTCGTCCTTATTACCTGCGCAATACCGGCTTCTGCCAACCAGAATGCGCGCATCGAATCAACTGACCTCCTGGCTAATTTATTTTCATTTATAGCCTGTATAAAGAAGGAGACCGAGAGAACAGATAAAACTAAGGTTACTATAAGCGCCAGGGCCAATACTACTCCTTTATTATTTTTAACCATTGCGTATTTTAACCTCCGTAATAATGCTGGAATCAATATTAGCGCCACCCCTAGTCTGCTTACGCACATTTATAGAGATTATCAGTATCCTGCTTTGCTGTATTTCCGTACCCAATGGTATTATATTATCCGAAGAACCAAGAGTAGAGAAAGGCGGTGAAATTATATCCCTGAATAACCAGCTATTTAAAACATTCCCGGATGAATCAGTAATACTCCTTGTAATAGTATTAGTTGCAGAATCATAGGAATATTCAATATAATTAGGGCTAACAACATACTGCCCATTCACGGAATCCCAGTCGGTAACCGGATAAAACTTAATATGGGAATCAGAAGGAATATTAGATACATCGCCTATGTCATAGGTGCGGGCTAACCGCGCATCACGGGCGATCCAATCAATCAAGCGGCGGGCTTGAGACTGGGCCTCGGTTCTGGTAAGGCTAACTGTATTCGCTAACTCTCCAGTACTTAAAACATAAAACAAGCCCGACATAATAATGCCTGTAATTGCGGTAACCAGAAGCGCCTCAACCAGTGTAAAGCCGGTCTTATTCCCTTGCGAAACACGTAGAGATCGAAAAATTCCGCGCATTTCCTCTCTCCTGCCAGCTGACATCTGCTGTTACAGTTGCTATATTTACCCCTATGCTACGCGTTAAAGTTACTGTTTCTGAATTTAAATTATTAAATGTAGGGATAGGATGAGAAGCTAAATCCTCAAAAGCCTCATTTTTCATCTGCTCTAAGACGTATTGAGCATCGTTCGCGGCTATTACTAAATTACTGCTACCTTCATTAAGCAGCATAAGCTGCACAAAGGCCAAAAGAGACCCTACCAACACAATTAGGACAATGGCTACACCAATCAAAAACTCCACCAGGCTAAACCCTCTTTTACTTAACATGGCTGTAGCGGCTTCCTCCTAATTAAAACCTAACATAATAATATTCCAATATCAATTGTCCTGATTAATAGTTCTCCGCTAAAACCTCAAAATACGCCTGGGGATGCCTGCATGCGGGGCATTCATTGGGAGCCTCATTACCCTCAAAGACATAACCGCAATTAAGGCAATGCCATTTTAAAACAGCTTTTTTCTTAAAAACCTCGCCATTGCCTATATTATTAATAAGTTTCCTGTACCTGGCCTCATGGAATCTTTCAACCTTGGCTATCTGCTCAAAAGAACGGGCTATTTCAGGAAAACCCTCTTCACAAGCTGTCTTTGAGAAATCCTGGTAAAGGGTAGTCCATTCCAAGTTTTCCCCCGCCGCGGCTTCTTCCAGGTTAGCCTTAGTATCCATAATCTTCCCCGCCGGGTAAGATGCGGTTATTTCCGCCTCCCCGCCCTCCAAGTATTTAAAGAATACCTTGGCATGCTCTTTTTCATTCTCTGCTGTTTCAAGAAAAAAACGGGAAATCTGTTCATATCCTTCCTTTTTAGCCACGCTGGCAAAATAAGTATAGCGGTTTCTTGCCTGTGATTCTCCGGCGAATGACGCCAATAGATTCTTCTCCGTTTTTGTACCTTTTATCGGCTTGCTCATTTAATCTCCTCCTTTATTTCCTAATTATATTACATATACTTGATTATATAACAATATTAAAATATGACAAGCGCTATAACTTCGCGTTTCTAGCGGGTCCTGTCTTGGTTTGTTCTCGCATCACCGCTTGTCCCGCCTCAGCGAGGCGGGACTGCGTTCGAGCGAAAGCTTTCAGCGCCGGAAGCAAAGACGGAAAAGCTTAATACCTCAACAATACTCATGGGCCATATAGGAACTGCGCACGTATGGAGCGCTTTTGACGAAACGAAACCCGGCGGATAGGGCTTTTTCCCGATACCGCTCAAAAATCTCCGGTTTCAGGTATTCTTTTACCGGAAAGCTGGAATTACCCGGAGCTAAATACTGGCCGATACTTAAATAAGAGCAGCCCTCTTTTACCAGGTCATCAAAAACCCGGCAAACTTCATCCTCAGCCTCTCCCAATCCCAACATCAACCCTGACTTCAAAGGAGTAGAGGGAGTAAAACCCCTAAGAACAGTAAATACCTTCAATGACCTTTCATATGATGCTCCCTTACGCACCTCTTTATATAGCCTCGGAACTGTCTCCAGGTTATGAGCGATAATATTTGGTTGGCTTTCAGCCAGTAAGCGCAATGACTCTGATTCTGCGTTAAAATCAGGGATAAGCACTTCCACTGTTATTTTATCACTTACCCGCTTTATCGCCTTTATTGTCTCAACAAAGGCCCCTGCTCCGTAATCAGATAAATCGTCTCTTGTGACACTGGTTATTACAACATGTTTTAACCCTAATTCAATTATGCAATCTGCGATTCTTTGCGGCTCATCCGAATCAACCGCAGGCGGAATACCCTTCTTTACGCCGCAAAACCTGCATCCGCGCGTGCATACCTTGCCTAATATAAGAAAGGTAGCCTGCCTTTTAGAAAAACACTCGCCTATATTAGGGCACTGCGCTTCCTCGCAAACAGTATTAAGACCCCTTCTTTTCAAAATCTCCCTTAACTCAACACAATCCCTTAATGATATTTTTTTATTAAGCCATGCGGGTTTCATGCACAGGTTCCTCTTCTTCAGTAAAATTAACGCCAAATGTGCCCTTAACAGCTTCAATCAATTTCTCCTCCAGCGTAGACCTGGCAGGCACACTCTTGAGCTCTTGAGATAACGAAGTAATGCCCGCATGGACCTCTTCAGGCAGGAAGCGTATATACCTGCTCATTAAATTAAAATCTACAGATATCGGAATTGACCCATGCTGGAATATTGCCTCCTTATTGCGCTTCTGGGCATTCCCTCCGATTTTTCTGCCGTTAATAACAATATCGTATTTCTCCCGCGAAGCGCCACATAAAGGATGGGCTGTGCATCTTTTTTCAAAATCATCCCCTTCGAGCGCAAAAGAAGGATTTAGCCCTAAAGACCTGTAAAAGGCTATAAGAAATGCGCAGATATTACGGTAAGAGACAAAAACTTCTTTTCTTTCCCCGACATCCTCTTTGCCACAAACAAGGCTATAGGTAATCTCATCATTATGGAATAATATCCCTCCGCCCGTCATTCGCTTAGCTAAATAGATACCGTCTTTAACGCATTGCGATAGAATAATCTCGCGTCCCGGGTTTTTTTGTGAAACCCCATAGGTAAAAGAAGGCGCTTGCCAGCTATATATCCTAAAGGCCGGGATGCCATCCTTCATGAATCGAAAAAATATTTTCTCGTCAAGGGCCATATTATATATGGCAGAGGCCGGCTTTGAACGAATTAGCCTAAAGGTTTTCATAATATCTTAAGGTTTCCAGCGTAAGTTCGGCTCCCGCGCGGCTTTTGTCTCATCAAGCCTTTTTACCGGCATGGTTAACGGCGCCGAATGCAAAATCTGGGGGGTTGTCTCAGAAAGCTTAGCCGCTTCAATCATAGCCTCTATGAATCTATCCAAAGTTTCCTTGCTCTCCGTTTCAGTGGGCTCAACCATCATTGCCTCTTTTACGATTAAAGGGAAATAAATAGTAGGGGGGTGAAAACCTTTATCAATAAGATATTTTGCAATATCCAAAGCGTGCACGCCGTTCTTTAACTGACGGGATGCAGAAAACACGCATTCATGCATACAAATCTTATCAAAAGGAAGATCGAAATAATCTTTTAAGCGGCTTAAGCAATAATTTGCGCTTAATACCGCGTTTTCACTTACCTCAATCAGGCCCTCTCTGCCTAAAGCTAAAATATAAGCATACGCCTTCAAAATCACCGCAAAGTTACCGTAAAAAGGGGCAATATAGCCTATAGTCCTATGGTTTTGATAATCCAAGAAATATGTTCCATCATCCCTCCTGGCAACCCTGGATATCGGAAGAAAATCTACAAGTTTATCGCAGACACCAACCGGGCCCGCCCCGGGCCCGCCTCCTCCGTGAGGGGTAGCAAAAGTCTTATGCAAATTTAAATGCACAACATCAAAACCTATATCACCGGGCCGGCATTTACCCAGTATCGCATTCAGGTTTGCCCCGTCATAATACATTAAAGCACCCACGCTGTGCGCTAAATCTGCAATCTCCTTGATCCTGGGGTTAAATAATCCCAAGGTATCCGGACAGGTAAGCATAACCGCGGCAGTCTCCTTATTCAGGGCCTTTTTATATAATTCCAGGTCAAAAGAGCCGTTTTTATCCGTAGGGATTACTACAACATCATAACCGGCAATTGCTGCGCTGGCGGGATTTGTTCCATGTGAAGAATCCGGGATAATAATATGTTTTCTCCGTGAACCATTATTCTTGTGGTAGGCTGAAATAAGCATTACGCCGGTTAATTCTCCGTGGGCTCCGGCTAAAGGCTGCATAGTAAATGCCGCCATGCCCGTAATCTCGCTAAGCAGCCTCTCCATATGGTATAAAACCTCCAGGGACCCCTGCGCCAGAATGCCCCCTCCCGATAATTGAGGAATTAAAGGATGCAGATTGGAAAAACCTCCTAAGGAGGCAATCTTCTCGGTAAATTTAGGGTTATACTTCATTGTGCAGGAGCCAAGCGGATAGAAATTCGTATCTACGGAAAAGTTTAAGCGCGATAGGCCGGAAAAATGGCGCACCAGATCCAGTTCTGAAACCTCAGGAAGATTAGCCTGGGTTACCCGGCAGTATTTACCAGGCAAACTACCGGCCACAGGCACATCTGATTTAGGAAGGCTATACCCCATGCGGCCGCTGGAGCTTTTCTCAAATATTAACCGCATAAACATTCCTCCAGGCTTTTGGCAAGCTTAACAATTTCTTCCTTGGTGCGTTTCTCCGTAACCGCAACTAAGAGATAATTATCTAATCCTTTATAAAACCTTCCTAGCGGGAAGCCGCAGGCAAAACCCTTACTAATCATAGAGTTGACTATCCCGTCTGCATTCCCGGGAAGTTCCAGGGTAAACTCATTAAAGGTAGGCGTAATTCTCTTTACTCTTACTCCCGGTATCTTATCCAGAACAGACTTAGCAAACTCCGCTTTTTGATAGTTTAGCCCGGCTAAATCCTGCAACCCTTTTTTCCCTAAAAGACAACAATAGATTAATGCCCTTAAAGCACAGAGCGCCTCATTAGAACAAATATTAGAAGTTGCCTTTTCCCTTCTTATATGCTGCTCGCGCGCTTGTAAAGTTAAAACAAACCCGCGCTTACCGTCATTATCTGAGGTCGCGCCTACAATTCTTCCGGGCATCTGCCGCATATGTTCCTTCTTTACGGCAATAAACCCTAAATACGGCCCGCCGAAAGATAAAGGTATTCCCAGGCTTTGCCCCTCTCCGGTAGAAATATCAAAACCCATTTCTGCCGGAGTCTTAAGCAGGCCTAATGAAACCGGATAAACAGAGGCTATTGCCAAAGCGCCCATACTATGCGCCTTCTCAGCGATATCCGATAAATCATCTACTGCTCCGAAAAAATTAGGATTTTGCACGATTACCGCTGCGGTCCTATCGTCCAAATGCTTATAAATACTTTCACGGCAGCTTTGCCCGTGGACAACCGGGGTTTCAATAAATTCGATAGAAAGATTGGAGGTGTAAGTATAAAGCATTGTGCGGTATATTAGGCTTACCCCGCTATCAACAATTATCTTCTTTCTCCCGGTAAGCCTTACTGCCATCATTGCCGCTTCATAAAGGGCAGTCCCTCCGTCATAAAGAGACGCATTTGAAACATCCAGTCCGGTTAACTCGCAAATCACTGTCTGGTATTCATAGATTGCCTGCAACCACCCCTGGGAGCATTCAGGCTGATAAGGAGTATAGGCGGTATAAAACTCAGGCCGCGAGGCTAAAGAATCTACTACCGCAGGAATATAATGATCATAAAAACCTCCCCCGATAAAATTTATTAAATCGGCGGCATTCTTTCCCGAAAGCTTTTTAAAATGCTCCATTACCTCAAACTCAGATTTACCCAAAGGCATATTGAATGATTTGGGCTTTAGCGCGGAAGGAATATCCCTAAAAAGCTCATCTACGCTCTTTACGCCGATTGCCTTTAGCATCTTTTGTTTATCTTCTTGAGTGTGGGGGATATAATTCATTTGGAAATTTTTTCTACGTATTCCTTATATTCCTTTGCGTCCATAAGATTATTCTTCTCTGCCTCGTTAGCTATCTTTACCGCGGCAAACCATCCGGATTCGTAAGGAGACTTATTTACCATCTCCGGATGAAGGGGCAACTCACTATTTACCTTTATTACCTCTCCTGATAAAGGAGAATAAACGTCAGAGGCGGCCTTAACCGATTCAACCGTAGCGTAAACCGAAGACTGTTTTAAGGCCTGGCCTATTTTCGGCAGGTCGATAAAAGTAATATCCCCCAGTGAGCCCTGGGCAAAATCAGTTATCCCGATAACCGCCTCGCCTCCTTCTATCCTGGCCCACTCATGGTCTTTAGTGAAAAAAAGATTATCCGGCACAAGCATTTTTTATCTCCTTTATTTTACGCTTCCGTTTTTGTAAAAAGGCCTTTTTACAACCTTTGCATCAATTGAGATTGCCCCTTCGGTCAGCCTAATTTCTTCTGAGGCCTCCAGCCCAACCTTGCTATACCCCATTCCGATACCTACCCCGAGGCTGGGAGAAAATGAACCGCTGGTTACAATCCCTATATCGCTTCCCTTATAATTTATGCGGTAGTTATGGCGCGGGGATCTGCGGGAATTAGCGGAAAAATATATTATCCGGCGGCTTAAACCAAGTTCTTTTTGTTTTAAGAGCGCTTCTTTGCCTATAAAATCCTTATTCCAATCTATGAAAGAACCTAAGCCTGCTTCAAGCGGCGAAGTAGTATTATCTATATCCTGACCGTAAAGGCTATAACCCATCTCAAGGCGCAGGGTATCGCGCGCCCCTAACCCTGCGGGCCTGGCCCTGCTATCGGATAATATCTTATCCCACAACTGTCCGACCTTTTCATTAGGCATATAAAGCTCATACCCTAACTCCCCCGTATAGCCGGTACGGCTTATGATAATATTCTCACCCAATAATTTAAAATAATCAAAGGCATAATACCCCAAACCGATATTAACTCCGGTTATATCATCAAGGATCTTTTTTGACAACGGCCCTTGCAGATCGAGCTTGCCTAATACGCCGGAAACATTCTTAATGGAAACTTCACTGTTTAGGCGGCCGCGCAGGTATTTCTCATTGCTATCGGTTGTAGCGGCATTAACCACAACCATCCATTTACTTCCGGTAATCCTATATACAACTAGATCATCAATAATCCCGCCTTCTTCATTGAGCATAAAACCATACTTGCATGTCCCCGAAGGCATAGCCTTAAGATTAACGGTTATAAATTCCCCCAGGTTAATTTTATCCAAATCCCCCTCAACCTCAAATTCACCCATATGGCAGATGTCAAATAGGCCCGCGCCTTTCCTGGTCCAATTGTGCTCTTCAATTATACCGCTATATTGTATAGGCATTAACCATCCGCCAAAGGGAGCAAGCTTTGCGCCTAAGTCTTTATGCTTTTCCATAAGAGGAGTAGTTTTCAAGCCTGTATGCTCTTCCACGATTGATTAAAACCTATAAATGGGATTTATCTTTTAGGTAACCGCAGTAATCCTTTACTGCTTCTTCCAAAGGCGTAAATTTATAATCGCAACCCGCCTGCCTTAGCTTATCCATCTTTGCCTGCGTATAATACTGGTATTGGCCTTTTATCTGGTCAGGCATATCAATATATTCAATAACGGGTTTTATCCCCAAAGCCGAGAACATAGCCAAGGCTAAATCGTTCCAGCTGCGCGCTATCCCTGTGCCCAGATTATAAATCCCCGCCTTCTGCGGGTTATTATAAAAATAATACATGACCTCAATGGCATCTTTTACATAGATAAAATCACGCTTCTGCTCACCGTCTTCATATCCGCTGCGGTAAGATTTAAATAAACGCATCGGCTTACCTTCTTTTAAATCATTAAAGCGCTTGCAGATGACGCTCATCATCTCTTCCTTATGGTATTCGTTAGGGCCAAAGACATTAAAGAATTTTAACCCCGTAAATACCTTAAGGTAATCATTTTCTAAAACCCATAAATCAAAAAGCTGTTTTGAGTTTCCATACATATTTAAAGGTTTTAGCGATGCAATGAGCCTCTCCGCATCATCATATCCCAAAGACCCGTCTCCGTAAGTTGCCGCGGATGAGGCGTAAATAAAATGCACATTTTGAGCAACTGCCCAGGCAGCAAGGCGTTTTGAATACTCGTAGTTATTCTTAAGGTAATAATCGGCGTCATCAAGGATTGTGGAACTACAGGCGCCCATATGGATAATCTTATTAATACCGGTTATCTTGCCTGACTCCAGTATTTTTAAGAAATCATCCTTAGGAATATATTCCAGATACCTCTTCCCTAGAAGATTTTTCTCTTTAATAGGAGAATCCGGGTTATCTACGACTATAATATCAGAAATGCCCTGCTGATTTAGTTTCCATAAAAAACAGCTTCCGATAAACCCGGCTCCGCCGGTTAGAATAATCATTTTATCTCCTTAGATAATTTAAGCTATTATACCAGAGACTTTACCGCTTTTAAAGCGGCTTCGTAATTAGGAGGGTTAGATATTTCTTTAACGTATTCAACATACCTTACAACATTTTCATTATCTAAGAGAAATATTGCCCTGGCCAAAAGGCGCAACTCTTTTATAAGCACCCCGTATTTTTCTCCGAAATCAGCATCTTTATGGTCTGAAAAAACCTTTATCTTATTAATCTCAAACTCCTGACAGAACCTTTTCTGCGCAAAAGGCAAATCCATGCTGATAAAAATTACCACAATATCTTTTGAAAGGCTGGACATCTCGTCATTAAAACGCTTAATCTCCGTATCGCATACCGGCGTATCCAGAGAGGGGACTGAAGCAATAAGCTTAATCTTCCCCTTGAATTCGCTTAATGACCTTTCCTTCAGGTTATTATCTAATACCTTAAAATCTAATGCCTTTTGCCCTATTCTTGCCTCTTCTCCTATTAAGGTAACCGCGTTGTTCTTCAAAGTTACAGCATCCTTGCGTTCCATAAAACCTCCCTATCTTTTAATAAAGTCAAAATAAACTCCGGCAATAAGCGCCAGCGCCGATGAAGCAAAAATAACAAAATAATTTATCCTGTCCTTGCCTGAGCTTAAGGCGCAGAGGATAGCGCTTAAAATCTGTTTATCATCTTTACTTAATTCATCGTTACCTAAGACCTTAGCCATCAGGCCGTTATTCTTTATTATCCTGTAACGCGACGAATCAATATTGTATTTATAAACAAAGAAAAGAAGGAAACCGATCACGCCGATATACCAAGCGATCTGGCCGTAAAGCGGGTTAACATGGATTAAAAGAGTGACTACCCGGATAGCAATAGTAGCAATTAAGCCGATAATAAAGAAAATCCCCGCCATGCGGCTCTCTTTGCACCTTTTATATTCCCGGCAATTAATACATCTGGTATTATCCATTAAGGGTATATTCTAACACAAAATATCGGCCTTACAAATAAAAAAGGCAAGCCATTAAACTTGAACTTGCCAAATCCGGTATAGGCATAGTTATTTTTCGGCAGATATAACTACAAACCCTCCCCGCCCAAACCCCTTCCTCGGGTTCTCGGCCCTTTTCATCATCTCCGGCAGCTTAAAAAGAGTCTGATAATAAGCGAATTTGCCAAAACCAGCCTTTTTCATCAAATTGACTATTCCTTCCACGCTAAAGAATCTTGCATTTTTATAGAAGACGCTTTTTTTGCTTTTATAATATTTACCGAGAAAACTCTCTTTATCTACAATACCGACAATTAGCTTACCGCGCCTTTTTAAAAGCCGCATAGCCTCACCGATTACCTTTCCTGGGTCCTTCACAAAACATAACGTAATGACAATTGCGATATAATCAAAAACCTGGGGCTGAAAAGGAACCTTTTCCCCTAAACCTAAACTCGCCTTTATACCGCGCTTTCTTGCGATATTTATCATTTTAAGAGAAGGGTCTATTCCGTTTTCTATCCCTAATACAGAAGCAAATCTTCCCGTGCCAACGCCTACCTCTAAACCTTTCCCCTGCGCAGGGACGACTTTCATTAAGGCCTTTATTTCTGATAAATAGGCAAATTTATTATTATCGTACCAGGAATCATATTTTTCATAATACTTATCGAATAAACCTTTCATAAACCTAGATCCTCAAACCACCCGTCATAAAATCTTTTCAAGTGTTCATATTCTTCTTTAGGCATAGCATTCTTTTTTACTTCCTTCTCCTTAAAAGAAAAACGGTATCCGGCGCAGTAATTTGAAATAATATCTTTAGCATGGCTTACTTTCTTAAATAATTCTTCGTAATACTTTTTATCCTTTCCCTTATGCTTATCAGGATGGTATTTAACGGCTAAATTCCTGAAGGCTTCCTTGACCTCTTCTATTGTCGCCTCTTCATCCAGCCCTAACAGCTGCCTTGCCTCATTAATCTCTCTGAAATTTGCCATATCAAACCCTCAGATATATTTATTAATAACCTTCTCTAATTCTTTCTTGGGAAGGCCGCCTATAATCTTGTCTTCAATTTTTCCGTTTTTGAAAATCGCAAGCGTTGGTATGCTCATGATTCCATAAAGAGCGGCTGACTTTGGCGACTCATCAACATTTACCTTGCAAATCTTCAGCCTTCCCTTATATTCTTTAGCGATCTCTTCAATTACCGGAGCAAGCCTTAAGCATGGCCCGCACCAAACCGCCCAAAAATCAACCAATACAGGCAGATCATCTTCCAAAACCTCCTGCTTAAAAGTGCTATCGACTATATCAATTCCCATTTCTATTACCCCCTTGCTACTTTTACGGTTAGACCTCTATCTCCAGCCCTACTTTAATTGGAATAAAATCTTCTTTGTAATATTTTTTAAAGATCTCCTGCGCTACCTCACCCGAACAATGAGTAGGCCCGGCCTTAATTACCCCGAGCTTTTTAAAACTTTCAGCTACTATCTCTACGGCCCTTCTATCCGACTCTTTTAAATGAAACCCGCCGAATACAAAATAAACAGGCTCGGCTGTAAACCTCGCCTTAACTTTTTCTAATATTTTTAAAACCCCCGGATGCGCACATCCCGTTATCAGGGTAAGCCCGTTTACTGACCTTAATACTACAGCTTGTTCAGGCATATATTTACCATGGTAAGCGCCGGATATTTCACCCGTGATATAAATATCCTGAGCAATCTCTGTAATCCTTTGGGCCTCAACAAGATTCCCCTTTGCCTCTTTTACTTTATCCTTGAATTCTCTGCTGAAACCTGAGCAAATATACACCTTAAGCCCTTTTCTCTCCTTTAATAAATCCCACAGCCCTCCCCAATGATCCCAGTGGTCATGAGAAATCACAATTGCCTCGATCTTATTTATATCAACCTTTAAAGAATTAAGATTCTCAATAAGCCATTCTCCTTTTTCGCCCGTATCAAATAATATCTTATCGTTAATTAAAAACGAAACTCCCCAGCCTACGCGAAGATTAGCCGCTAATGCACTTTTATCAAAAATCACTTTTATCTTCATTCTAATGCCCGTATTTCAAAATAGGCCTGACATTATTTGTTTTACCTGTCGATACTTTTAAATAATTTTGCTATAGTAATATTCTTTAGCAGGCTATTTAATTGAAATTCAATGTTCTCCATTTTCCGCATTAACAGGCAACTGCCGGGATAAGGGCAGATATCCTTTTCAAATATACAACTGAAAGTCTCCACATCTCCCCGGAAAATACTTACTATATCTATAATCCGTATTTTATCCGGCTTGATTTTTAACAAAAACCCGCCACAGCTGCCCCTTAAAGACTTTAGTATCCCTCTCTTACTTAAAACCTGCATAATCCTGCGTAAAAAAGCCTTACGCATATTCAATTTATCCACCAGTTCATTTACTGAAACTACCCTATCAGGATCTTTAGCGATATAGAGTAAAGACTTAATTGCGTAATGTACATCCTTAGTGACTAATTTCATTTTTCTTCAAATTGTAGAATAACACGATACTCCCCATTTTACACCCTGTCTCTTTTGCCACAACCGGACATTTCACCATAAATAAGAAAAAAATCGGCCTTTTCTCGTTTGATAATGATTCAAAATTACCCTGCCCCTTACTGATTATCATATCTGCTTTTCTGTAAATCTTCATAAATTCTTTTGAACAAAGAGAAATAATCGTACCGGGGGCATCTGTACCGTTGGAAATTACCCGGGCGATCTTATCAACCCCGCAAATTCTTGCATCTTCAATCAAGGCATCATTTATAACGGGTTTTGCCTTGACGGCATAATAAATGCCTTTCTGCGGATAGGCCCTTCTTATCTCCTCCAATAGAATCCGGTCGCAAACCACTTCACCGGCATTATCAGCTAAATATAAAATATTCTTTGCCTTCTTCAATATACGCTTAAACTCTTTATAATGAAATATAGTCTGTTTACAAACTACCTTATCCTCCTGCGCGAGTACCTTTCTTAGCTCTTCTTTTATATTTAAATTATTTTTTACCCCAAAATCAATAACATTTCCCGCAATAGCCAATTCAACACCCGTCAGAAGCCTATCCTTTGAATATTCCACTTTCTTACGCAATACCCCATACAGCCTTAGAGCTATACGGTTACTCTTCTGCTTTATTTCTTTATACGGATCCTTACCATTGCTTATCTTCCTTAAAAGCCCGTAACCAAAACGCGCTATTTCCGGAGGCGTAGCATTAAGAGGCATTTTTGGTATCTTTCTGGCAAATTCATCGATAATCTTCTTTTGCTGCTTAAAAGACGCCCCAACTATACGGCTGCCCTCAAGGGCTTGCCTGAAAAAACAAGGGATACAATCTAAATAAACCCTCATTTAACCTTACCCCTTCTTCTCAACGTATCTTCATCGCTGATAGATTTAATAACCTTAGGGCAATTCTCATCATATGCCGAAACGATATTTATGCCTTTACAGGCACAAATAAAATAGTCTTTGATCTTAAAAATATCTTCCTTTGTTAACGGCTTAATATTGCAATGCCTCAACGGAGTATTAATCTGAACTTCATTTGGGTTAATGCAATTAGAGAGATAAGCATATTCATCAATTTTTTTCTGTTTACCGATAAACATGATCTGTAAAGCCAGCCTTCCCATATAACTCTCCCTGAATTTCTTTATACCTTCTAATATTTCGCCAAATTCGGTTCTTTTGGCAGGCCTGTTTATCGACTGAAGGGTTTCAGGTGAACAGGCATCCAGTTTAACCACGACAAAATCAGCCAAAACCAGTTCCTCTCTAACTTCCTCCAGGCCTATCAAGGAACCATTGGTTAAAACTGCCACCCGCTCTTTACGAACTGATTTTACCGCCTTTATCGCTTCTCCTAAATTTGCTGCCAGAGTAGGCTCTCCCCTGCCAGAAAAAGTAATATAATCTATGCTCGCGCTGGGCAGGGTGCTTAATTCTTCAATGACATTCTTAACCGCGACATAAGCCTTTCTTTCAACCGTAAACTTACTGGTTGGCCCGATCTGGCAATAAACACAATCAAAATTGCAGATCTTCTCTTCCTGCGAAAGTAAATCTATCCCCAAAGAACTACCCAGCCTCCAGGAAGGAACAGGCCCATAGATATATTTCAATGGCCCCCTCATAGAATATCCCCTATAGATACTTTTATCTTTTCTATTATTTCCAAAAAAACCTTGGCAGAATCTGATTTTTCTTTAAAAGAAACAAACGGGGTGCCTTTGTCGGCATACTCTACAAACTCAGGCTGGAAAGGCACGCTTCCTAAAAATAATACATTCATTTCAAAAGCAGCCCTTTTCCCCCCTCCTTTCTTAAAAATATCCGTCCTCTTGCCGCAATGCGGGCATATGAAACCGCTCATATTTTCAATTATGCCGGCTATCGGAAGCTTAAGCTCTTTAGCAAACTGAATACTTTTACGGGCATCCATAACCGCCACGTCCTGCGGGGTAGTCACAATTACCGCTGCGGTTACATTAGGAATAGACTGGCAGGCACTTAAAGGCTCGTCTCCCGTTCCGGGGGGAGAATCTATAATTAAATAATCTAATTCCCCCCAATTAACATCAGCCAGAAACTGCCGGATAGCCAGCGCCTTCATCGGGCCTCGCCATATTATCGGCTGATCCGGATTATACCCGGCCAAGGCAAGACTAACCGCTTTTAGATTAACGGATACCTCTACCGGCTTAATCTCAGAACCAAACTCGCAAATTACTTCTTTTTCAACACCAAGCATCTTGGCGATATTAGGGCCGTGGATATCGATATCCAAAATAGCAGTTTTCTTACCGGCTAAAGAAAGAGCATAAGCAAGGTTAACCGCAACAGATGTTTTACCTACCCCTCCCTTCCCGCTCATAATAATTAACTTATATTTAACCAGCCCCATCTTCTCCTTAAGCCGCCTCTCCTGCTCAAGGTAAGCTGCTTCTTTAGCTTCCATAATTCTTCATCCTTTTATTTTTTGAGAAAATACTTGTAGCTAAATTGACCCCCGAATCAGTCAGCACCAAAACCGGCATAAGCCTGGATAGCCTTAATTTCGCAAAAGGCGCAATTAATACACGAACCTCATCGGACAAACAACTCCAGACAAAATCAGCGTATTGTTTCATCTTTTCCGCAATCTCTGCTTTCACGCCTGTAGTACATATGACCAAGGAGATTACCTTAAGGCCATACTGTTTTTCCAAATCTTTTAACCTGTCCAAATCTTGCGCGCTATAAGCATCCACCGTTACCCCTATCCTTTTATAGCCAATCTGCGCCGCCTTGCGAACTCCGGAAAACTGGTCAATCATCCCGTTTCCCGTAAGAATATGGCAACCGGCAGCCTTAAGCTTGCCTATGGTTTTAAGAATTGGCGAAGTCATTATTATATTATGCATCCTCGCTCCGATCCCCTGGACAATGCCGGCAGAATCGCTGATTACCGTACCTGCGCCGTCACAGACAACTACCGCAGCATCAATTATTTTATTACGCAAAGCAAGCATCAGTACCTCAGAAGCCCCGTAAGGTATTTGTGTTTCACAAATATCAAAGTTCCTATTAGCGGTAAAGAACCCGTATTCTTTAATCTTAAACTCGATTACCCTCTTTATCCCCGACTTGATCTTATCCTTATCTTTATTGCCGTAGAATATTTCTTTGTATAACCGCTTTGCTAAGGGGCACGGGTTGACCTTTGGGTCGGTAATATAAAAAACTTTTCCCTCTGATATGCTTACAAAAGAAGAGCAATATTTAAGAATATGTAGATCCCGCCTCCTGATACCATCCATCGCTATGCCTGAAGATTTTCCCAAATCCTATGGATTTCTTCTTTAACCAAAGAATTCTTATGCTCCATAATTGTTTTGCCGTCTACCATGGCCTCAACAACAGTTTTATCAAACTTAATCTTACCGATTAAAGGAATATCGTTCTCTAAACAATATTCCTCTATTCTTTCTGACATTTCGCGGTTTAAATCATATTTGTTGATCACTAACCGGGATTTTACATTGAAATGCCTGGTTACCTCAATAACGCGCGATGCATCGTGCAGCCCCGATAATGTAGGCTCCGTAACTACTAACGCGCAGTCTATCCCCGAAAGCGAAGCAATAACAGGGCAGCCTATCCCCGGGGCGCCATCTATAATTACCCAATCGCAATTATTCTTATCGGCTAGGTCCTTTGCCTGTTTTCTTACCAACGCAACGAGCTTTCCTGAATTCTCTTCAGCAATTCCAAGTTTTGCATGCACCATTGGGCCAAAACGGGTATCGGATATAAACCATTCCCCCGCCAAACACTCTTCCATCTTTATGGCATTAACCGGACAAACATAACTACAGAAACCGCAGCCTTCACAGGCGATAGGATCAATTACAAAATCAGTACTTATCGCAGAAAACCTGCAAGCCGCAAGGCACTTTTTGCATTGCTGACACTTTTTTTTATCAATGGAGGCGCTTAACCCGCTTTTAAAATCATGGCGCTCTTTAATCTCCGGCTGCAATAACAAATGGAGATCTGCCGCGTCTACATCGCAATCAGCCATAACCTTGTTTCTTGCTAAGGCTGCTAATGCGCCCGTAATTATAGTCTTGCCCGTGCCGCCTTTTCCACTGATAATAACGATTTGTTTCATGTGATTTTCCTGTTTACATCCTTGCGTAGGCATCCTGAGCAGCTAAAATAATAGGATACAACGTAGGCGCGCTTGTTAAATAGGGATGCGTTGCAATCTGTAAAGTCTCCAATTCCGTACATGACATACGCTTTTGAATAGCTATGCCTATTATATTGATCATCTGCGCGCAAGACATCCCGCAGCTTACCTGCCCGCCTAAAATAATACCTGATTGTTTCGAAAAAATTAACTTTATCTTTCCCTTACAGGCTCCCGGCAAGGAAGCAGGATGCTTGTCAACACCATCAATGCTGCTGACAACTATCTCAAAAGCTTCCTCTCTGGCAGTTTTCTCAGTAAGCCCTGCAGAACCTAAAACAAGCCCGTCAATATAAGTTGAGTAAATGGCAATCGTACCTTTATTTTCGCGGATAACTTTTATTTGGTACAAATTAGCTCCCGCTATTCTAGCTTCGGCAGTTGCGGTAGAAGCCAGCATTACGGGGATAGCCTTTCGGGTATAAAAGTCCCTCTTGCAGGAACAGTCTCCGATTGCAAAAATATCCGAATCCAGAGAAGTACGCATATACTCATCGGTTAAGATACCCTTGCAAGAACCAATTTCTAGCCCTGCCTCTACCGCTAATTTTACATTCGGCTTTGAGCCTATCCCAAGAATCACGCCTTCAACAGGTATTTCTTCTCCATTACTGAATCTCACGCTATTAACCTTTCCATCGCCAATTATCTCTTCAACCTTTGTATTAGTTAAAACTGTAACGCCTTTCTCTTTTAAGCGAATTTCTGCCATCTGAGAAAACTCAGGGTCAAATGAATTAGCCAATAGATGCGGCAGCATCTCCACCAAGGTAACCTTTAACCCTTCTATCTTAGAAAGCTCATCGGCAAACTCAACACCGATAAACCCTCCCCCTATGACTAAAACATTCTTACAAAACTTAATTTTATCTATAACCCCCTTTAAATACCCCAGCTCTTTGTTTATGGGATAAACACCCCGTTTTTCTATCCCCTTAATCGGAATGATTAACGGCGCTGAACCAATAGCTAAAACCAGCTTTTCATAAAAATAGCTGTTCTTGCTCTCAGCCTCTATCACCTTATCTTTCCTGTTAAGCTTTAATGCTTTATCAACGGCCAATTCTATATTATTATTTTCCAAAGAGGCCATCCCCACCTTATTTTCATCAGGATTTTTAAGGCTGGCGAACATATAAGGAATACCGCAAGGAATAACTCCATCCGCGATATCTCTCATTACTAAAATACTTTTATCAGGGTAATACTTTGCTGCAGTTGCCGCGCAGACCAACCCGGCGGGCCCGGCTCCAATAATAAGGATATCGGATTTTTTATCCACGTAGCCTCCTATTTATCAAAAGATTCTTCTATCAAACATATATTATGCAATGTTTTAATACCGTTATCTCGGCAAAACTTAAAAACAGCAAAACTCTCCGTTCCGGGCTGAAGCCATACCTTTTTTATGCCTTTTCGCAGGCACTGCCTTAATATTTTTTCAGTCACAGAAGGAGGGGTAACTATACTTACTACATCTACGCTATGAGAAATGTCATCTATTGACTTATAACAAGTCCTTCCTTCAACTTCGCTCAAACCGGGATTAACTGGAAAAACTTCATACCCTTTTTTTATCAACATCTTTACAATTTTATAGGCAAATTTGGAATCGTCTTTAAATGAACCTACTACCGCGAATCTTTTTTGCGCCAAGAAATCATTAATTAATCCCTGCATCCTTTATCCTCTTAAAAAGTTCCTGGAAGCCTCCCATAAATTCCGGGAATACTCTGACTATAGGCTCCCCCTTTGAGTATGCCATAGCTATCTCTTTTTTAAACGGTATACGCATAAGAACAGGTATATTCTCCTGTTTACAATATTCCTCGGTCTTATTATTCCCTAAATCAAAACGATTAATTACCACTCCAAAAGCCATATTAAGTTTCCTCAAGACCTCAACCGCTAGGATAAGGTCATTTAAACCAAAAGGTGTCGGCTCCGTAACTAAAACACAAAAATCGCTTCCCTTGACTGAACCGACTACCGGGCATGAAGTGCCCGGAGGAGCATCAATAATAACAGTCTTTTCAGGGTTAATATGCTCCTTAACCTGCCGGATAAGAGGCGGAGACATCGCCTCTCCGATATTTAGCTTCCCGTGAATAAATTCAATCTTTCCGCAATCGCCTAACTCAATAATTCCTATCTCCCTGTTTACTTCTTTTATCGCTCCCTTGGGACAAAGCGCGCTACAAGCTCCGCACCCATGGCAAAGCTGCTCAAAAACTAATGTGGCCCCCTTTTTCCCCGATTGAACCGGTAAAACCGCTATTGCGTTATAAACACACACCTCAGCGCACTTACCGCAATAATTGCATTTTGATTCATCAATCTTAGGAACCGGTATGAATGCCTTCTTTTGCTCCCTTATCTTCGGTTTAAGAAAAATATGAGCGTTAGGCTCCTCTACATCGCAGTCAAGAAACTGCGCGTTATCTATGGATAAGGCCAGATTAACCGCTATTGTTGTCTTTCCTGTGCCGCCTTTTCCGCTTGCAATTGAAATAATCATTTTTCCTTAAATTATTCGGCTATAACCACTCTCTGGACTTTACTCTGGGAATCCCTGACATTAAACCCTTTCTTAATGAAATAATCCCTTGCCTCGCTTAAACGATGCTTGAAATAATCGTGCCTGCGCCCTTCAGAGGAATGACAGGCATTAATTATCTCAAGCCCTGTATCGCTAAAATCGCTTAAGATTACCTTACCGCCATTGCACAAAAGGCGGATTATCTCATTTAAGACTACCAGCGGTTTCTCCAAATGATGGAAGACGTTAATAGAAAATATAGCACCGAAGCTTTTATCCTTGAAACTTAAGCATTCAGCATTCTCAATTTTAAATATAACCTGCTTCTCCAGCCCGAAGTAACGTATATTTAATTCAGCAATTTCCTGTTCTTGAGAGGAGATATCTATGCTTGTAAAATTATACCCTCGCTTTGCCAAAGCAAGCGCAAAATGCCCCTTACCCGTACCAATCTCCAATATCTCTCCGGAAATAGGCAGGGATTCATCAAGAATAAAATCTCTCTCCGCTTCTAAATCGTAACCAAAGCTTCGGTAGAAATCAACTCTTTCCAGGTATCTTTTACGATTCTCAAGAACTTCTATATCCAAAATCTAAATCTTACCCCCTTATCATCCTCATCCCGCATTTAGGGCAACTAATTGAAGCGCAGGGCGTGCCTACTTGATGCGCAATCTCTGTTGCGCAGCTTGGACATACGCAATTACCACCCGGCCCGGCACCTGCACGGTTTCCCCCCATTCTGCCTCGCCCGCCGCCTCTACCCATACCCCGCCCCATTCCTGGGCCTCCCGGGAAAGGGCCTGTTCCGTCTCTTCTTGGCATATTAATCACCTCCTAATCCCGCTTCATCCCGACCAAAATGCCCGTAACAAGCTGTATTCCTCACTTGGAATGGATATACCTCATCTCCTAAATTGAGATTACTCCATTCGGGCATTGATTCACGCAAGCGCCGCATTCCACGCAGTCATCACTGATAACCGCTTTTTCTTTTTCTATTCTTATAGCGTTTACCGGGCAAATATCTTTGCATGCCCCGCAACCATTACATTTATTTTTATCTACCTTTGCAGCCATAAATAATTCTATCCCCCTTTCTTTCCCGGCATGCCGAATTTTGAACCTACGCTTGGGTTTTTAACCGCTTCAAATCCGCCCTTCTTATATTTCTCTATGGCATCTTTTACACTCCCCGAGGCCTCAGTAAAAATATCTACCCCTGCAGCCTGCAACGTCTGAAAGGCATTAGGTCCGACATTCCCGGTAAGCACAGCCTTTACTTGCTTTGAAACAACCAGTTGTGCAGACTGAATGCCCGCGCCCCCCATGGATTCTATATTCGGATTCTCAACCGCTTCAAATTCTAAAGTCTCAGTATCCGCAATAATAAAATACTGGCATCTGCCAAACCGCGAATCAACTTTGGAATCCAAAGTTTTACCTTCCGAAGTTATGCATATCCTCATACTCTCTCCTTTTGCTAACAATCTTTCTCGTGCGGATGATCGCACTCTTCTTTGTCTAATCCGTACCCTTTCCCCGCTCCGGGCCTGCAGAGGCTTTCTCCTCCCCGAAGAGTGCCTTTTTTAATCTGCTCAATCACATCATCAAGCTTCCCGCTCACCCCAGCAATTACCTGAATTTTGAATTCCTCAAAAAATGATGTTGCGCGCATCCCCATACCTCCGGCAATAATAAAATTTGCGCCTTTTTGGTGCAGAAATTGGGGAATAGCTCCAGGCTGATGCCCGGGATTTGCGACTTCCGTCCTCTTAACCACCTTCCCGTTCTCAATGTCAACAAGCGTAAAAGAAGGGCACCTGCCAAAATGAGCAGAAACAAAATCTCCATCTGTAGATATAGCTACTTTCATAACAACTCCTTTTTACAATAAGATCAGGTGAGGGAAAATAAATTCCCTCACCTTAGCCTGCTTATTCGTTCCTTTCCGTCTGGGTTTTACCTAAACCATCAATACGGTTTTGAATATCCTCAAGCTGCTTTTTTAATAAATCAGCTTGGTTCTTTAAGATATCCATCTCCTCTCTAGGCGTCACTTCGGGCGGATAAGGATACATACCGCCGAAAGAAGGAATACCCATTGAAGCCCTCTGCCAACCGGTAAGGCCGGTAGCATAATACCAATTACGCCTGCCCCTGCCAAACCCCCTTGAGGGCACCGGGTTAACATAGCCAGGCGTAGCATAACCCGCACAGTAACCGGCTCCTCTTCCTGTCATTGGGCCTAATCCCATCGGGCCCGTTCCATCTCCTCTTGGCATATCAAACACCCCCTTTCCTATATTTATATTATTTTCATTACCTATTTTAACTACACAATACCCCTTGCCTCTACCTGTAAACGAACCCTTCCCTAAAGGACCTGTACCATCAAACCCGGGCATATTTCCTCATTTTAGTTTGAAATTTGTTGTTGAAAACCATTTTCATTATAAATTAAAAAAAATACTATTTTTCGGAACAATTACTGCACAAGCCGTAAAACTGGATTAAATGATTGGTAATCTTAAAGTCATATTTCTTAGAAAGGCCTTTTTCCGTTTGGTTAAGCAACTCGACCTCTTCGTCAATAAAATCTGTGTAATCAATAACACGGTTACAACCCGTGCATATCAAATGGTGGTGGTGATGCGCGCCCTTTGGACCTTCTGCTAGCTCATAACGGGCCCTTTTATCTCCAAAATCGAACTTAAACACAAGGCCCAAATCAACCAAGACATCCAGTGTTCTATATACGGTAGTTAAGCCGACATTGGGATATTTAGAATGAACCTTCATATAAATATCTTCCGCGCTCAGGTGTTTATCTGATTTAAAAAGCGCCTCCAGGATAGCTTCCCTACCCAAGGTTATCCTATAACCACAACCTCTAAATTTTCCGTGCCACCAACCGTGCTGCCCGAAATTACCCACTATTATCACCTCTGGTAATGAAAACCATTTCCATTAAGATTATACAACATCAGCAACTATTGTCAAGTATTATTGCCGAATTGTTTTACTGATTCTGCAAGTTCAAAAAAAGCGCTGTAAGGCGGGTTGAAATTGAGATTGTTTTTAAGATGCTTCAGGCTATATACGCGATCCTTGCATAAGAATTCAATTCGCCTTCCGGCTACCGGAATTAACGTAAATAACCTGGTAAGCGGATAAGAAAGCAATAAAGGCATGCGCGCATCCATAGCTTTAGCAAAAATACCGAAAATCTCGGCTACATCAAGCACCTCATTGTCAGCAATATGAAAAATCTCTCCTGTTGCGCGGTCATTCTCCATAAGATGCACAAGGCAAGCGGCAACATTGCGCACCGAAACCAGGTGCAACTTTGCCTCTCCGCGATTAGGCAAAAGTAATAATTTCCATTTCAAAAGGCGCGCTAATAATGGCAGCATATGCGGCTCTCCCGGCCCGTAAACCATACAGGGGCGCAAAATAGCCATGGGCAGGCCTGCACCCCTAAATCCTACCGCCGCTTTTTCCGCCTCTAATTTAGATAACCCGTATTTATTGGTCGCCTTATACGGTTTATCTTCAGTAAGAGGTAGAGTGGTATTTCCCGAATTAACTGCTACGGAGCTCAAATAAATAAACTTTTTAATCCTCTGTTTAAGCGCCCATCGGCATATATTCTCAGTTCCCCGGATATTAACATCTCCTAAAACCTTCTCATTCCCATCATTAACAAAACCCGCGCAATGAAAGACAATATCATAACCCCCTTCAATATTATCAAGCGAGGCTTTATCGGTAACATCCGCAAGGATAATCTTTATATCTTTATCCCTGAGTAAACCTAGATTTGATGTCGGCCTGGCTAAAACCGTAATATTGCTGTAACCTTGGGCAATAAGTTCCGAAAGAAGAAAACTCCCGATAAAACCGGTTGCGCCCGTAATAAATATCCTTAGATCTTTATTCATTTAATTATCATATAGCCGGATATTACTAAAAGGCAAACCCCGAAGATTCTTCTTAATATTACTTCCGGTAACCCTACCGCAAATCTAGCTCCTAAATACCCCCCCAATATAAAACCTAAGCAGATTAAACCCGCAACAGGCAGATTAACATGGCCATTCTTATAATAAGCCCAGGCGGCAAGCAATCCTATGGGAGGTATCATCATCGCCAAAGTTGTGCCTTGTGCCGCGTGTTGAGAAAAACCAAATAGATAAATAAGACAAGGGACAACTATAATGCCTCCACCTATCCCGATCAGCCCGCTTGCTATACCCGCAACAAGCCCAATCAGGATATATAATATACTGATCATACTCTATCCTTTCTTAGAAATATCTCGCTCAGCCCTTAATCTTCTCCATCGGCTTTTCACAACAGACCAATTCCCCTCCGCCAACTTCCTTTACTTCCACCACATTCCCGCATACGCTGCATTTGTAAACTTCTCCGGCATTCTTTACGTTTGGCATACCGACCTCCTTTTTCTTGCACTTGGGGGACGGTTCTCCCCCTTCTTAACCCATGGTTTTATATCAAGTTACAGCAGCGTCACTTTTACTTTTTTGGTCTAATTCCAACCATAAAAAGTGTATTTTGATGTTTCTATAACTTATTGTAGCATATTGAATTAGAAAGTAAAGAACCGTCCCCTATTTACTGAAGGGGGCGATAACCCTGTCTAATATACCGGAGAGATAAGCCATAAGGATACCGTAATTAGTAATAGCCACGCCCTGAACCTTAGCCCTTTCTATCCTATGCATGATCTCCCTCCTGTTAACCATGCATCCTCCGCAGGAGATAATCAACTTAAAACGCTTAAGATCCTCGGGGAAATCACCTCCGGCAGCAATTTCATAATGCAAATCTTTTTTAGTATAATTCAACAACCACGTAGGTATCTTTGTGCGTCCGATATCCTCAGGCTGGACATGATGGGTGCATGCTTCAGCGATTAGAATTTCATCACCGTCTCTTAGTTTCTCAACCGCAGATACTCCCCGCACAAACACATCTAAATCACCCTTATGCCGGGCGAATACCGTTGAAAAAGAAGTGAGCGGATAATCTTCAGGTAAAATGTCGCGCACAGTTTCAAAAACCTGCGAATCTGTAATAACTAGCTTTGCCGGCCTTTTTAAAGTATCAATACTCTTTTTAAGCTCCGTTTCTTTAGTAACTATGGCCACAGCATTCCGGTCAAGAATATCGCGCATTACCTGCACCTGCGGCAATATAAGCCTGCCCTGGGGCATGGCGCTATCAATCGGACAAACCAGGACCACTATGTCCTTTTCGTCAATAATATCGGCGACCAGTGGGACAGGCGACCAATCAGAAGGCGCTAAATCCATAATCTTTTGTTTTAATGCTTCGATACCTATATTCAGTTTTGCGCTTACCTCAATAAAAGGAATGTTCTTCTCTGTCAGGTAACTGCGCGAAACCCCGCCTTCAAGTTCGCACTTATTCAAAACAAATACATAAGGAAGCTTTTTAGAGACAAAATTATCTATCAAATCATTCTCAAACTTATTAATGCCGGTAGAAGGCTCTACAACGACAATTCCGACATCTGTCTTGCGTAGTACCTTTTGCGTGCGTTTTACCCTCTCTTCTCCCAAAAGCCCCGCGTCATCAATTCCCGCGGTATCAATGAGTACGCACGGGCCAATCGGCAGAATCTCCATTGATTTATAAACCGGGTCAGTAGTTGTACCGGCTAAATCCGAAACAATAGCAGCATCCTGCTTGGTAATTGCATTAATTAAACTGGATTTACCGGTATTACGCTTACCAAAAATACCTATATGCAGCCTATTACTTGCCGGAGTCTTATACATTTAAGCTAGGCTTCCTTTCTTTTAACGAATCTCCTTTTGAATACTCAATAAACCTCCCTAAGGATTTAGCCATATCCTCCATGCTAAAGGCACAAGCGCCCACCGGTTCGCCAACGCATCTTTTACCCGGATATATTTCATAAAGTTTACGGTATGGCTGAGGAGTAAAATTAGGCATTATCACATTGGCCCCGCACCCTAAGCCATCCAGCCTGTAATCTTTATCTAAACTCCCCAAAGCAGTAGTGGCTGGGATATGAGTATTCTTAGTGACAATACGCGTAAGAGCTATAGTCTTTAAAGTAAGCAGCGCCTCGCCTTTATCCTTGCTGCAGAACCTTGAATCAGCATGAGGGATAAAAGGCCCGATTCCAATCATATCCAAATCCATTTTCTTAAAGAAAATAATATCCCCGGCGATTATCTTTAATGTTTGCCCGGGTAATCCGATTATATTGCCTGAACCTGTTTGATAACCTAATCCTTTTAAGTCGTAGAGGCATCTTATTCTATCGTCAAAACTCATCCCCTCATGTGCCGAATTGTAAAGGCCCCTATCGGAACTTTCAATCTTAAGCAGGTACCTGTCGGCTCCGGCATCTTTCCAGGCCTTATAATCCTCAAAGCCTCTTTCTCCGACAGAGAGGGTAATTGCTATATCAAATCTTGATTTTAGCTCCAGAATGATATCTTTAAGCCAAAGGGCATCTATCCCGGGATCATCTCCGGATTGCAAAACTACGGTCTTAATATTGCCTTCCACCAGATACTCAACAGTATCTAAGATCTCTTCTTTCCTCATCCGGTAGCGTTTGATATTTAGGTTATTCTTGTTCAACCCGCAGTAAAAACAATTCCGCGCACAAAAATTGGAAAACTCAACAATCCCGCGTAAAAGGATCTCATCTCCGCAAAATTGCTGCCTTATTAAATCAGCAAAGGAAAAAAGCGTATTTAAATCACCTCTATCTTTGAGAGAAAGAACAGCCTCTAAATCATTCCCGCTGGGTAATTCAGCCTCTTTAATCTTAACCAGAAGATCATTAAGATTAGACATACTCATCCCTTATCCCTGAATCAACGTGCCCGAAAAATAACCTCAGCCTCTCTTGATCTGCCTTATCAAGCTCCTTAAAATACCTTTCAATCATCTTGTACCCCTCAGCCCTTACTATTTTAGAGGCAAAGTCATCAAGATATTCTTTAAGCGTTATTAAGGCATTCATACTGCATTTCCCCTTGATCGTTCCCGGCTTGGCTAACTGCATAAAGGCCTCTCCGGTTCTTTCCTTCCGGTAACAGGCAGCGCAAAAACTGGGAATATAATCATGTTTTATCAAAGTTCCCACTATTTCATCCAGGCTTCTGTGGTCGCTTAAAGAAAATTGGCCGTCATCATCTGCTTTGCTTAATTCAGAATAACCTCCCGGAGAAGTACGCGAAGCCGCACTGATTTGAGAAACTCCAAGGCTTAAAAGCAAATCACGCATTTGAGCGGTTTCGCGTGTAGACATAATAATACCCGTATAGGGAACAGAAAGCCTAAGTACCGCGACTACCTTCTTGAATTCATCATCTGACAGTTTATGCGGCGGATTAAGCGAGAACTCTACGCCTAGGGCTGGCTCAATACGGGGAACAGAAATAGTATGCGGACCGACATTAAAGTTCCTTTCCATATGTTCAACGTGGGAAAGAAGGCTTAAGGTCTCAAACCTATAATCATATAACCCATAGAGCAGGCCTATCCCTAAGTCATCTATACCTGCGGCAAATGCGCGGTCAATAGCATCCAGCCTGTTATCAGGATCGCTCTTTGGGCCCTTTGGGTGCATTCGAAGATAAGTTTCCTGATGGTAAGTCTCCTGAAATAATTGATAGGTACCTATGCCGGATTTCTTAAGCTTTTTAAATTCTTCCCTGCTTAAAGGGGCACAATTAACATTGACCCTTTTTATCTTATTTTTCCCAACCTCTGCGCTATATATAGCCTTAACTGCCTCGGTATAATAATCAATGCTTGATTGGCCCTGCGGGGAAGCTTCCCCGCAAACCATAAGTATCCGTTTCTGCCCCTGTCTTAACAACAATTCGGTCTGGCTCTTAATCTCAGGGGGAGTGAGCGCCTTACGCTTAATCAAATTATTATCTGCCTTAAATGCGCAATATAAACAGCTATTCCTACAGAGATTACTAATGTAAAGCGGAGCAAAAAGCACCACCCTCCTGCCATAGATTTTATCTTTAACAAAACTTGCCGCTGCAAAGATCTTCTGGATATAAGAAGGCTCGCTTACAGAGAGCAAGGCAGCGGATTCTTGCAGGCTAAGCCTTTTAAGAGACTTAGCCTTCTCAAGAATAGCATCAAGCCTATCAAAACCTGCCTTGGCTTCGCTAACCAACAAATTATTTATCTTATCTTCATCAATATACTTCATAATCTTCTAAAATGCCCTCCCCATAATTTTATTCAACTTTACATAATCCGGATTTAACTGAGACTCCTGAAATCTTGCCTAATTTACCGGTTAAAGCCCCAACTTCATCGGTTGAAGCATTCACTATCAACACAATTACACTGAAATCCCTCTTTAAATGCGGAATACCCATACGCCCAGCAATCAATTCGCCGAATTCAGTTAAAACATTATTGACCAACGGCGCTGCTTTCTTGCGATTATGAATAATTACCCCTACGAATCCTAAACGCCTCTCCATTATATCCTCCTTTTTCTTGGGGAGTGTCCCTTTGGGGAGCGTCCCCCAGTAAAAAAGCCCGATCTACTGCTTATCCTGCAGAAAGATCGGGCCTTATATTTCCCTCCCTTAGGTTCAGTAGAACACCTTCCCGCAGGAATAACCTATTAAACTTTATTTTACGTAAATCGGCCTTGCTTTATAATGTACGTGTAAGAGCTTCTCGGATTTCTCGCTTAAGGGCTTACCCAAAAATTCCTTATACAGCCTCTTAATATATGGATTTTGATGGCTGCAGCGGATCTTCTTCTCATTGTCATCCTCGTACAGTGCCTGCGCCCTCTTTATTCTTAATTCATCAGTAACCATATAAGGCTGTCCGCCTCCGCCTACACAGCCGCCCGGGCAGGCCATAACTTCAATAAAATGGTAAGGTATTTCTTTATTATTGATTTTAGCCTCTCTGACCTTGTTTAAGATATATTCGACATTTCCTAATCCATGGGCAACCGCAATCCTAAGCTTCTTACCGTCTATTTCAATCTCAGTCTCCTTAACCCCCTTTATACCGCGGACACTCTCAAACGCGACCTTTTTCAACTCTTTACCCGTAATAAAATAATGGGCTGTCCTTAAGGCTGCCTCCATAACTCCTCCGGTAGAACCAAAAATTACACCTGCCCCGGCATATTCCCCCAAGATACTGTCGCACTCCTCTTCCGGCAAACTTTCAAAATCTATCCCTGCCTGCTTAATCATGCGTACAAGCTCTCTGGTACATAAAACCGCATCTATATCCTGGTACCCGGAAGCAAACATCTCATCATTCCTGGTGATCTCATATTTCTTGGAAGTACAGGGCATTATAGAAGCCATAAATATCTTAGCGGGGTCGATTTTATTCTTTTCTGCGTAATAAGTCTTAGACAATACTCCAAGTATCTCATGCGGAGACTTACAAGAAGAAAAATGATCAATCATATCGGTGTAAAATTTCTCCATAAAATCTACCCAGGAAGGGCAACAGCTGGTAATCAAAGGGAGCGGCCTTGAGCCGTGCAAGAGCCTCTCTTCAAATTCGCTTGCCTCTTCCATAATCGTGACATCGGCGCCAAAAGATGTATCGAATACCGCATGGAACCCTAAACGCCTTAGCAGCGCATAAAGTTTCTTAGTAAAATTTTTACCTACATAACCGAAGGCCTCACCTATGGAAACTCTTACCGCCGGGGCAATCTGGACTACGCAATATTTATCAGGGTCCTGAAGCGCCTTCCAAACCTGCGAGGTATTATCCTGCTCAACAAAGGCGCCCGTAGGGCAATGCGCCGCGCACTGTCCGCATTTAACACAAGGAGAATCGGAAAGCTGTATATCTCCCGCCGGAGAGATACGTGTTTGCATCCCCCTCTCCAGGAATGACAACGCCCAGACATCCTGACACTCCTGGCAAACATAAACGCAGCGTCCGCAAAGAATGCATTTCTTTGGGTCTAAATCAACAGCCTTTGTGGACTGGTCTATCGGTAAATCCCTCAAGAATTGCGGAAATGACTCTTCCTTTATGCCGAAATCTGCGGTTAAATTCTGCAATTCGCACTGGTTATTCCTTGCGCACTTAAGGCAATCATTAGGATGGTTTGACAGAATAAGCTCAATAACCGTCCTTCTGATCTCAATAATCTCCGGATCATGCGTTGTGATATCCATACCCTCTTCAAGAGGAGTACAGCATGAACGCAACATCTTATTTGAACCTCTATTTTTTACAATACAAATACCGCAGGATGCTGAAGCAGGAAGGTCGGGATGCTTACACAGAGTAGGTATCTTAATCTGCACTCTCTTAGCAGCCTCCAGGATAGTAGTTCCTTCTTCAACCCTTAACAGTATGCCGTTTATCTTAGCGCTGATCACCTTTGCCATAGTTATTTTTTAAGTATCGCCTTAAATTTGCAGACATCAAAACATCTGCCGCATTTTATACACTTCTCCTGAATAATGGAATACCCTTTCTCTTTATCTCCCACAATAGCATTAACCGGGCAATTTGTAAAACAGAGCCCGCAACGCTTACATTTATCTTCTATTATATTATAAGTAACCAGATGGCTGCATTTGCCGGCAGGGCAATGTTTATTCAAAATATGCTCGTTGTATTCCGCCTCGAAATATTTCAGGGTAGAAAGAACCGGATTTGAAGCTGTCTGGCCCAAGCCGCACAAGGAAGCCTTTTGCATTGCCAGGGAGAGCCTTCTTAACTGAGATAGATCATTTATCTCGCCCCTTCCTTCAGATATTTTCTTTAGGTAATTAAGCATCTGGAAACCGCCGATTCTGCACGGCGCGCATTTACCGCAAGACTCCTCAACACAAAACCCAAGATAAAATTTAGTAATATCGACCATGCAATCATCTTCATCCATGACAATCATACCGCCTGAGCCCATAATTGAACCTAATTTCTGTAAATTTTCGTAATCAATCGGAGTATCCAAAAGCCCCTGAGGGATTACCCCTCCGGATGGCCCTCCCGTCTGGACTGCCTTTATCGGCTTGCCTGACAATGTGCCGCCGCAAATATCCATTACTATTTCCCTTAAAGTCGCCCCCATCGCGATTTCAACCAAACCCGAATTCTTAACCTTGCCGGTTACCGCAAAAACCTTTGTGCCCTTTGAAGTTTGTGTGCCGATTTTAGAAAACCACTTGCCACCCTTTAAGACAATCTGAGGAATATTGGCAAGTGTTTCAACATTGTTTATGACCGTGGGCTTACCCCACAACCCTCTTACAGAAGGATAAGGCGGCCTTGGGTGCGGGGTGCCTCTCTTGCCTTCAATTGAAGAAATTAATGCCGTCTCTTCACCGCAAACAAATGCGCCTGCGCCTAACCTAATCTCTAAATCCAGATTAAAAGAAGTTCCCAGTATATTCTTGCCTAGCAAACCATAATCATAAGCCTGCCTTATAGCCTTGCTAATCCTCTCTACTGCCAAAGGGTATTCTGCGCGCACATAAAAATAACCCTTAGAGGCGCCTATCGCAAAAGCAGCAATAGCCAATCCTTCTATGACCGAATGCGGATCCCCTTCCAGTATACTCCTGTCCATATAGGCTCCGGGGTCTCCTTCATCTGCATTACATATCACAAACTTCTGGTCGGCATTGACTTCCCGGGCAAAATTCCATTTTAACCATGTAGGATAACCAGCGCCACCCCTGCCCCTTATAGCGCTTAACTTAATCTCATCAATTAATTTCTGCTGCCCTAAATCGGATACTGCCTTTTTTAAACCCAAATAACCCTCGGAGGCGATATATTCATCAATACTCTCAGGATCAATCTTGCCGCAATTCCTTAAAACCAGCCTTAACTGCCTTACATTAGGCTTAAAAACAAGCTCCTCAATAACCTTACTATCTTTAATAGAATCAGCTATCTTCTTTAAGTCGGGCTCTTGCACATTTGCATACGTTATATTATCAGGATGAATCTTAACTACCAATCCGTGTTCATATATGCCTATATCTGAAACCCTGACCACCTGCACATGGTCATGCAAATTATCTTCCCGCAGGCAATCAAGCAGCCGGGTATAAGCCTCACGGGTCTTCTCTTCCCTTGTCGTATCAGTATCTTTTATTAAAACTATCTTGGCATACATAAATTCTACTCTCTGCTATTTAGGCTAAAGCATCAAAAATACAATCATTAACCAGCATTTTACCGATGACATGTTTTTCAATAATCTTAACCGCCACATCCTTATTCACCCTTCCGTAGACCACTGAAGGCAGCCCTTCAACCTTTACCTCTACCAATGGCTCAGCATAACAACTGCCTGCGCATCCGCATTTCTTAATCTCAACTTTAAGGTTTCTTTTCTTTGCCTCTTCGACAAAAAAATCGTAAACTTCCCCTGCCCCCGCGGCAATTCCGCAGCTGCTCATGCCGACCTTTATCCAATCACCTTCTACAATACCCGCCTTACTGATTTTATCTAATTCCTCAGGGGTTAATTTAGCCATTGTCCCTTATTCCTCTTTAATATATTTGGATAAAATATCCGCAATTTCGTTTTTCTTCACCTTTCCGTAAACCTTACTATCGATCATCATAACCGGAGCTAACCCGCAGCATCCCAGGCACCTTACAACATCTAAGTGGAAAAGCCCATCCTTAGTGGTCTGCCCCTCCTCTACCCCTAAGATACTCTTAATCTCATTCAAGATAACCGCCGCTCCCCGCAAATAACAAGCCGTACCCATACACAAGGCAATGCGATGCTTACCCGGAGGCGATAATTTAAAATAATTATAAAAGGTAATTACCTCATAAATCCTTGCCAGCGGGACGTCAAGCATCTTGGACAGTTCAAGAGAAAGCTCCCTAGGCACATAACCATGATGATTCTGAATTTCATGCAGAATCATAATCAGGTTGCCCTCTTTATCCTTCCACTTATTAATAAGCTGCGCTAATTCCGGGTTTATTTTCTTATGTTCCATATTTTGGTTTTCTTTTCCCCTGGCTTATCTGATTGGTGTTAAGACAAGGAATCTTAAGGTAGGATAAAATTTTATCATAACTTTTCTAAAAAACAAGAAAAATTATTTTTTCTTGTTTAATATTCTTATTTTCTTGCGGCCTGCTGTATTGGTAATATTTCCGGAGAGCGCCATCAACTGGTGTACATGGCAATATTCTTCATGGTTATAAATACTTAAAATATTACGGCAGTTGCGGTAGCGGCAGACCCTACCCTTGGCAGAGGTCTTGACTTTCTTCATTATCCCCTTCTCTCATCCTGCTTTTTACTGGAAAATATAAAGCCCGGTTTTAAGCCGGGCCTTATATTCTTTATTCAACAACTAGACCTTTGTAACGTTTACTGCCTGATCTCCCTTGGGGCCTTTTTCTATATCAAATTCAACTTCCTGCCCTTCGGCTAAAGATTTAAAACCCTCACCCTGTATAGACTTATGATGTACGAATACATCGCTGCCTGATTCAGGAGTAATAAATCCATATCCTTTTTGATCGCTGAACCACTTTACCTTTCCTCTCGCCATTTTCTTCTCTCACCCCCCTCAATTCTCCCGCTCTTACGAATCGGGAAATGATCCCAAGCAACCTCCTACTCACTAGTTAATTGCTAGGGACCTCACCATATAATAAAAAAGCCGTAAAGGTTAGTCAACTTTTCCCTTCACGACTTCTAAGTTTTGCTAATCTTTATATTACTTTTATATTTTACCATCCTTTCTACTATTGTCAACTAGAATATCTCAAAGAATTTTACTTATGCCTGTACTTTATAACCCTGATCTTTTCAAGGGTAATTAAGCCTTCAGCTACCACCTCATCAAGAAAAGGCAAGATCTTATTCAGGTTATCTTCGGTATCCACTAATTCAATTACAACCGGAAGATCCTCAGATAAACGCAAAAGCTTTGCCGTATGCATGCGGCTATCGGCGCCAAAGCCCATTATCCCACGCAAGACAGTAGCGCCGGCTAAATTAAGTTCTCTTGATTTAAGCACTATATGCTCATAGAGAGGCTTTCCCTTAACTGTATCTGACTCCCCAATAAAAATCCGTAAAAGCATCCCCTCCTCGGGCAATCTCATATCTTACCTCCTGAAATTAATAACCTCCATTAAATATCTCGAAAGCATAAAGCCGGTAAAAACCAGCACCAATCCCAAAAGGTTGCTTAGGATCAAACTTAAGAAAGCAATCCTATACTCATTATCCCTTAGGAGATTAAGCGTCTCCAAGGCTAAGGTAGAAAAAGTAGTGTACCCTCCCAAAATGCCGACAAAAAGGAAAATGCGAATTGTAGGAGGAACAGTAAAGCGCTCGAAAGCCCCCCAAAACAGTCCAATAAGAAAAGAACCGGACAGGTTAACAACTAACGTACCGAAAGGAAAAACTCCGTGGGAAAATCTGTAATCTAAACCCGAAATGCAATACCTCGCTACCGAACCAATTGCTCCCCCAGCTGCTACTATCAGAAACTTAAGCATGGCTTCTCCGCATATTTTTAGGAGTTATCAGCCATACCTCAAGGCGTTTAAGGGCGAACTCCATCGCCGTAGTATAAAATATTATAGCAAAAACTTGCCCTTAATCAAACAAATTCCTGGTCCTCAAACATGCCCGTACTAAAAACAGCATCACCGCCACCTCAATTACCCCCCCCACAACAGTGGCAAGTGATGCCCCGGAGAATAAGCCAAAAAGAATTATTTAGGTAATTGCAAAAAATAATACAGGTTTAAATAAAAAGAGGCACGGCAATTAATAGAATAACCTCAAAACATAGATCCCGGAATAATACAATCCAACAAGAATAAAAATCACCCCTGTGGTCCTGCGGGTATAGTATTCAAGTTTTGTGATCTTATAAAACCAATGGCTTAAAGAGGTTACCCCGAAAGTAATTGCTACCGCAAATATAAAGACAGGTAATCCTGTTCCTGCCCCGTAGACAAAAGGTAGCAAAGTACCGGCTTTACTGTTAAGCGCAAGCGGAATTAGGCTACCAAAGAATAAGGCAGCTGAAATAGGGCAAAACGCCAGAGCAAATATGAAACCCAGGGCAAAAGACCCCAAGGCTCCGGACTCGGCGAGCCTATTATTATGTTTATGGGAAATGCTTATGCCGGGAAGTTTAATCGTAATTATCTCTAAAAGGAAAAAACCTGTAATGATTAAAAGCGGCCCTAAGGCCTTGACAAAATATTTCTGCAAGAACTGCGCAACTTCCGGAACGCTTAAAAGTGAATGTATAATCAGCCAGCCAAGGATAGCGTAAGCTAGCATTCTCCCTATCGTATAACTAAGACCGCTAAGGAAAACAGGAAACGGATGCGCTATTTTCTTTGAAAGGAAGGATACTGCCGCGATATTCGCCGCTAAAGGACACGGGCTAACTGAAGTTAATATCCCTAACCATAATGCAGAAAGAGAAGCAATTAAAAAGTCCATCGCTTAAACCTCATTTAATAAATTATTTACTTCTTTGACTATATATTCAGAAAAGGCTTTTTTATTTCGTGCGTATTGCCAGATTTCAGTAAGGTTCTTGAATTTTACCTCTTTTCTATCCTTGACAAGCGACAAAACCACTGCCTTTGAATAAAGCTTATATTCTTTTACAAAATGTTCATTCCCCAAAGCCTCAACATCAACCGGCTTAAATTCCAGCCTGCCAGAGGCAAGAGCTCCCTTAAAGTTTTCCTCTATTGCCTCTTTGGTATTTTTTTCTATCATATTACAGGTATAGCAACGGAATGCACCGTGAAAATAGTAGACTACAACCTTACTTGTGCCCTTAGCATCATTGGCAAAAATTGGATTATTAAAGCTAACTAAAGCGAAAATTGATAAACATATTAGAATTAATTTTCTCAAATTTGCCCCCTATTGTTTTAATATAATCTTCCTCATCTCATCTTTTGATAAAACTTTGCCTGCGGAGACTATTATTCCGTCAACAGCCAAGGCCGGCGTCATCATAACCCCATACTCGATTATCTTATCAATATCAGTGACTTTAACGACTTCTGCCTGAACGTTAAGTTCTTTTACAGCCTCTTGGGCGTTAGCGGTCAATTGTTTACATTTCGGACATCCGGCGCCTAAAATCTCAATTCTCATTCTGAGCCTCCGTTATTATTTAACTGCCGCTACCTTAACACTAACTATTGAATCACAAGCAGACTCAAGATCATCAAACATCGCATCTACAGGATAACTTGACTCGCTCACTACCCTTATATCTTGAAATCCCGCCTGCTCGATAAAACATAAATACTCTTCTTTCCTAATCGCTCCAGCAAGGCACCCCACATATGCCTCAACCGACTCTTTAATCTCTTTCGGCAGATCTTTTGCCAACACCAAGTCTGAAACCATGAGCCTGCCACCTACCCTTAAAACCCTATAGGCCTCTTTAAATACCGTTTCCTTGTCAGGAGAAAGGTTAATGACGCAATTTGAAATGATTGCATCGATTGAATTATCCTCTGCCGGCAGATTCTCGATTTCCCCCAAACGAAATTCCACATTGGCATAATTGCCCTTCCTGGCGTTCTCTTTCGCCTTGGCAACCATCTCAGGCGTCATATCAACACCGTTATATCCTACTTTCCTGGATATATCTTTAGCTTTATCTAAGCCGCTACAACAAGAACTTGCAGAACAACATGATTTTCTTTGTAAAAACCGCTCTTGCGTAACCCTCTCTAACAATTTTCTTAATCTTATCTGATTTGATATTCATAAGCAATCCCAATCTCATTTTACAAGATATCCAAAAACCATTCCGCTTATAGTCGCCATGATAACAACAAGACAGACATAAACAGCTGTCTTCTTGATCCCGATAACACCCCGTATAACAAGCATGCTCGGGAGGCTTAACGCCGGCCCGGCTAAAAGAAGCGCCAAAGCAGGGCCCTTACCCATACCCGATCCAATCAACCCTTGCAAAATGGGCACCTCAGTCAGCGTAGCAAAATACATAAATGCCGCTACGATCGAAGCAAAAAAGTTAGCGAATAACGAGTTACCTCCGACTAGCGCCGTAACATACCTAGAGGGAATAATGCCTTCATTTCCAACCCTGCCCAGAAGAAAACCTGCAACCAGGACTCCGCTAAATAAAAGCGGTAAAATTTGCAGGGCGAACGCCCAACTTGCTCTTACCCAATCCTTAAGCTCGTTCTTCTTAAACCAATTAACTACGGCTAGAAATAAAACCGCTATAAAGAACCCCGTAATCCACCATTTATAATTATATATTGCGCTCCAAATCCCCCTATCTCCTTCTAATGGTTTCCCCCAATTGGCAAAAACTAATATGGCAACCATAGAGAAAAAGTAAATAGCGTTCTGCCACAATTGCCGATTTTCCCTAACTTCCTCTAATTGAAAATTGCCATTAGCATGGCGCTTTCGCTCTTCTTTAAGAAAAATTAAGTGCATCAATAACCCTATAACAATGCTGAAGATTACCGCTCCCACTGCGCGGGCTAACCCCAGCTGCCAACCAAGGATACGCGCAGTTAAAATAATAGCTAAAACATTTATAGCCGGGCCTGAATACAAAAAAGATACAGCCGGGCCCAAACCTGCCCCTCTTTTGTAAATACCGGAAAATAAAGGCAGCACCGTACAGGAACAAACCGCTAAAATCGTCCCTGAAACAGAGGCAACGCTATAGGCTAAGAACTTATTTGCCTTTGCCCCAAAATACTTTAATACTGAAGCCTGGCTTACAAAAACAGAGATAGCTCCCGCAATAAAAAAAGCCGGGACAAGGCATAATAATACGTGCTCCCTGGCATACCACTTAACCAGCGCTAATGCCTCAAATATTGCGTTGGTGAAACGCAGGTTTTCTACAGGCAGATAAAAACACGCCAAAAAAGCCGCAAGAACATACAGAAACTTTCTCCACTCTTTCATTTCCTTCTCCTTTTAACCTGGTAGCATCCTCCCTCAATCCGGATAGCCTTTATATTAACCAATCCATCAGCAATCTTTTTATGGGCGGATGAAAGGATCCTTGAAAATGTCGGCCTTGAAATCTTAAGCTTCTTAGCTGCCCGGGTATGACCCAGGCCCTCCAGTGAATACAGCCTTAATGCCTCAAATTCATCTAGCGTCAAATAAACGTTATCTAATCTACTTAACGGTTTGCACAAAGGCTTAAAACACCTCTCCCTTGGAGCGCACTTTATCCATCTTACTTTCTTAGGCCTCAAGATACCCCTCCATTATGAGCATATGCTCATAACTAATATATCATACTCTAAAGTAAAGTCAATATTAAAATTATTATCTTGTCTACAATTGCACTACATCTTCTGGATGGTACAAGGATAGGAACAAAAGCATATATTCCTTTAAATGGCGGGTAAGCAAAAAGTTATTCCTGATATTCTCTCTTCCGTTTTCTCCGAGTTTTCTTGCATATGCGGGGCTATTCAATAACTGTTTTATGGCAAAGGCGGCCCCGTCAATTGAATGGCATAGCAATCCGGAATACTTATGCTTAATCTGCAGCGGTATTCCCCCTACGTTAGAAGCCACTACCGGCTTTGCCTTCCATAGCGCCTCGGAGACGGTCAGGCCAAAACCCTCCCTTATTGATTTTTGGATTATTACATCCGAGCTCCTCTGCAAGGCGTTAACCTCGATATCATTCTGAGGTAATAATAAAATGTGGATATCTTTATCCTGCCTGGATTTTTCCTTCACCTCTGCAAGAACCTGCACTCCCTCGGGGTCATCGCTTGCCGAGCCTCCGGCGAGAATAAGCTGGCAATCGATATATTTCTTCACCTGAAGATATGCCTGAATAACGCCGACCGGATCCTTTAGCCGGTCAAAGCGGGATATTTGGGTAATAATCGGCTTATCTTTTTTGATCTCGTATTTTCTTAATACCGAATCCACCAGCTCCTGTGGCAATTCTTTGTTTTTATCGCTTAAAGGGTCAATCGAAGGAGATATCAAAAACTGCCTTATCGGCAGGCGACGCGAGAAACTGGGGGCTGAAAAAACAGCAGAATCATACTTTACGATAAAATCCATTAAGAACTTCCAGACCTTCTGGTTTGGGTTGGATACATCTATATGGCAGCGCCATAACCATTTGTTTTCGGCCCTTTTATTTATCAATGCTATAGGCTGGGGGTCATGGACAAAAACAATATCTCCGTAGGTATCCACGCCTTTTATATTTTCTGCGCTAGCCCCCATAAAAATATCAAAATCCCGCTGGCCGATCTCCTCAATCCGGCCATGAAGAGCATTATGGAATTTCTTGGTAACCTCAAAGAACTGTTCCCCGCCTTTTATAACATCCCATTTTGTATTTAAACCCAACTCGTTTAGAAGTGGCACGGCTCGGGTTAATATCTCCGCCACTCCCCCGCCGACAGCAGTGGAATTGATATGCTGCACAACTTTACCCTCAAGCCTTTTAGCAAGAAGCTTTAAGTCATCGATAATTGATTGTCCGACGATAGGAATATATTCTTCTAGCTTCGCCATCTTAGCGGGATAACTCCCTTTCTAGCATATACACAAGATTACCCCTAAGCCCTTCAAGAGTGTGTGTATAAGGGTCGAGTTTTGAGATCTTTTCAGCCAAACTCTTATTACCTACTGAATTGCCGATCCAATTCGAAAAATCATTATCGTTCTTTTCAAGCCTTAAACGAGATTCAAAGATATGGAAGTAAATTGAATCTATAGTGACCTTCTTCAAAATATCCGTAAATTCCCTTAAATCATTAGCGGTATAATCGGTAGGTAAAATAAAACTTACCGATTTGATAAAATAGAACTCTTCCCCCTCCCGCGCAAACTTCATCTTTGCCAGAGGGTTATTTTCTAAATATTCCTCGATAGTTTCAATAATCCTGTCCCTTAATAAACGGATAGTAGAATAATTTATCGTGTCAATACTTGAGAGCCTCTCCCCCAATTCATCCTCGCCTAATATCTCCGTAACCCAATAGGCAAAATCATTCGGAGGCTCGGGAGAAAGATACTGATGCTGCTGCAGGAACCTGTGGGTATGATGGTAAATGCTGGAACCGGGTACCTCACGGATTAATTCGGCAAGCTGAGAGAGATTAATTGCCCTTAGGCCCGTAAGCTCGGTTAAGTGAAGCCTGGTGTGGAATCTAAACGGCTCTTTTGCCTTGACTATTTCCGCCATATTTAAGCCTTATTTGCATTGTTAAGAATTCTACCTAAGAAATCATACACCTCTTTTGAATTATTTAAATAGTACTGCGCTGAAGAAGGTTTGTTCCCTCCCACAAAAACCGTTATCCCCTCTTTCCTTAAAGCCCTGAATGCGTCTTCATCAGTAGTATCGTCCCCTATATAAACCGCGGTAACATTCTTATCCTTCATTATAAATTTCTGGCGGGAGAGAAGCCACAATACTATCTTACCCTTGTCCCACTCAATCGGAAGCCCTGCCTCCAACACTTTCTTACCGCAGCGTATTTTAATCTTTTTGGCAACAGAAGGGATCAAAGCAACCTCGCGGAATACGGCTTTAATCAAATCGGCGTTTTGCTTTCCGGCCAACCTGAAATGCACAGCCAAAGCAAGCCCTTTGTCTTCAATAATAGCCCCTTCAATATCCTTAAGCTTCAATTCCAGCTCCGCCCTTATCTTCGACAATACCTTCTTGTAATCTGCTGATACGGTTTGGTTATATTTAATTTTCGGTCCTTCTAGCTCCAGCCCATGGTTACCGGAATATACTATCTCCTTAATACCGACCCGCTTTTTTATATCAGCCAAAGAGCGCCCGCTGATTATGGCTATTTTGCAATTAGGGTTTTGCGAAATTTCCTTAAGCAGATTCTTTACTGCCAAAGGGATAACCGCTTTATCCGGAGTACTGACAATAGGAGAAAGAGTACCGTCGTAATCCAGGAATAAAAAGAGATGGTTTTCCCTGACCTTATCTTTTAATTTATGCCACTTTCTAAATAAATGTTCCATATTATTAAAGCTTCTTTAACCCGGTTAGCTCTGTAACAATATCACCTGCCCAACGATAGATATTATTTTCACTTATTATCTTACGCATATTCTCCATGCGCCTTTTCTTTTCCTCGCGGGGCAGTTCTATCGTAACCTTGATAGCATCGGCAAATTCTTCTATTGAATAAGGGTTAATCAATGTAGCATCATTAAACTCCCGGGCAGCCCCGGTAAAACGGCTTAATATCAAAGTTCCGGTAAGGTCCGTCCTTGATGCCACATATTCCTTAGCCACTAAATTCATCCCGTCGTGGAGAGAGCTGACAAGGCAAATGTCCGCCAGCTTAAAATAAGGGCTAATCTCTTCCGGGGAAAAATGCCTCTTTAAATAAAGTATCGGTTTCCAGCTTCCCTCGGAATACTTCCAGTTCTTCTTCTCTACCAGCTCATCTATTTCGCTAATCAACTCATGGTATCGTTTTATATGTTCCCTGCTGGGCGCGGCAAGCTGAATAAAAACAAATTTATTCCTGTATTCGGGATATTTTTCAAGGAAACGGTCTACAGCAAGAATCTTCTCAACTAGCCCCTTGGTATAATCTATCCTGTCCACCCCTACGGCTATAATCTTGCCTTCAAGGTCAAACTCCTTTTTAATCTCTTCCGCTAAATTATTATCCCTGGAAGCATTCTTATCATAATAACTATCAACGCTAATGGGAAAAGCCTTAATAAATGTCTCTTTGTTTGCCCTGACTACGCTGAATTTCTCGGTATCAACCCTACATTCCACCAGCCTATTGGCAGTATCCAGAAAGTTATTACAGTGATTCTGCACATGAAACCCGATTAAGTCGCAAGCCAGCATACCATCCAGTATTTCATGCTGATAAGGGCAAATTGAAAATACTTCCGGATTCGGCCAGGGAATATGCCAGAATAAGGCAATAGTAGCATCCGGGCGCTTTTCTTTTATCATCTTAGCAAGGAGAGTAAAATGGTAATCCTGCAGGAAAATAAAAGGGTTCTTCGCCGGTAATTCAGCTAAAACGCTCTCTGCAAACTTATGGTTTACCTTTTTATACATCTGCCAGTCCAAATCCCTGAATAAAGGGCGGGTATGAGTAACATGGCAGAGAGGCCATAACCCTTCATTAGAAAAACCGTAGTAGTATCCTTCTTCTTCTTCTTTTGAAAGCCAGACCCTTTTTAATATATAACGGATATCATCCGGCGGAACCCCAAGTTTATCCTTAGAGTTGACCATCTTTCTGTCCCCGCTTCCGCTCCCGTGGGCAATCCAGGTACCGCCACAAGCGCGCATTATAGGATCAATAGCCGTAACAACTCCGCTTGCCGGACGGACACACTTAATCTTACCGCTTGTTTTTTCTAATATATGCATAAAAGGTTCACGGTTAGAGACAACAAAAAAGGCATTCTCTCCTAATTTGGCATGGATTAAATCCCTTAGCTTTCCCTGCGTCCAAATATCTTCTTTTTGAACCCGCGTATGCGCCTCTTCAGTAACAACCTTACGCGCCACCCTTAATCCTAAGGCTACTTGCTCAACTTCGCTAATCAGTTTGCCGAACTCCCCTCTCTCCTCAAAAGGTTTAAGCTTGTCAATCTCTCCCCTTTGAAAATGCGAAAACCATAATGTCAGGCGGCGCACGGGAAGGATAAAAATCTGCCTCTGGATCAAAAAGGCTATTAATGCAATAAGGGAAATTAAGATAATTAATGTTATGCTGATTCTCTTCCACAGCTCGGTAAGCATGTTAAACAAATAAGAAGTATCATATATTACCTCTACCAACCCCAGGACATTGCCCTCATCGTCAAAAACAGGCATTATATAGCTGTATACAGAATATTCGTTGAATGTTTCAAGCGCGCCGCGCGGGCTCTTTGCCTCAAGGATATTTTGAATATAGGGCCTATCCTTCTCCCTCCAGTCAGCGATACGTTGCGTTATAGCAATAATCTGGCCTTCGTTATTATAAAGGACGGAACCTTGCAGCCTCTCTCTTTTCTGGAAGCTTTCTACCAATCGATTAGCTAGCCTTAAATCATTATTTATGAAGATGTTCTTGGCAGCCATCTCCATACTCTCATCCACGGTCCTGGCTTTGCGCTTTAAATCATCCATCAACCTCTCTTGAGTATAACGCGCCTGGAATATACCGAAGATAGTAAAGACAATAGCTACAATGATTAAAATAGGCAGGATAAATAAGAGTATTCTCTTCATGGGCTTATTATTTTAAGGTTAGCAATCTTAATATATGTTAAAATTATATACCCGTATAATAACTATAGCAAGGGATAAATCCTTTTAGCAATCTCTCTTGCCGCCTTCTTCCCGCTTAAAAGCATTCCGCCAAAGATTGGGCCCATGCGCGGGCCGCCGAATACGGCATTAGCGCACATGCCGCAGATATAAAGCCCGGGACAAGCTTCTTTAGAGTTTTGAATGGTTAGCTTTTCGGCGAGGTCAGCGTCCATAGAGCCCTCTCCGATTATCTTGCCGGTTTTAGTCTTAAGCCTGATCCCTGACTTTCTTTCTACTATACGCGTTACTTCTGCTGCATGGCCTGTGGCATCAACCACAAACTTTGCGCGCATTGAAATCGGATCAACATGAAGATGGGCAGTTTCTACTGCTGTCCAATTTAAGACCAACCCGCATATACGTTTTCCTCTTACCAGCACATCTTCAGCGCTTAAAAGGTTAAATATCTTTGCCCCTGCCTTAACTGCCTTTGAGCACAAAGTAGAGGCTGCTTCAATAGAATCAGCCAAAAAATAATTATCCTGATATTTTCTCGTACGTATGCCAAACTCATCAAGTATCCTCTTGGCTTCTTCCTGGACAACTATTTCATTAAACATAATACCGCCTCCCCACATCCCTCCTCCTATAGAAAGCTTGCGTTCAAAAAGCGCCACCTTAATCTTTTCTTTTACAAGATAATAGGCGCAAACAAGCCCGGCAGGCCCGCCGCCAACTATAGCAACATCAACATCCAAGGCATTGACCAATTTTTCTTTATAAGACTCTATTATTGCTTTTGAAATCACTACTTCATCGAGTTTCATAGACTTCTCCTTATTATGTGGACGGTATTATGGGATACAGTTCTTCAGCTTGTAATTATATAATAATAAAGGGGTTATGACAACATGAAAATATTTTGGTGTTGTTAAAATAAAGGGGACGGTCCTATTTTTTAAAAAATAGGACCGTCCCCTTTATTTTAGAGTTTTTCGGGGTGGTGTTTGACGACTTGAGCTTCAACCATATAGATTACGTCTTCGGCGATATTAGTAGCATGATCGCAGATACGCTCTAAAAACCTTGCAATCAGCAGAAGCGGGACAGCGCGGGGAGTCGTAGACTTATCTTTAAGCATATAATCCTCAATCAGCTCCTTCTGGATCATATTCCTTAAATTATCCGCTTCAGAATCAGAAAGCATGACTTTCCTCGCCAATTCGCTATCTCTTTTGACAAAAGAATCTATCGTCATCTTAATCATATTCTGGGCCACATTAGCTAGCTTAGGGATATCAATTAAAGGCTTTAAAAGCGGCTTATCAGCAATCTCCACTACCCGCTGGCAAATATCTACTGCAATATCGATTATTCTCTCAAGTTCCGCGTTTACCTTCATTCCAGTAATTATAAATCTCAAATCACCTGCCATTGGCTGATGCCGGGCGATAAGATCAAGGCACCTCTCGTCTATCTGAAGCTCAAGCTCATCGATGGCCTTATCATTATTAATTACCTCCGTAGCTTTATTTTTATCACGGTCTTTTAAGGCTTCGATAGACTTAAAAATTGCCTCTTCCGCAAATGCCCCCATCTTTAATATTTCATTATTTAAATCCTGTAATTCCTCTTCAAAAGGTTTTGCCATATCCTGCCTCCGTAAGAAAACTAAACTTCTTCTTTCTTTATCTCTTCGATTAAGGATTTCACCTGTTTTGCGATATTATCCCTTGTTTTCCTGAAAAAATCCATATCTTTATTCTTAGGATCTTCTACCTTCCACTCAACATGCTTATCTGCCGGAAGAAAAGGGCAGGTATCGCCGCAACCTAAAGTTATCACATAATCAAATCTTTTAATCGGCAAAGCGTCAAACCCTTTTGACTGGCTTTTTGATATATCTATTCCTGCCTCCTTCATTACCTCTATTGCCGCAGGATTAACAACTCCCGAAGGCTTAGAGCCTGCACTATATGGCTCAATAAACCTCTTGCCAAACTCTTTAACAATCCCTTCTGCTATCTGTGAACGGCAAGAGTTCTCAACGCAGACAAAAAGCACTTTCTTCATATTATCCAAACCTTCCGGTTATATAGGCCTCTGTACGCTTATCTTTAGGCGCAGTAAAAATATCGCTTGTCTTACCAAACTCTACCAATTCCCCAAGAAGAAAAAATCCCGTGAAATCGGAAACCCTAGCAGCCTGCTGCATATTATGGGTCACTATAACAATAGTATAATCCTTTTTCAATTCTAGAATAAGCTCTTCTATCTTTCCGGTTGAAATCGGGTCAAGGCTTGCGCAGGGCTCATCAAAAAGAATAACCTCTGTCTCAACCGCAAGACAGCGGGCAATACACAACCTTTGCTGTTGTCCTCCCGACAATCCCAAGGCGCTTTCCTTAAGCCTACATTTAACCTCATCCCAAAGAGCGGCTTTCTTTAAGGTCTGAACTACTCTTTCTTCAATGATGTCCTTATCCTTTATTCCATTAACCCTTAAACCATAAGCGATATTATCAAAAATGCTTTTAGGAAAAGGATTGGGTTTTTGGAAAACCATACCTACCCTTCGCCTTATATCCACAGCATCAATACAAGAGGAATTAATGTTTTCTTCATCTATATAAATACGCCCGGTAAGCCGAGTATTTACCACCAGCTCATTCATCCGGTTAAAAAGCCGAATAAAAGTAGATTTGCCGCAACCAGACGGACCGATTAAAGCAGTAACCTGATTCTTGAATATATTTATACTTACTGACTTAAGCGCCTGCGTTGAACCATAGAAAAAACTCACCTTTTCTGCCCACATTTTTATACTGCTATCCATGGTAACTCCTCTGTCTTTGGCGTAAATATATTGCTATCCCTGAAATAAACAAAACCAGAAAAAGCAGGATAAGGCTACACCCGTAGGCAATTGCCTTCTGCTTATCCGGATGTGTCCCTTCTGTCATTAAAGCATATATATGATACGGCAATGCCATTACTTCGCTAAAAATACTCTTTGGATACCCACGCTTATAGAATGCCGCGGCAGTAAATAAAATCGGCGCGGTCTCTCCTGCTACCCTGCCAATACTTAATATAACTCCGGTAAGTATCCCGGGCAAAGCAGTGGGTAAAACTATCCTTTTAATCGTCTCCCATTTGCTTGCACCTAAAGAGAGTGACGCCTCCCGTATTGAATGCGGAACTGCTACCAAGGCCTCCTGTGATGCGGAAATAATTAAGGGAAGCGCCAATATCCCTAACGTAAGACTTCCAGAGAGTATGGAGACCCCAAAATTCAAAAAATTTACAAATACCGCCAAACCAAAAAGCCCGAATACAACCGAAGGAACACCAGCAAGGTTATTAATGCTTATACGGATAATATTTACTACTATGCTTTTCGGAGAATATTCGCACAGATATACTGCGCAAGCAAGCCCCAAAGGGACCGCAAAAACCATAGCGCCTAAGGTTAAATATAAAGTCCCCACAATAACCGGAGCAACCCCGCCTTCAGTCATGGCATTACGTGGAGGCTGGGTTAAGAAATCCCACGAAATAATCTGTATTCCACGCGTAAAAATAAAATATATTATTGTACCGAGAAAGAAAAGCGTAACTATAATACAGGCAAACAAAATAAAGAATCCGATATTTTGAGTAATGTCTTTTTTCATGCCTATCCGCTTAATCCTAACTTTATCCTGAACCTGCGCGAGATTATTTCCGCTATTATATTAAAAATAAAAGTAATTAAAAATAAAATCAAGGCAATCGCAAATAGAGCGTGGTAATGGTCTCCGCCCATAGGAGCCTCTCCCATCTCTGCGGCAATTGCCGCGGTCATGGGCCTTACCGGGCTAAAAAATGTTTTTGGAATTACTGCTGCGCCGCCTGCAACCATTAAAACCGTCATTGTCTCTCCTATTGCCCTGCTCATCCCTAAGATTATTGCCGTAGATATACCCGAACCTGCGGCAGGAATTACTACCCGCGTTAAAGTCTGCCATCTATTTGCGCCTACAGCAAAAGAAGCTTCCCTGAATGCACGCGGGACATAACTTAAGGCGTCTTCAGCAATGCTACAGACCGTAGGCGTTGCCATAAGCCCCAAAATTAAGCTTGCGTTTAAAGCGGTTAATCCGGTGGGAAGGTTGAATATTCTTTGCAGGAAAGGGGTAACTATAACCATTCCGAAGAAACCGTAAACAACCGAAGGGATGCTTGCCAATAGCTCAACTATCGGCTTTAGAAACTGCCTCTGCCTGAAACCTGCAATCTCATTAAGGTATAAAGCGCTCCCTACCCCCAAAGGAACACATACAATAATAGCCCCTGCAGTTACCCATATTGAGCCTAAGATAAGCGGCAATATCCCAAAATCCGGTGGCTCGTAAGTAGGATACCATTTAGCCCCGAATAAAAACTTAAAAAACCCGGCATCCTTAAATATCGGAATACCTTCTTTAAACAGAACAATCATTATCCCCACCAGAAAAAATAATGAGGAAAAAGCCAGAACAGTAAAAATCCACTTATAAATTTTTTCTTTTATGCGCTTGTAATTCATAGCCTTACTTTAACCCGACATAGCCTTGAGTCTCAACTAATTCCTGGCCTCTTTTGCTTTTTATAAAATCAAGATACTCTTTTAAAACACCCTGCGGCTTGCCGTTTGTATACATAAAAAGCGGCCGGCTTACAGGATATTTCCCCGAAATAACAGTCTCTTTTGAAGGCATTACGCCCTCAATCTCAACTGCCTTAAGCTCGCCGGACATAAAACCTAATCCCACATAGCCTATACCACTGGGAGTCTGGCCGATTATCTGGCCAACTGCCTGATTGGATGCCTGCATTAAAGCAGAAGGCATGACTTTCTCTTTATTCATTATCAGCTCGCCGAATGCCTCAAAAGTTCCGCTTGCTGTATCGCGGGAAACAACTACGATCTTCCCGGGCTTTCCGCCAATCTGCGACCAATCAGTTATCTTGCCGGTATAAATATCCCTTACTTGCTTTTTAGAGAGCTTGGATACGGAATTTGACTTATTTACTACCACCGCAATTCCGTCAAGCGCTACAATATGCGCCACCGGATCCCTGCCGTTTGCCGATGCCTTCTGAATCTCCACATCCTTAATCGGGCGGGAAGAATCAGCTATGTCGCAGTTACCGTCAATAAGCGCGGCAATCCCCACGCTTGAGCCTCCTCCCCGCACGGATATGTCAGCGCTTGGATTATCATTCATAAACTCCTCTGCTGTCTTCTGCGCAATAGGAAGAACAGTAGTAGAACCTGCCATAACGATTTTCTCGGCAAAGCAGGTGCCTGCGGCTAAGCTTATCGCCGCTATCCCTGCTGCCATCATCACTGCTAACTTTTTCATCTTTAAAACCCTCCTTGTGTTTTCTTTATTAGAACTTCATATTCCAATCAATTTGGACTAAGGTTTCAGGGGCCTTAGCGCTACTCATAATATTCCATGAGCGATAAACATCAACACCCAGGAAAGTATTCTTTCCTAAACCATACTGCAGTTCTACCTCATGGCTTCTCATTCCGTTCTTCCCGCTATAGCGGTCTGAATCAGGGGTAGCATCAAGCACTGCATCTTTTTCAAGCATGGCATATATGTATTTAAGCTGCCAATCTCCCCATTTCTCAATTTTTGCATGGCCCATTTTTAAGCCCATAGAAAAACCGGTATTTTTATCTGGAGCAGCAAGGTTATTTACATATTCACCCATAAACTTCAGGGATTCCACGTTTAAGCCGATAGCCTTAAAAGGTTCCTTAATACTTAACTCCAAAGCAGGGCTAATTACCTTATAATCGTACCTCCAATTAGATCCGGATTTGGTATTACTGCTCTTATACCAGGAATCCGTAGGATACGGATGGTTTTTAGTTGACCATTCGGAAAAAGAAATAGCACCCTTTAAAGAAACATTGCTATTAAACTTATATGTTGCCCCCGGTTGGAAGAAATACATCATTGTAGGGTCAGCATTCGTGCTTGAGTCAGATGTACCAACCAAAACACCGGTATTCATAAACACACCTAAATTATCGTTTATATTCTTATTCAAAGCCATGACACCGCCTTCAGGGGTAATATCAGTATCCCAGACTAAATCCGAAGGCTCCCAAAGCACATCCTTCAAAAGCATCTTACCACCGGTAAGCTTAAGCCATGGCAATGGATCATACATTGCATAAGCATAATCAAGCCTGATCTCAAATTTTGAAGAAAACCCTCCGTTTTTATCACCAAAACTAATGTTGGTTGACCTGGGGTCTCCTCCGCTGTTAGTCGCAACACCGATTCCTGCAAGGATCTTTTCATTAATTCTACTTTCAAGCCCAAGCCTTGCCCTCACTCGGCCAAGATGTGTATCTTTGTTATAAT
>JBAZGD010000004.1:0-60685 GCA_041653055.1 Candidatus Omnitrophota bacterium
GGAGTCGGAGCGCATGAGGTTATTATTGAAAGCCCTTATCACGCCAAGGATATCCCGGATTTACTTCCGCGTGAGATTGAGAATTATATCAAGATGTGCAGAAACAGGGCGTATGACCTTGCCAAGGATAAACGTTTTAAGTATTTGATGTTTTTCAGGAATTTCGGTTCGGCCGCGGGCGCCTCTCTTGAGCACGCGCATACTCAGGTTGTAGCCCTTCCTATGGTCCCCAAGAATGTGGCTGAGGAGATTGCCGGCGCAAAGAATTATTTTGATTATAAAGAGCGTTGTATTTTCTGCGATATGATAAGGCAGGAAACGCAGGAGAATGACCGTATTGTCCTGGAAAATAAATTCTTTTTATCCTTCTGCCCTTTTGTTTCGCGTTTTCCTTTTGAGATCTGGATTATGCCTAAAAAACATAACGCTTACCTGCGCTCGATCCTAGATGAAGAGGTGAGTTATCTAGCGGAGATTTTAAAAGAGACTATCGCAAAGGTAAAAAGAGTTTTTCCTAACCTGGCTTATAATTACATTATTCACGTAGCGCCTATTAACGGCGATACGGACGTGGAGTATTATCATTGGCATATTGAATTTATGCCTAAATTAACACAGGTCGCGGGTTTTGAGTGGGGTACGGGTTTTTACATTGACCCGATTACCCCGGAACAATCCGCAAAATATCTCAAATAAATCGGGGACGCTCCCCAAAGGGACACTCCGCGAAGGTGGTATCTTAGGGAGCGATCCCGATTTTAAAAGGAGGGTAACAAGATGGCGGTAAAAGTTGGTATCAATGGTTTTGGCAGGATTGGGCGTTTAGTGGCACGGGCTATATTAGAGAAGAATAGCAAAGATATTGAATTGGTGGCGGTCAATGACCTGACTGACGCAAAGTCAAACGCTTACCTTTTTAAATATGACTCGGTGCACGGAAGGTTTAACGGAGAGGTAGAGGCTTCATCCGCAGATACGATATCAGTTAACGGCAAGGAGATTAAGGTCCTAAGCAAAAGGGATCCCTCTGAGCTTCCCTGGAAAGATTTAGGGGTTGAGATAGTGGTTGAGTCAACCGGTTTGTTTACCGTTAAGAAAGACGGTGTAAACAAAAAGGGCAAAGAGGTCAAAGGCGCCGAGAACCATATCACCAAGGGTGGCGCAAAGAAGGTAATTATTTCTGCTCCCGCGCAGGGCGAGGATATAACTATCGTTTTAGGGGTGAATGAAGATAAATATGACCCTAAAAATCATAATGTTTTATCCAATGCCTCATGTACGACTAACTGCCTGGCTCCGGTTGCTAAGGTTATGAATGATAATTGGGGGGTCGTAAAAGGGTTAATGACCACGATTCACTCCTATACCAATGACCAGAAGATCCATGATATGGCGCACTCGGATTTACGCCGTGCCCGCGCTGCCGCAGTTTCTATGATACCTACATCAACCGGTGCTGCCAAGGCAATCTCGCTGGTTATCCCTGAGTTGAAGGGAAAGCTGGATGGTTTTGCAATCCGCGTGCCAACGCCTAATGTTTCAGTGGTTGATTTAACGGTGGCGTTATCCAAGAAGGTAACCGCTGAAGAGCTGAATGCTGCGTTTAAGGCAGCTTCTGAAGGCGCGATGAAGGGTATTTTAGGCTATACCGAAGACCCTGTGGTTTCAATTGATTTTAACCACTGCCTGTTAAGTTCGATAGTTGATGCCAAGAGTACTAAGGTTATCCAGGATGATTTTGTTAAGGTCCTCTCATGGTATGATAATGAGTGGGGTTATTCAAACCGCGTTGTCGACCTTTGCGAATACATCATCCAAAAAGGCCTTTAATACCTTGGGGACGCTCCCGAAAGGGACACTCCCCATAAGTTATTGAAAGAAAATTAGTAAAAAATAGAGAAAATAATCATTTTTTAGAGCTAGAGTGTCCCTTTCGGGAGCGTCCCCAAGAAGGAGAAGAGAAGGATGGAGAAGCTGACAATTAAGGATATTGATTTTAAGGATAAGGTTGTTTTGATGAGGGCGGATTTTAATGTGCCGCAGGATGCAGGCTTAAATATTACAGATGATACGCGTATCCGCGCCACACTCCCGACGATAAAGTATATCCTGGAGCATGGAGTAAAGAGGCTTGTGCTGATGAGCCATTTAGGCAGGCCTGATGGCAAGGTTGTTGAAAAATACAGCTTAAGGCCCGTATCAGCGCGCTTAAAAGAGCTCTTAGGCGAGGATGTTTTATTCCTGAATGATTGCGTGGGAGATAATATCAAGCAGTCAATCCAGTCTGCCAAGGAGAGGATAGTTCTTTTGGAGAATTTACGTTTCCATGCGCAGGAAGAGGCAAATGACCCGGATTTCTCAAGGCAGCTTGCTTCTTTAGGGGAAATATTCGTAAATGATGCTTTTGGCACTGCCCATCGCGCGCATGCCTCAACCGAAGGGGTAACGCATTTCTTAAAGTCAGCTGCCGGATTCCTTCTGGAGAAGGAGATTAAGTATCTAGGCGGGGCAGTAAGCAATCCTGCCAAGCCGTTTGTAGTAATTTTAGGCGGTGCAAAGGTCTCGGATAAGATAGGGATGATCGAGAATCTTCTGCCAAAGGCCGATGCGATTATAGTCGGAGGCGGGATGGCCTACACCTTTCTTAAGGCGCAGGGCAAGCCAATCGGCAACTCAAAGCTTGAAAAGGATAAATTGGATTTAGCAAAATCAATCCTTCAGCAGGCCAGGGATCAGAAAAAAGATATTCTTCTGCCCGTAGACAATATTGTGGTCGAGGCAATTGATGCGAACGCAAAAGTTGAAACATCAGGCGAGGATATTCCCGACGGAAAGATCGCGGTTGATATCGGCCCAAAGACAGCCAGGCTTTTTATGGATAGGTTAAGCACTGCCAAGACTATTGTCTGGAACGGCCCGCTGGGGATCTTTGAGATGGACGCATTCAGCAAGGGCACAAAGGATGTCGCTGGTTTTATCGCCCAATTAAACTGTACCTCAATTATCGGAGGCGGCGATACGGCGGCAGCGATTGCGAAATTTAAATTGGAAGATAAAATGACGCACATTTCAACAGGAGGCGGGGCAAGCTTGGAATATCTGGAAGGTAAGGTTTTGCCGGGTGTAGCAGCTTTAACCGATAAATAAAATGCGAAAAACCATCATTGCCGGAAACTGGAAGATGCATAAGACTATCAAGGAGGCGATTGAATTAAGCAACGGCTTAAAGAGGGAGCTTTTTAAACTAGATACGCAGGCAGTGGATGTAATTTTATGCCCGCCCTTTACCGCGCTATCCGAGGTTGCCGAGGTAATCAGCGAAACAGGGATAAAATTGGGAGGACAAAATTTATACTGGGCTGACGAGGGGGCATTCACCGGAGAGGTTTCCGCAAAGATGTTAAAAGATGCGGGGTGTGATTTTACGATTATCGGGCACTCTGAACGCAGGCAATTTTTCGCAGAGACTAATGAGAATGTAAACAAAAAAATAAAGGCAGCTTTATCCGCCGGGCTCACCCCGATTGTCTGCATCGGAGAGAGGCTTGAGGAGAGGGAAACGGGCAAGACATTTGATATACTTAATGACCATCTTTCAGGGGCCTTAGCAGGTCTACTGGCGGAGGAGGTTTTGAAGATCGTGGTGGCTTATGAGCCGGTTTGGGCAATAGGCACAGGGAAGACTGCTACCCCGGCCCAGGCGCAGGAAGTGCATAAGTATATTCGCGATTTACTGCGCAAGCTTTATAACCAGGAAGTAGCTTCGGAGGTCAGGATACAATACGGCGGAAGCGTTAAGCCGGAGAATATAGCAGAGTTAATGAAACAGCCGGATCTTGACGGGGCGCTGGTGGGTGGCGCAAGCCTAAAGGTTGAGTCGTTCTCTGAAATCGTAAAACAAGCAGCTGAGGTGCTAAAATGATGGGATTTATTATCGCAATCCATGTAATTGCCTGCGCATTGCTTATCGTCTTGGTTTTAATTCAGAGGGGCAGGGGCGGGGGGTTAGTTGAAAGTTTTTCCGGAGTTGAGTCGATGTTCGGGACAAAGACGAACGCCTTTTTAACGCGTATTACTACTATTTGCGCAACGGTATTTTTTCTTACGTGTTTAACCCTTGCGATTCTATCGATCAGGCAGAGCAAGTCATTGCTGGCCAATGTTAAGCCCGTATCTGCCCCGAAAGCTGTCCAGGAGGATGCTGCAGCCGCTATCCCTGTAGCTAGTGAGCCAAAACCTGTCACAGGTGCCGCTAAATAATAAAAAGTTATTCTGGATATTTGCCTTAAGCAGCTGCGTATATTTTACTCAGGGTATAGAGGCGCTTCCTTCCCAGGGTTTATTCTACTACCTTAAAGAAATACTTCATTTTTCCCCGCAGAAGATAATGGTAATCTCCAGCATACCTGTTTTGGCATGGCTGATTAAGCCGTTGATCGGGTATGTAATTGATAATTTCTTTACCAAGAAAAAGTGGATCTTTATATCTTTAGGCTTGGATATATTGCTGGTTTTAGCCTTAGGGTTGATAGAGATGCCGCTTATTCTGCTGATTATTATAATTGCGCTAAATTCTGCCGATTCTGCTTTCCGCGACGTAGCAGTGGATGGGGTGATGTGCGTTGAAGGGAAGAAATATAATATTACCGGAAAGATCCAGAGCGTACAGTGGATTGCTTTATCTCTGGCCGGGATTATAACGGGAGTAGGCGGAGGCTACCTTGCCCAGATTTGGGGTTACCGGGGGGCCTTTCTCTGCCTGGTGCCTATATATATTATTGTAACATTACCGGCGTATTTTTACCGCGAGACTATCGTAAGAGGCGCTAAAGAAAGAGGGCATTTAGGCCAGGACCTGAAAGCGCTTTTTGGCGATAAATATCTTTTGCTGGTGGCGCTATTTATATTCCTCTATAAATATTCGCCGTCTTTTGGCACCCCGCTATTTTTTATCCAGAGGGATATTTTCAACTGGGGCAAGGTCTGGATAGGGTTTTTAAGCACCTTGGGCACGGTCTGCGGGATCATCGGCTCAATTTTTTATTACCGGTACAGCCAGAAGATAGATATAAAAAAGTGGCTCTACGCCTCGGTTTTCCTGGGGGCAATCACTACCATGAGCTACCTTTATTATACTCCGGTTACTGCGGTGATTTATGATGTCGTTTACAGTTTTATCGGGATGTTTATATTTATTATGGTGATGGATTTTATGGCGCGTAGTTCTATCAAAGGGCTCGAGGCCACTTCTTTTGCCCTTTTATGCAGCGTCAGTAACCTGGCGCTTGTCTTAAGTAACCTTTCCGGCGCCTATCTTTTGCCTAAGATTGGCCTGAGCTGGCTTATTATTATTTCCAGCCTTACCAGCTTTCTCTGTTTGCCGTTGATTCGCAAGATAAAATAGGGGACAGTCCCAAATAAAGGGGACGGTCCTATTTTTTTTGTTAGATTTCTTTTCTCCCTGCGTCTATTAAGGTAGAAGGGAGGGAATTATGCCTAGGACAAGGAGAATAATACCTATTGAGGAAGCAGCTTTGCATATAGTTTGTAGAGGGAATAACCGGCAGAGGATTTTTTATGATGACGGAGATAAATTAAAGTATTACGCTTTATTATGTGAACTGAAACATGAAAACGGGGTAGATATATTAAATTACTGCATAATGGATAACCATGTCCATTCTATATCATACCTGAGATCGGAAAATAATTTATCCAAATTCATGAAGCAAGTTAACTTGAGTTATTTTCACTACTATAAAAAGAAATACGGATATTGCGGGCACCTTTGGCAGAATAGATTCCGAAGTAATATTATTGAATATGACCGGTATTTGCTGCAATGCGGAAAATATATTGAACTTAATCCTGTAAGGGCGGGCATGGTAAACTCTCCGGGCGAATATCTATTTTCTAGCTATAATTATTACTCAAACGGAAAGCCGGATAGCCTTGTGACAACTAGCCCGGTTTATCGGGGACTATCTGACTCTCCTAGCGCAAGGCAGAAGAATTATATTAATTTTGTTATCAATGGCAGTATAATAAACTCAACTGTGATTGCGAAAAATCTGTATATAGGCAGCCCAGAGTTTATTGCTATGTATCAGGAGCGCTTTAAGATTAAGAATCCACGCATAGTTAAGGGAAGGCCGCCAAAGGAGAGCCAGGAAAAATAGGACCGTCCCCTTTGTTTTCAATAATACTTGAAGATCAGGGATTAAAGTAGTATAATCCTTTTCAAAGGAGATTTGCTGGAATGATGCAGAAGGTTTTAACATTTATCATGGCCGGAGGCAAAGGCGAGAGGCTGCTTCCCCTAACCAAGGATAGGGCTAAGCCGGCGGTTCCCTTTGGCGGTATTTACAGGATCGTAGATTTTACCCTGAGTAACTGCATTAATTCGGGTTTGCGCAGGATATATTTATTAACCCAGTATAAATCCGCTTCGCTGCATAGGCATATCCGTTTGGGGTGGAATATTCTTCCTTCAGAGCTAGCGCAATTCATAGAATTATTACCGGCTCAGCAGAGAGTTAGCGATTCATGGTATCTGGGTACCGCCGATGCCATATACCAGAATCTTTATACCCTGGATATGGATAAGCCGGATGAAGTCCTGATTCTAGCCGGAGATCATATCTATAAGATGAATTATTACGATATGATTGATTTTCACCGTGCTAATGATGCCGATCTTACTGTGGGCGTGGTGGAGATAGACAAGTCAAGCTCTCCGCATCTTGGCGTTGTGGAAGTGAATGATTCCAACAAGGTAAGCGGTTTTCAGGAGAAACCTAAGAATCCAAGGACAATTCCCGGAAATGATAATAAAATATACGCCTCTATGGGCATTTATGTTTTTAAGGGCAAGGTAATTGAGGAAGAGCTGCATGAGGATGTCAAGCGAATCGGCTCCTCGCATGATTTCGGCAGGGATATAATCCCTTATATGCTTAAGAAAGGGAGAAAGATAGTAGCCTATAATTTTGTGGACCAGAATAAGCATGAGGCGCTTTACTGGAGGGATATCGGGACAATTGATGCTTATTTTGAGGCGAATATGGATTTGATCCAGGTCAATCCCACATTTAACCTTTATGATAAGGAGTGGCCGATCAGGACTTATCAGGAACAGTTCCCTCCGGTAAAGACCGTGCATTCAGGTGATGAGATTGCCGGAAGGGTAGGGCTGGTCCTGGATTCAATAGTCTCCAGCGCCTGCGTTGTTTCCGGAGGCAAGGTGCAGCGTTCGGTCCTTTCTCCGAATGTAAGGGTAAACAGTTTTTCTGAGGTATATGACTCCATACTTATGGAAGGGGTTAATGTAGGCAGGTATGCCAAGGTTAAACGCGCTATCATCGATAAGGATGTGAATATTCCCCAGGGAATGGTTATCGGCTATGACTTGGCCGAGGATAAGAAGAAGTTTTTTGTTACCGAATCCGGGATTGTGGTTGTAGCAAAAGGAACGGAGATAAAATAAAGTGGGAAATAAAGGGGACGGTCCTATTTTTTCTTAAAGCGGAAATAGTTTTAAAAATAGGACCGTCCCCTTTATTTTAGAGAATGATTAGAAAAGCGAAGATAAAAGATGTGAAGCAGATGCAGGAGATGATTAATGCTTTTGCCAAGCAGGATATTATGCTTGCGCGCTCCCTAAATGAGCTCTACGAGAATATACGCGATTTTTGGGTTAAGGAAGAAAAGGGGAAAGTTACCGGCTGCGCTGCCTTGCATATCTCATGGGATGATTTGGCAGAGATTAAGTCGGTAGCAGTCTTAAGGAGGCGCCAGGGCAAAGGTGTAGGCAGGGAGTTAACCGAGGCATGCCTGGATGAAGCTGTCCGCTTAGGAATAAAAAAAGTTTTTATGCTTACTTATAAACCGGAGTATTTTAAAAAGTTTGGTTTCAAGAGGGTAAGCCACGCGAGCCTTCCGCATAAGATCTGGGCAGAGTGCATCAATTGCCCGAAATTCCCAAATTGCCAGGAAGTTGCCCTTCAAAAAATCTTGTAAAATAAATATTTTATGCTATAATTTTCAGCTATTCATGAGAAAAATGGGCGCTGTCCCTATTTAAAGGAGGAAGAATGGATTATCTGTTAACTGATGAACAAAAAATGATTAAGGATCTGGCCCATAAGATTGCCGAAGAGAAGATCCGCCCGGCAGCGGCTAAATATGATATCAGCGAGGAATACCCCTGGGATGTATTAAAGGTTATGGCTGAGTCGGATATGTTCGGGCTTTTTATCCCTGAGGAGTACGGCGGGTTAGGGGCAAACGTGATGAATTTATGCCTGGCAACTGAGGAGTTCTCCCGCGCCTGCGGAGGCATCGCGGTTTGCTACGCGGCCTCGGCATTGGGGACTTTTCCTATAGTGTTATTCGGCAATGATGAGCAGAAGAAGGCGTACCTCCCGGATTTAGCCAAAGGGGCAAAGGTAGCCGCATTTGCAATTACCGAGCCTGAGGCAGGTTCGGACGCTTCCGGGATCAAGACTACCGCTAAAAAAGAAGGGGATTATTATATCCTAAACGGCCTCAAGCATTTTATCACCAACGGCGGGGACGCTGAGACCTATGTTGTTATTGCTATGACGGATAAGGCTAAGGGCGCGCGCGGCGCTTCAGCATTTATTGTTGAGAAAGGCACTCCTGGTTTTACCTTCGGCAAGAAAGAGGATAAATTCGGCATACGCGCATCTTCAACCAGAGAGCTGATATTTACCGACTGCAAGATTCCCGCGAAAAATCTTTTAGCTAAAGAGGGTATGGGTTTTATCGTGACTATGAGGACCTTTGATATGTCCCGTCCCGGTGTTGCTGCCCAGGCATTAGGGATCGCGCAAGGCGCTTTGGAGTTGGCAGTTAAGTATGCCAAGGAGAGGGTGCAATTTGGCAAGCCAATCTCCAGCTTTCAGGGTATCCAGTGGATGCTGGCGGATATGGCTACCGAGGTAGAGGCCGCAAGAGGCCTGGTTTATTCAACCGCGAGAATGGTGGATGCCGGAGTAAAGGATGTTTCAAAAGAATCGGCCATGGCCAAGATGTACGCCTCGGATGTAGCAATGAAGGTTGCCGTGGATGCGCTTCAGATATTCGGCGGTTACGGTTATATGAAGGATTACCCGATTGAAAAATACGTGCGCGATGCCAAGATTACCCAGATTTACGAAGGGACTAATCAGGTCCAGCGCGGGATTATAGCCTTGAAGATCATAAAAGAACTGGCAAAATAAAATATGAATATAATAGTTTGCATAAAACAGGTTCCCGAAACAACCGAGGTAAGGATTAATCCGGAAACAAATACGCTTATGCGCGAAGGGGTAAAGTCTATCATTAATCCCTTTGATATGTATGCCATTGAAGAAGGGGTAAGGTTAAAGGAGCGTTTCGGCGGGAAGGTAAGTGTTGTCACCATGGGCCCTCCGCAGGCAGATGCTGCTTTGCGCGAGGCTATCTCCATGGGGGCTGATGAAGGGTTTTTGGTTTGTGACCGCGCCTTTGCCGGTTCAGATACATGGGCTACGAGTTATACCTTGGCCGGGGCAATCAAAAAGGTAGGAGCGTTCGATATTATTATCTGCGGCAAGCAGGCCTCTGACGGAGACACGGCACAGGTGGGCCCGGGGATCTCGACGCATTTGAATATACCCCAGGTAACTTATGTAAAGAAGGTTGAAGAGGCTACTGATAAAATGATGCGGCTTGAGCGTATGCTTGAAGAAGGATATGAGGTCATTGAGACTTCCTTGCCGGTGCTCTTAACCGTGGTTAAAGAGATTAACGAGCCCAGGATCCCTTCTTTGAAGGGATTAATGCGGGCAAAATCTGCCAAGATTACAATACTCACCCAAAAGGAGCTCGATTTAGACCCGCAGCAGATTGGGCTATGCGGATCTCCGACGCAAGTGGTAAAGATTTTTACCCCTCCCCAGAGGCAGGGCGGGCAGGTGCTTAAAGGAGAGATCCCCGATATTGCCGCTGAGTTAGTGGGGCTATTACGAAGCGAGGTAAATTAATCATGTCGATACAGATTATTATAGAAAAATGCACCGGTTGTGCGCTTTGCGTTAAGGCCTGCCCTTTTGACGCTATCCGCATCATGGACAAAAAGGCGGTTATTGATTTACATAAATGTACTCTTTGCGGCGCCTGTAAAGACGCCTGTAAGTTCAAGGCGGTTTTGCTTGAGAAGTCCCCGGCTAAATGCGATTTGCCGGATATAAAAGATTATAAAGGCATCTGGGTTTTCTTGGAGCAGAAAAACGGTAAGGTGCAGTCTGTATCCTATGAGTTATTGGGGAAAGCCCGGGAACTGGCTAAGAAATTAAACTGCCAGGTAAGCGGCGTCTTGATAGGCAATAAGATGGAGGATCAGCTTGATGAGCTTATCTTCTGCGGAGCGGATAATATTTACCTGGTAGAGGCGCCAGAGCTGGCTAATTTTCAGGATGAGCCTTATACGAATGTTTTAGTGGAGCTGGTCAGGAAATATAAGCCGGAGATATTTTTATGCGGGGCTACTAATATAGGAAGGTCGCTTATATCCCGCGTGGCAATTAACATCAAGGCAGGTTTAACTGCCGATTGCACGGGTTTAGATATCGATTGCGATAAAAAGATACTGCTTCAGACCAGGCCTGCCTTCGGCGGAAACATTATGGCTACGATTATATCGCCTAATTACCGTCCGCAAATGGCAACGGTGCGGCATAAGGTATTTGCCCCGATGGCCCCTGACAAGAAACGCAAGGGAAAGATTATAAGAGAAAGTTTTGAGAGCGCCTTGTATGTTTCGCGCACCAAGCTTCTGGATATAGTTGAAGAGATTGAATCTTTGGTAAATTTAGCTGAGGCGGATATAATTGTCTCCGGAGGCCGCGGTATGGGTGGGCCGGAGAATTTCAAGATGTTAGAGGAACTTGCCCATGTTTTAGGCGCGGCAGTGGGTTCTTCGCGCGCTGCGGTTGATGCAGGATGGATGCCTTATTCCCATCAGGTAGGCCAGACCGGACGGACTGTTGCCCCGAAGATTTATTTTGCCTGCGGCATATCCGGGCAGATTCAGCATCTTGTGGGAATGCAGTCGTCAAAAATAATTGTCGCCATCAATAAAGACCCCGAGGCTCCTATATTTAAGGTAGCTACCTACGGAATAGTCGGGGATCTCTTTCAGATAGTTCCAGCCCTCACCGGTAAATTCAAAGAATCCCTCAAATAATTAAATAGGGACAGCGCCCATAATTAAATAGGGACAGCGCCCATTTTTTCAAAAATGGGCGCTGTCCCTATTTATCCAAGAAGGATTGCATCTTTTATCGCTAGAATAGGCTGTTTAGCATTAGAATGTCAAAGAATGTAAAGATTTTCCTTGACAAAATTCGGTTTATATCTTATATTATTACCAGTTGATAGTTGTTTTTATTGAAAAGTGTTCGGAGAGTGTCCCTTTGGGGAGCGTCCCCCAGGAATTTATGATGATGAATAGCGGGTTGATGACAATTGAGGATTTAGCGGATTATTTAAAGGTTACCCGCCGCACAATTTATGATTGGGTTAAGCGTAATAAAATCCCGGCGGTTAAGCTTGTGGGGCAATGGCGTTTTAAAAAAGATAAAATTGATGCCTGGTTAGAGGGGCAATCGCAACCTCATTAAGGGGGGAGAATATGTATTTTAAAAGATTAGAGCTGTCAGGATTTAAGTCGTTTTCCGAGAAGACCACGCTTCATTTTGAGCCCGGAATTACCGCTGTTGTAGGCCCTAACGGCTGCGGGAAATCAAATATATTTGATAGTATCCGCTGGGTATTAGGCGAGCAGTCGGCAAAATCCCTGCGCGGGTCAGAGATGCTGGATGTTATTTTTAACGGAACGGACAAACACGACCCCTTAGGGATGGCTGAGGTTACCCTTGCCTTTGATAATAAGGCCCGTTTTTTTAACTTTGATAACGACGAAGTGGCTATTACGCGCAGGCTCTTCCGTTCGGGTGAAAGCGAGTATCTCCTGAACAAGAACCAGGTGAGGCTAAAGGATATACTCGACCTTTTGCTTGGCACCGGGATTGGCGCGGAGAGTTATTCTATAATTGCCCAGGGCAAGATTGATTTAGTCTTAAGCTCCCGCCCTGAAGAAAGAAGAATGGTTTTTGACGAAGCCTCGGGGATTACAAAATATAAGGCCCAGAAAAGAGAGGCACTACGCAAACTTGAAGATACCGACCAGAATCTCCTGCGGGTCAATGATATCGTCACCGAGGTAAAGAGGCAAATCGGAAGCTTGGAGAGGCAGGCGAACAAGGCGCGCAGGTATAAGGAGGGTTTTGAAGAGCTTAAATCTAAAGAAGTATCCTATTGCGCCTTGGAGAAGAATACGCTGTTGGGAGAAAAAGAAGTTGTGATTAATAATTTAAAAGAACTGCAGGCAGCGCAAGAGGCCTTGCTTGTTACCATAAGTGAATTAGAGCTTAAGATAGCCTCGCGTAATTTCCAGCTGAAGCTCCTTGAAGAGAATATGCTTAATGCCAAAAATGAGCTGATGGGCCTTGAGAATGAAGTGGTGAGAAATAACGAGCGTATGAATTTTAACCGCGAGAAGATCCAGGAGTTGAATGCCGCCAGGGAATACCTGAATGAGCAGGTAATCCATCTGGAGGCTAAGTTAAGGATCGAGGAGGATAAGCTTAAAAGCGTCAAAAGCGAGTATGACGGATTAAAGGGTTTAATTGAAGATAAGTCCAGGGATTTGGCTGAAAAGGATATCAAGATCTCAAGCCTTGCTTCAGGCATTAAGCGTTCGCTTGAAAACATTTCAGGCTTCAAGAAAGAGATTGTGGACCTTGCCGGCAGGATAGCCCAGAGCAGGAATCAAATCTCGGAATTTAATTCCCAGGAGCAGGTTTTCCTGGCCCGTAAAAAGAGGCTTGAGATTGAGAAGGCAAAGATTTACGAGGAGAAGTCAATAACCGAGGAGAACCTTGCTAAGGTCACCGGGGAGGTTAACGCGGCGCGCAATTCGGTCAATGAATGTATCCAGAGGATAGCCTCAGGCAAGTTAAGCCTTGAAGATGAGAACCGTTCCTTAAGCTCTATTAATACCGAGATTGAAGGATTGGAAAAACAGAAACTTGCCCTTGAGTCCCACAAGGCCTTTTTGGAAGAGCTTAAGGCAAAGTACCTGGATAAGGCCGAGACCGTAAATGCCCTGGTTTATCTGGATAAGCTTCCGGCGGATAAAACTAACGGGCTGGTCATACAGGTAAACAGCGCGGTTAATTTAGATGACGAAGATAAGGCTTATTTTGGGCCGGCAAATTTCAAGTTAACCGGAGAGGCAAAGCCCATAGAGCTGGATACCCATAATATTGAAGTGAAGATAGGGCGCATAGAGGAGGGTATGGGGACATTAAGAATCTCTAAGCAGGTTAAAGAGGCGCATATAGATGAAATAAACAAGGGGATTGTATCCTTGGGGGAGGAGTTGCGTTCTTTTGAGATTAACCTCGCTAATAAAGAGACCTCGCGCCAAACGGTATTGGAGCAGTTTAATAAGATCAGGGAGGAAGAGGATCTGATAGTTTTAGACCTAACTGAGGTGCAGAAGGAATTGGGCGTGCTTGAGGGGAATATAAAAACTGCTCAGGCGCAGCTTGCGGATCTGAGCAATAGCCAGCGCATGAGCGAAGATTCCATATTGAGAGAGGAAGAGAATATTTCTTTAAATAGCAAGCTTAGGGAGGACCTTTTGGTGGTTATTACTCAGGTAAGGACCGAACTGGAGTCTTTGCATAAACGTATAGTCTCTGATGAGGCTACCTTAAGGCTTTTAGAGGAGACTTTCTCGCATGACAAGGATAATTTTGATAATATCCAGAGGCAGATTCAGGAATCCCTGAATAAAACAGGGTCAATGGAGTCAGAGATAAAGGAGTGCAAAGAAAGGCTGGCTGATTTTGAGAAGAGCATAGAAGAAAAGCGTGAGGCGCTAAAAGTAGCGGAGGCGCGTTATCAGGAGTTTTCTTCGGGGGCTGAGGATGTGGTTTTAAAGGTAGAAAAAGACAGGAAAGAGCTCGATAATTTGAAGAAGAGGCTGCATGAGCTTCAGATGCAGGATAAGGAGATAGAATATAAATACAATACCCTGAAAGAGAGGATGCTGCAGGCTTATAAAATTGACCTTGATGCGGTTGAGGTGCCTTCCGAAGAGATAGGCCGGCAGGCGCTTTTCGCAGAGATAGAGGCCTTAAAGGGCAAGCTGGATTCTTACGGGACGGTTAACCTGGTTGCGATTGAGGAATATGACGAATTAAAGAAACGCTATGATTTCCTTATCCAGCAGCAGGCTGACCTTAGCCAGGCTAAGGACGCCTTGCACCAGGCGATATTAAAGATTAACCGCACCACAAAACAGATGTTTATGGAGACCTTTGAGAAGGTGCGGGTAGAGTTTCGTAATTACTTCCGCCTGCTTTTTAACGGAGGCGACGCGCAAGTTTATCTGGTGGATGAGAGCGATCCGCTAGAGTCGGGTATTGAAATTATCTGCCGTCCTCCGGGAAAGAAGCTGCAGAATGTGTTGCTTTTATCCGGCGGAGAGAAGTCCATGTCTGCGATTGCTTTGATCTTTGCCATTTTTAAGGTAAAGCCTTCGCCGTTCTGCATACTTGATGAGATTGACGCGGCCTTGGATGAGGCTAATGTGGACAGGTTCGCCCGCGCGCTTACGGAGTTCTCGCAGAACTCCCAGTTTATAGTAATTACCCATAACAAGAAAACCATTATTAATGCCGATGTGATGTACGGGATTACTATGGAGCAATCGGGTATATCGAAGATAGTCTCGGTAAAATTCGCTAAGGAAAAGGATAAAGAACTGGAGGCGGTCTCCGGGGCTGTTTAGCAGCAGGTTTTATTGCGGCCTTTATTCTTGGCCTGATAAAGGAATTTGTCAGAGGCGGCAATGAGTTCTGCGGGGAGCAGGCCGTCTTCAGGGAAAGAGGCTATCCCCAAGCTTACGGTTAGTTTTTTATCGGGTAGAAGGTCTTCGTTGATAAAGGGGTATTTCTCGGTGTCCATTCTCAGGCGCTCAGCGATCATGAGCGCTTCTTTTTTGTCGGTTTGGGGGAGGATTATTGCGAATTCCTCTCCGCCATAACGGCAGACAAAGTCCATTTTACGGGACTGATTCTTAAGCAAGGTCGCCAGTTCTTTCAAAATTTTATCTCCGGCCTGATGCCCGGCAGCGTCGTTGTATACCTTGAAAGAATCTATATCAAGCATGATCAGGCTTAGCGGTTTTTGCCTTCCGCGTGATTTTTCAAGTTCAGTGTTGAGGAGAAACTGGAAATAGCCGTGGTTCCATAATTCCGTTAAGCTGTCCAGATGCGCGAGCATAACGGTTTTTTCGTAGAGCTGCGAGTTTTCAATTGCCAATCCTGCCTGGTTGGCGAGCATGGTGAGCATATGGATGTTATCTTTAGTAATCGGCTCGCGGTTGATAAAATTGTCAGCTACGATTATGCCGTTAATCTTATTCTTTGCCTTTAAGGGTATCAATACCAGCTCGTCACTCTTTAAAAGCTGGACTATAGGGCTAGTTTTGTAATTTGGGATAGTCTCTTTGGTTAGATGCAGCGGCATTCCTTCCTGGGCTACCAGAGAGAGGAGGCTTTCGTTGGCATCGTGTGTTGAAAATCTTAAACGCTGTATCTGTTTGTTGAAGCCGGAATCGAAACCCTGTTCAGCCCGGTTTGTGTTTTTGTAGGCGTTTATCAGGTCGTCTAAATCCATTTTCTCGCCTTCTATCAGCCCCCAGATGCGGTTTGCTTCCTCTCCCGTTTCAGGGCCTATGCCCATCTTGCCTTCAATTAATCCGTCTTTTTCGTTGATCAAAAATAGAAGGGCGCGGTTAAACCCAAGGCCTATGTGCGCGGTTACTCCGGTAAGGATAATATATAGAATTTCATCCAGTTTTAAGGTGGTACGCATGGCATTGGAGATTTCATAGAGTATTTCCAGCTCCAATTTTGTGCGTTCGAGCTCGTTTTTAAGCTTAAGGAGTTCTTCCATAATGAGTTAAATCTACCATACTTTTGAGGCCCTGTCAAGCAAGCGAGGTATAAGGGGGACGGTTCTTCGGGTTCTTACCCGCTTACCCGCAATATTTTATAAAAACCTCAAATTATCATTAAATTTAGGTTAGATTTAGGGCAGGGCTGCGTCTATTGTTTTAGAGGGGAAGGGGGTGAGTATTTATTTGACACTCGTATTTAGGTAAGTTATAATATCTAATCTAAAACTAAAAAAGCGGAGGTTATAATGGTTACCAGGGATAAAAAAGAAGAGTTGCAGCAGAATATTTCCGACCGGAGCAAGGCGCTGGAATTGGCCTTAGCCCAGATCGAAAAGCAGTTTGGAAAAGGTTCAATTATGAAGCTGGGTTCGCATGTTAAGGCTAACGTTGAGACTATACCTACGGGTGCCCTTACCCTGGATCTGGCTTTAGGGGTAGGCGGGCTTCCCCGCGGGAGAGTGGTGGAGATCTTCGGGCCTGAGGCAAGCGGAAAGACTACTTTAACCTTAACTGCCATCAGGGAGATACAGAAAAAAGGCGGGGTTGCCGCTTTTATCGACGCAGAGCACGCCTTTGATTCTACCTATGCAAAGCTTATCGGAGTAAATTTAGACGATCTTTTAATCTCCCAGCCTGATACTGGCGAACAGGCGCTTGAGATTGCCGAGACATTGGTGCGTTCCAATGCCGTGGACTTGGTGGTTGTGGACTCGGTGGCAGCCTTAACCCCCCGCGCGGAGATTGAAGGCGATATGGGAGATTCCCATATGGGCCTGCAGGCGCGCTTAATGAGCCAGGCTTTAAGAAAATTAACCGCCGCAATAAGCAAATCGCGCACCACATTAATTTTCATTAACCAGTTAAGAGAGAAGATCGGGGTTATGTTCGGCTCTCCCGAGACTACTCCCGGGGGACGGGCGCTTAAATTCTATTCCTCGGTAAGGCTGGATGTGCGCAGGATTGCTACCATAAAAGAAGCAGACAGGGTAATGGGCGGCCATGTTAGGGTAAGGGTGGTTAAGAATAAGGTTGCTCCGCCTTTTCGCGAGGCAGAATTTGATATCCTGCATAATGAAGGCATCAATAAGGTGGGTACAATTTTGGATGCCGGGGTTACCCTTGAGGTAATCGCTAAATCCGGGACGTGGCTTTCCTTTAACGGCGAGAAGATCGGCCAGGGCAGGGATACCGCAATGAAGGCGCTTAAGGAAAACCAGAAGCTTTCAGATACAATTGAGAAAGAAATAAGGAAGAAGATCAGCGTTGCCTAACGAAAGAGTAAAAGAATACGCTTTCCTGCTGCTTAAGTACAGGTTACGCAGCGAAGCTGAGCTCTACCGGCGCCTTAAGCAAAAGAAATTTCTGGATGAAGAGATTAAAGAGGCGCTCCTTTTTCTTAAGGAGAAGAAATTTATAGATGATAAGGTATTTGTGAAGGCCTGGATAAGTTCCCGTCTTGGCCGTTCTTTCGGCTTAAAGAGGATTAGCCGGGAGTTAAAGATAAAAGGTGTCCCCAGGGATGTTTTGGAAGAGGGGATTGAGCAGGCAAAAAAGGGTTATTGCGAAAGCAGGATAATAGAGGAGTTGGCAAGGGATAGGCTGGCCAGGATTAAGGATGTTGGATTGCCCAAAGCAAGAAACCGCACTTATGCCTACCTGCTTCGCCGCGGATTCTCACCTGAAGTGGTTATGGATACCTTGAATAAAATATGCAAGCAGATGTTTTAAGAGAGAAATTCCTGGAATTTTTTAAATCCAAGGGCCATAAGATAGTTGAAAGCGATTCGCTTGTGCCTAAAGATGACCCTACTGTTTTATTTACCCCGGCGGGTATGAACCAGTTCAAAAGGGAATTCTTGGGTTTTGATGCTGGTTTTAAGCGCGCCGCTACATCGCAGCGTTGTCTGCGTACCGATGACCTGGATAAGGTCGGCAAGACCAGCAGCCACCATACATTCTTTGAGATGCTGGGAAATTTCTCTTTTGGGGATTATTTTAAGCAGGAGGCAATCTCCTGGGCATGGGAATTTTTGACCGGGGAGTTAAAGATAAAAGAAGAAAAGCTCTGGGTTTCGGTTTACAAAGATGATGATGAGGCATATAAAATCTGGAAAGATTCCATAGGCCTTCCTGAAGGGAGGATCGTTAAGCTTGGAGATAAAGATAACTTTTGGCCTGCGGAGGCAAAGACGAAAGGCCCTAACGGCCCGTGCGGGCCATGTTCAGAGATCTTTTATGATTTTGGCCAGGGGCTGGGCTGCGCTAAAGAGGTATGCAACCCTTCATGCGGCTGCGGAAGGTTTGTAGAGATCTGGAACCTGGTTTTTACCCAGTTTAACCGCAAGGAAGGCGGGGCGCTTGAGCCCTTGCCGAATAAGAATATTGATACCGGGATGGGCCTGGAGAGGTTATCTGCGGTTATGGAGGGCAAGCAGAATAATTTTGAAACGGATTTATTCCGGCCGATTATAAATGAGATAATGCGGCAAGAAAGGGAGCCTTCCCCGAAAGGGGCTGCCTTTGAATTAAGTTGCTGCTGCGCTATAGCCGACCATATAAGGGCGGTAACATTTTCTATTTATGACGGGATTATGCCTTCCAATGAGGGCAGGGGCTATGTGGTAAGAAAAATTATCCGCAAGAGCATCCTGCATTTAAGGGCCCTTGGAATAAATAAGCCTTTTTTAAATAAGCTAACTTTTGTAGTGGCGGAGGTTATGCAAAAGCCTTATCCGGATTTAAAGGATAAGCAGGAGGCGGTAGCTTTGGTGGTTTTAAATGAGGAGAACAATTTTATCAATACCCTGAGTTCAACCGCGTTACTTTTTAAGGAAAAATTTTCCGGGCTGATAAAAAATGAGGATAAGGTTAAGGCAGGGAGGATTGCCTTTGAGCTTTATGATACCTACGGTATACCTCTTGATCTGACCCGGGAGTGGCTTTTGGCAGAGGGGATCAGTTTCAGCGAAGAGGCCTTTAATGAAGAGCTTAACCTTCAGAAAGAAAGGTCGCGGGCGAAAAGCGCAATGAAGGGCGATGTTTTTGACGCTAAAGGCCTGGGGTTAAAATTGAAAGAGACTAAATTCCTCGGCTATAAAGAATACTGCGCTGAGGCAAGGATAGAGGCAGTGCTGAATAAGGGCAAAGAGGTTGAGGAGGGGTTTGCCGGAGAAAAGCTGGAAATCATACTTGATCAAAGCTGTTTTTACCCTGAGTCCGCAGGCCAGGTGGGCGATACCGGTGAATTGGTAAGCGGAGAGAGCATATTTGAAGTTATGGATACCCAAAAAATTGATAACCTTATTTTGCATATCGGCAGGGTAAAATCCGGAAGTTTTAAAAAAGGCGCAACCTTAACCGCTAAAATTAACGCCAAGCGCAGGCTTGGTATTTCCCGTAATCATACCGCGACCCATATATTGCAGGCTGCCTTAAGAAAGGTTTTGGGGCCGCACGTCCAGCAGCAGGGTTCTTTAGTCTGCGAGGAGAAGTTCCGTTTTGATTTTACGCATTTTAAGGGTTTAAGCAGGGAAGAGCTGAAGATGGTTGAAGATATCGCGAATGAATATGCCTGCGGCAGGCACCGCGTAGAGGTAAAGGAGATGTGCCTGAAGGATGCCAGGAAGACTAAGGCCTTAGCTTTCTTCGGAGAAAAATACGGGGAGAATGTGCGGGTAGTTTCCGTAGGCGATATCTCAATGGAGTTTTGCGGCGGCGCTCACCTTGAGAATACGGAAGAGATCGGATTAATAAAGATCACCCAGGAAGGTTCTGTTGCCAGCGGAATAAGAAGGATTGAGGGGGTAACCGCTGGCTATGCCGAAAGATTTATGGAAGAAGAAAGGCTTAGGGTTGAGCAGGAGGATAAAAAGAAGAAGGAACTGGCCTTGCTTAAGGAAAAGGAAAAAGAAGAAGGGGCTAAGATTAATAAAACCCTGCAGGAATTAGCCCCTAAAATTGCGAATAAGCTTAATAGGATCAATGATATTGATTTGATCGCCTGGCAAGGAGAGGGCCTAGATATGAGTTCCCTGCGCAGGCTTATGGATTTGGTCAAGGAGAAGGCAGGGCTATCCGTGATTGTCTTGGGCTCTAAGGCAAAGGAGAAGGCCTTTTTGGTGATCGGGGTTACCGGGGATTTGATTTCCCGGGGGATTGATGCCTTATCCTTGATAAAGCAGGTTGCCCCTATTATAGGCGGAAGCGGCGGAGGCAGAAAAGATTTTGCCCAGGCAGGAGGAGGCAAGCCGGAAAATTTTACATTGGCTTTTGAGGAATTAAAAGGTATAATTAAAGATCTAAGGCGAGAGGATAAATGAAGATTATAAGGGCAACCAGCAAACAATTAGATAAAATCTGTAACCGTTCAAACCTCAGGAAGGGGCGCGTTGAGGAGAAGGTTAGAAGGATTATTGATGATGTCAGGCTTATGGGGGATGAGGCCTTATTGAAGTATACCCGTAAATTTGACAGGGTTAAGCTATTGCCTCGCCAGTTAAAGGTTTCGGCTATCGAGATAAGCGGGGCATACCAGAACATATCGCCGAATTTTGTCTCCAGCCTTAAAGTGGTGATAGAGAATGTAAATCGTTTCTACCGCAAGGCATTAAAGAAATCCTGGAGGATTAAAGATTCTGACGGGGCAGTGGTAGGAGAGAATTATACCCCGCTTGAGAGGGTGGGGATATATATCTGCCGGGACAGCGCCTTTGGTCTCTACCGTATATATGACTGTTTTACCGGCAAAGATTGCCGGGGTTAAGAATATAGCGCTTATTTCTCCGCCGGATAAGAATGGTTTTATAAATCCGCATATATTGGTGATGGCAAATTTATTAAAAGTTGACGAGATCTACAGGGTTGGAGGCGCCCAGGGGATTGCCGCCCTGGCCTATGGCACCAAAACTATTTTGGCAGTTGATAAAATTGTGGGGCCGGGAAATATTTATGTCAGCGAGGCTAAAAGGCAGGTCTTCGGCCAGGTGGATATCGATATGATCGCAGGCCCCACTGAGCTGGTTATTATTGCCAATCGTTTGAGCAACCCTAAATTTATTGTCGCGGATTTAGCTGCCCAGGCAGAGCACGCCAAGGGTTTGGCCGTGCTTATCACTAATTCCAAGGGCCTGGCTAAAGAGGTAAAATCCAGGCTTGAGGGAGCGGACGGTTTTATCATATTGGTTAAGAATTTGGATGAGGCTGTTGAGATCAGCAATAAGATTGCCCCTGAGCATTTGGAGATTCTGGTAAACAACCCTAACCGTATTTTAAAAGGGATAAAGAATGCCGGCGCGGTATTCTTGGGGCCTTTCAGCCCCACTGCCGTAGGCGACTATGTCGCCGGGCCAAGCCATGTCCTGCCTACGGGCGGATCGGCGAGGTTTTTCTCCGGTTTATCGGTATCGGACTTTTTAAAGAGCAGCCACATTATAAGTTATTCCAGGAAGGCGCTTGAGAAGATGAAGGACCCGCTGGAGAAAATTGCTTCAATAGAGGGCCTGGCCAGGCATTTGGATTCGGTTAAGGTAAGATTCTAAGAGAGGATTAAGATGAAAAACAGAGTTGCCGATATAAAAAGAAAAACCAGGGAAACGGATATTTCAATAAAGTTAAATATTGACGGTTCGGGTAAGTCTAAGATTAAAACCGGCATCGGGATCTTGGATCATATGCTGGAATTATTCGCTTTTCACGGCCTTATGGATTTAGAGATAAATGCCAAAGGCGATTTAAGGGTAGATATTCATCATACTAATGAGGATATAGGGATTGTTTTAGGGCAGGCTATTAAGAAGGCGCTGGGAGATAAGAAAGGGATTAAGAGGTTTGGCTCTTCTTCTGTCCCGATGGAAGAGGTGGTTGCCAGCGTGGTGATTGATATAAGCGGAAGGCCTACATATACCTTTGTCTGCGATAGGCCGGATTCAGTGATAAAGGCCTCTGATGGTTACGCCTTAAAAGATGCCGGGCATTTTTTTGAGGGACTGGCAAAACAACTGGGGATGAATATTAATGTAAAGGTAAGCCCGGTAAGCAGCGATTTGCATACTACCCTTGAGCCTGTCTTTAAGGCCTTAGGCATAGCCCTGGATCAGGCTACCCAGGTTGACCCCAGAAGAAAGGGCGTGCCTTCCACAAAAGGGATAATTGATTAACCTATGATTGCCCTTATAGATTACGGTATGGGTAATATTCATAGCGTTAAAAAGGCGCTTGAGGTTTGCGGCGCTAAGGTATCGGTTACCAATAACCCTAAAGATATCTCCGCATCCGAAAAGGTAGTCCTGCCCGGGGTGGGCGCGTTTGATGAGGCTATGTGCCAACTGCGGGAGCAGGGGCTGGTTTCGGTTATTAAGGACGGGATAAAGAATAAAAAACCCTTTTTGGGCATTTGCCTCGGGATGCAGCTTTTATTTGAAGAAAGCGAAGAGGCAAAAAATAAAAAAGGTTTAGGCGTATTAAGGGGAAAGGTGAGAAGGTTTCCTTCCGGAGATCTTAAGGTTCCGCATATGGGATGGAACCAGATAAAAAGCAGCGGCGGGGATAGGTCTGTTTTGCTGGAGGGAGTTGAAGAAGGGCCTTATTTGTATTTTTGCCATTCTTATTACCCGCAGCCTAAAGATAAGGCTATTATTGCCGCGACTACTGAATACGGCTTGAATTTTGCCAGTTTTGTCCAATGGGATAATGTGTTCGGGGTGCAGTTTCATCCTGAGAAGAGCCAGGAGGCCGGCTTAAAGATTATAGGAAATTTTGCAAGGTTATGCTGATAATCCCTGCTATAGATTTGAAAGACGGGGCTGTGGTCAGGCTGGTCCAGGGCAAGTTTAACAAAAAAGTCTACTCCAGGGATCCGGTTAAGGTCGCCCGGCATTGGGTAAGGCAGGGGGCGAAATTTCTGCACCTTGTTGATTTAGACGGCGCATTCAGCGGCAGGCCTAAAAATCTTAATTTGGTTAAGGATATCGTAAAAGCCATTTCAGTGCCTGTGGAATTCGGCGGGGGGATAAGGAGCCTGTCAGCAATTAAGAGCGTGCTTGGTTCAGGGGTAGCCAGGGTCGTCCTCGGGACTAAGGCGGTGGAAGATGAAGTTTTTCTGAGGAAGGCGCTGTCAACTTTTAAGGAAAAGATTATTGTGGCGGTGGATGTCAAAGAAGGCAAGGTTATGGTTAAGGGCTGGAAGGCAGGTTATAAAAATAGGGATGCGCTTAAATTCTGCTTGTCTTTAAAAAAGTTAGGGTTTAAGGAACTGATTTATACCGATACCTTAAAAGACGGGACCTTGAGCGGCCCCAATATAAAAGAGATGAAGAGGGTGTTGAAGGCTACCGGGATCAAGGTGGTTGCTTCAGGGGGGATATCCAGATTGGGGGATTTGGATAAATTAAAAAGTTTGGAGAGAGAAGGCCTAAGCGCTGTGATTATCGGCAAGGCTTTATATGAGGGGAAGTTTACCCTGCCGCAGGCTTTGAAGTTCTCTTAAGAAAAAGAAGGAGGGGGTGAGATGCTGCAAAAAATGTTCTTGGGTATAATCGCGGTTGTAATTTTAATTTCCACAAGCGGATGCGCTACTTTGGGTAAAAAGAAAGACCTGGAGATTCAGGGTTTAAAGGGGCAGATCTCAGCTTTAGAGGGTAGCCTGGAGAGCAAGGATCAGGAGATAGCTAATCTTAGGGATGATTTGGACAGGGCGATGCAGGAGAGGATAACTCCCGTAAAGGAGGCTGTCAGCATAGAGTCAAAGTCTCGTCCGAGCGTAAAACAGATTCAGGCCGCCTTAAGGAATGCCGGTTATAATCCCGGAAAGATAGACGGCCGCATGGGAGGCCAGACGCGTGAGGCAATTAAGTCTTTCCAGAGAGCCAATAATATCAGTGTTGACGGCAAGGTCGGCAAGAAAACCTGGGAACTCTTAAGGGTATACCTGGATAAAAAGGTAAAATAAATGCTTGCCAAACGTATCATCCCCTGCCTTGATATAAAAGAGGGCAGGGTGGTAAAGGGCGTAAAATTTCTAGGCCTTAAGGATGCCGGCGATCCTGTTGAGGTGGCCAGGATTTACGATAAGCAACAGGCGGATGAACTGGTTTTTCTTGATATTACGGCCAGCTTTGAGAAGCGCAAGACCCTTGTTGGTTTAGTGGAGCGAATTGCCGGCAATATTTTTACGCCTTTTACTGTCGGCGGCGGGATAGGTGATCTGGAAGATATACGCAGCCTTCTGAATGCCGGAGCGGAAAAAGTATCCCTAAATACGCAGGCGGTCAAGTTTCCGGAGCTAATCCTGGATGCCTCCAGGAAATTCGGCAGCCAGTGCGTCGTGCTGGCTATTGACGCCAAGAAGGCTTCATCCGGGAACTGGGAAGTTTATATAAACGGAGGCCGCACCCCTACCGGAGAGGACGCGCTGGAATGGGCAAAAAGAGGGGCAGGCCTGGGCGCCGGAGAGATACTTTTAACCAGTATGGATTATGACGGTACAAAGGATGGTTATGATCTGGAGCTTACCGATGCAATCTCCAAAGCGGTGAATGTCCCGGTTATTGCCTCGGGCGGAGCGGGTAAGCTTGAGGATTTTTTCAATTGTTTTTCCAAGACCGGGGCTGATGCCGCCTTGGCGGCTTCTATTTTTCATTATGGCGAATATTCCGTAGCTGAAGTTAAAAGTTATTTAAAGGAGAAAGGTATAGCGGTAAGATTATGAAAGAAAAGTGCAAATTCAGGATAGGATCGTTGAAGTTTGACAAGAAGGGTTTAATCCCGGCTATAATACAGGATTATAAAAGTAAAGAAGTGCTTATGGTGGCATATATGAATAAGGAGTCTTTGCGCCGGACCCTTAAGCTGGGGAAGACCTGCTTCTGGTCGCGTTCGCGTAAAGAGTACTGGGTCAAGGGGATGACCTCGGGGCATTTCCAGTTTGTTAAGTCTTTATTTTATGATTGCGATATGGACGCGCTTTTAATCCAGGTAAGGCAGGTGGGGGTTGCCTGCCACACCGGTATGCGCACATGTTTTTACAGGAGAATTAAATAAACATAAAATGTATAGCCTGGATTTAAAGGAATTCCTGAAATTAAGCAAAAAGAGCAATGTTATCCCGATTTATAAGGAGATAAATGCCGACCTGGATACTCCGGTCTCTGCCTTCCTTAAGATAAAAATGAGCGATTATGCGTTCTTGCTTGAATCGGTAGAGGGCCAGGAAAAGCTTGCCCGGTATTCTTTTATGGGGGTATCCCCGAGTTTAATATTTAAGTCTAAGGGCGGGGAGATTGAGATAGACTATGTGCAGGAGAAGAGGCGTCAAAGGTTTACAACGGCGCTTTCCCCGTTAGATGAGGTTAAGAAAATTATGCGCCAGTTTAAGTGCGCGCGTATCAAGGGGCTTGCGCGTTTCTGCGGAGGGATGGTGGGGTTTATCGGATATGATATGGTCAGGTTTTTTGAGGATATACCGGACAGGAATGAGGATGAGCTTGGGCTTGAGGATACTATCCTTATGCTTATGGACACGATTTTGGTTTTTGACCATGTAAAACATACCATCAAGATTGTAAGCAATGCTATTATTCCGGGAGAAGGCCTTCTTTCGTTGCCGGCGAAAGAAAAGATATACCGGGATTGCTTAAGAAAGATTGAGCGAATTTTTGCGCGTTTATCACTATCTTATAAAGAAAAGAAAGCCTCTCGGTCCCCAGCGGCCAGTAAGCCTTCTTCAAACTTCACAAAAGGCGAGTTTAAGAAGATCGTCAGCTGCGCCAGGGAGTATGTCAAGAACGGGGATATTATACAGGTGGTTTTGTCGCAGCGGTTTAAGATCAGGACCTCCAGGGACCCCTTTGCTATTTATCGTACCTTGCGCAGCCTTAATCCGTCCCCGTATATGTATTTCTTAAAATTTAAAGATTTAACTATCGTAGGCGCTTCTCCGGAAATGCTAATCCGTTGTGAGGATGGTTTAATCCAGACCAGGCCTATTGCCGGTACGCGCCCAAGAGGCAGGGACAAGGCTGAAGATGCCCGCCTGGCTAATGAGTTGATTAAGGACAAGAAAGAGCGCGCTGAGCACCTTATGCTTGTAGATTTGGGGAGGAATGATTTGGGGAGGGTCTGTAAAATTGGCACGGTGTCTTTAAGTGAGTTTATGAATATCGAAAAATACTCGCATGTCATGCACCTTGTAAGCGAGGTGAAGGGAATACTTGACAATCGGCGTTATGATATTTATGATGTTTTAAAAGCAGCTTTCCCCGCGGGCACGGTTTCCGGCAGCCCCAAGGTGGCGGCGATGAAGATAATCGATGAATTGGAGAATACCAGGCGCGGGCCTTATGCCGGATGCGTCGGTTATTTTAGTTTCTTGCACAATTTGGATACCTGTATTACTATAAGGACCATAGTGATTAAGGGGGATAAGGCCTATGTGCAGGCCGGGGCAGGAATCGTAGCGGATTCTATTCCCGATAGGGAGTATATTGAAACAGTGAATAAGGCCAGGGCTTTAATAGAGGCAATTACCAACTAATAAGGAGGCAATCAATGGCAGTCCGCATAAGGTTAAGAAGAATAGGCAAGAATCCTAAGGGTAAGCCGTATTTCAGGGTTTCGGTTATGGATGAGAGAAAGGGCAGGGACGCCCGGGCATTAGAGGAGGTGGGATTTTATAACCCTTTAACCGGAGAATCAAAGCTAAAGAAGGACAAGATAGACGCGTGGATTAAGAAAGGCGCTCAGCCTTCGGTTACGGTTAAGAGCCTCATCAAAAAGATTTCTAAAAAAGGAGAATAAAAATGCAGCCACAAGCACCTAATCCGATATTAAACTTGCTGCCCTTAGCGCTCATTTTTGTGATTTTTTACTTTATGCTGATAAGGCCGCAGAAACAGAAAGAGAAAGAACACCAGAAGATGCTAAGCAATATGGCCAAGAATGATGAGGTAGTAACGGCCAGCGGAATCCACGGCACAATTATCAATGTTAAGGATAAGACGGTTATCTTAAGGATAGATGAGAACGTAAAAATCGAGCTTGAGAAAAACTGCATAGCGTTCATCAAGAAATAGGTTTATCGCAACCCCTTTAGGAGGCATTTTTAATGGAGAAGAGAGTATTATATAAGTCTATATTTATTGTCTGCATTATCGGTTTGTGCGCATATTTTGCTTTTCCTTTTGAGAAGAGGATAAATTTAGGCTTGGATCTGCAGGGCGGTATGCAGCTTTTACTTAAGGTGGATACCGGTAATTTGCCCGAGGATGCCCGTGAAGGGGTTACGGATTTAGCTATTGAGAAACTGAGAAACAGGATTGATGACCTTGGGGTAAGCGAGCCTTCCATACAGAGGCACGGGATTGATGAAATACTTGTGCAGTTACCCGGAGTTACCGACAGGGAGCGGGCGTTAAGTAAACTGGGGCAGACCGGGTTATTAGAATTTAAACTGGTGTCTGTTGATACGGAGAAATTCAGGGCGGCTTTAAGCGGTGATGTCCCCCAGGGATACGAGATCAGATACACCAAAGATGATTCTGAGCCCCTGCTTCTTGAGAGTGAGGCGGTTTTGACCGGAGACGCCTTAAGCGATGCTATGGTCAGTTTCAGCCAGGCTGATTTCGGCGGACAGGTTGTTTCCCTGCGTTTTAATAGCGAGGGGGCAAAAAAGTTTGCGCAGGTTACCGCGGCTAATATAGGCAGGAGGCTGGCGATTGTCCTTGACGGAAAGGTGCAGTCTGCCCCGAATATAAAAGAGGCGATTCCCTCGGGAGAGGCGGTTATCAGCGGGCGCTTTACAGTTGACCAGGCGCAGGATTTAGCAAAGATACTTAAGCACGGTAAATTACCCGCAGCGATTATAGTAGAAGAGGAGCGTACTATTGGCCCTCTGCTGGGGAAAGACTCGATTGCCAAGGGTATCAATGCTACGCTTGTAGGTATTACCCTGGTATTGGTGTTTATGGCAATTTACTATCTGCTCGCCGGGGTTATTGCCAATATAGCATTAGTCTTAAACTTGCTGATGATCTTGGGTTGTTTAGGGATGCTGCCGTATTTATTCGGGGCCTCAGTAGCTACCCTGACCTTGCCCGGTATCGCAGGCGTAATTCTATCCCTGGGTATGGCTGTTGATGCGAATGTCCTGATTAATGAGCGGATCCGCGAGGAGCTTTCTTTGGGAAAGACTTTGCGCAGCGCCATAGCTAACGGTTATTCCAGGGCATTTACCGCAATTATTGATTCTAATATCACCACTCTCTTTGCCGCGGTTATACTTATCTCTATCGGCACGGGGGCAATTAAGGGTTTCGGGGTTACTTTAACCATAGGTATCATAGCAAGCATGTTTACGGCGATAGTGGTGACTCGCACCATCCTTGAGCTACTTCTTCATTTCGGGTTAATCAGGAATTCTCTTCCCATGTTAAAGCTTATCGGAGAGACAAAATTTGATTTTATAAAGAGGCGCAGGATATTTTATTTTATTTCTTTAGCGGTAATTATTACGGGTTTGTTCTTTTATTTTAAGAAGGGCAAGGATATTTACGGTATTGATTTTGCCGGCGGACAAATGCAGGAGTATAGTTTTAAAGAGGCGCCTGATGTTGAGCAGGTGCGCACGGTGCTTAATGAGGTGGGGTTGGGTGGCGCGATTATCCAGCAGTTTAAGGACAATCCTAAGGTAGTTTTGATTAGGACATCCGAGGATAAGTCTGATGAGCTGCTTTTAAAGCTTAAGGAGGCCTTTGCAGGGAATGAAATTGACGTCTTAAGGATTGAGCGCGTCGGGCCTGTTGCCGGTAAGCATTTAAAGGATAAGGCGCTCTGGGCATTGACCTGGGCGTTGATTATCATATTAATTTATGTGGCTTTCAGGTTCAAGCATTTCAATTTTGCCTTTGCCGGTGTGGTAGCCCTGATACACGATGTCTTGGTGGCCTTCATATTCTTGATTATAACCGGCAGGCCGATTGACCTTTTGAGTATTACCGCCTTTCTTACCATAGCCGGTTATTCTATCAATGATACAATCGTAATTTATGACCGGGTAAGGGAGAATATGCGTGTTAACCGTAAGCTGAGCCTCTATGAGCTTATAAATTTAAGCGTTAATCAAACCCTGGCCAGGACTATCCTGACTACCGGCCTTACCTTGCTGGTAGTGATTTCGATATTTATCTACGGGGGGGAAGTCTTGAACAACTTTGCTTTTACCTTGCTGGTAGGTTTTATATCCGGGATATACTCTACGGTTTATATCGCCTCGCCTTTAGTGCTTGCCTTTGGCCGCCATAAGGCAAAGGCCTGATAGGCTATGTTTAAATCCCTGAAAATATACTCAGGGTTGAATATTGATTCGGACCGGCTTCTCTCTGGCCTGGTAGATTTCGGGTATAAGAGGCAGGAGAGCGTATCAGAGGAAGGTGATTTCTCGCGCCGCGGGGGCGTGATTGACATATTCCCCAATTCTTTTGAGCTTCCCGTCCGCATTGAGCTGGAAAATGACTCCATAGTTTCAATAAAAAGTTTTAACCCTAAGACTGCTCAGCTTCTCTGGGAACACCGTATTGTTATTATCCTCAGAAATAATAAGCATTCCTCTTTTAAAACCAATCCGATTACCGAAGAATTTCCTTTATCAAGCTTTATAGACATAAAGCTGGGCGACTATGTTGTCCATAATCAGCATGGGGTGGGAAGGTTTTTGGGGTTAAACAGGATTAAGGTCAAGGATAAGTTCCGGGATCATCTGGTTATTGAATATGACCGTCAGGAAAAGCTCTATGTTCCGGTTGACTCGATGCATCTGGTGCAGAAATACCTTAGTTTCCATATCCGCAGGCCTAAATTGCACCGTCTGGGGAATAAAGAATGGCAGAGGGTTAAGGCGAGGGCGCGCAAGGGAATACAGAAATTAGCCTGGGATTTATTATCCCTGCAGGCTATGCGCTCTAGCGCAAGGGGTTTTCTTTACCCGAAAGACTCAGATTGGCAGAATGCGTTTGAAGAGAGTTTTCCCTTTGAGGAGACCCCGGACCAATTAAAGGCAACCCTGGAGGTAAAAAAGGATATGGAATCAGGCAAGCTTATGGATAGGCTATTGTGCGGAGATGTGGGGTATGGCAAGACTGAGATAGCTATGCGCGCGGCATTCAAGACAGTTATGGGAGGAAGGCAGGTGGCCTACCTTGTCCCCACGACAATACTGGCACAGCAGCACTATCAGAATTTTTCATCCCGTTTACAAGGCTACCCTTTTAATATCAGGCTTCTCTGCCGTTTCCGCAGCGCCTCAGCGCAGAAGGAGACAATTGAAGAGTTAAGAAACGGGAACGCGGATATTGTTATAGGAACCCATAGGCTTCTTTCTGATGATGTGGCATTTAAGGACCTGGGCCTGGTAATAATAGACGAGGAGCAGCGTTTCGGGGTTAAGGCAAAGGAGAGGCTGAAGAGTATAAAAACTAATACCAATGTGATCACGCTGACTGCTACTCCTATCCCGCGCACGCTTTATATGAGCCTTATGGCAGCGCGGGAGCTTTCGGTGATTAACACCCCTCCGCAAAATAGGTTGCCTATAGAAACCGTTGTGGTAGAATATGACGAAGACCTCATCCGGCAGGCAATATTAAAAGAGGTTAACCGGGGCGGACAGGTCTTTTTTTTGCATAATCGCATTGAAGACATTGAAGAGGTAGAGGCAAGGCTTAAAAGGATTTTGCCTGGCAATGTCAGGATGGGGATAGGCCATGGGCAGATGCATCCGCATGAGCTGGAGAGCGTGATGCGGGCTTTCCTGAAAGGCGAAATAGATTGTTTTATTTCCACTATGATTATAGAGTCAGGCATTGATATCCCTAATGCCAATACTATAATCATAGACCAGGCGCAGATGTTCGGGTTATCGGATATGCATCAGTTACGCGGCAGGGTAGGCAGGTTTAACCGTAAGGCCTATGCCTATTTTCTGATCCCTAACAATTTTCTTCTGGATAAAGACTCGCGCAGAAGGCTGGAGGCAATCTCAGAGTATACCCAATTAGGGTCCGGTTTTAATATCGCGATGGAGGATTTAGAGATTCGCGGCGCAGGTAATCTATTGGGGGTAGAACAGCACGGGTTTATCGCTGCGGTGGGTTTTGATCTTTACTGCAGGTTATTAAGGGAGGCAATATTGGGCTTTAAAAAAGCGGGAGTCTTTAATGAAAATAACAATTGATGCAAAAATCCTGGTCCTGTTATCTATTTTAAACTTGATTGTTTTATCCGGCGGCGCTACTTTCTCTTACGCCCAGGATAAGATTATTGCCGTAGTTAACGAGGATGTGGTCACCCGGAAAGACCTTAATGATTTTTTAAGTTTTATGCGTTTGCAGCTATCTCAGGAGTATAAGGGCAAGGCGCTTGAGGAGAAGATGCAATCAATGAAGCCTACTGCTTTAGCCAGGCTTATTGAAGACCGGCTTATCCTGCAGGAGGCTAAAAGAAGCGATATCAAGGTAGATGATGCGAGGGTAAGGTCGAGGATTAATGAAATAAAAAAAGAATACTCTTCCCAGGCGCAGTTTCACGCAGACCTTATGAAGCAGGGTTTAACGCAGGGTGACATTGAGAAGAAGATCAGGGAGCAGTTTATGATGTTCGCGGTTGTTGATTCTAAGGTGCGAAGCAAGATTACGATAAAGCCCGATGAGGTAACCGAATTTTATAAAGAGCATAAAAGAGAGCTCAATACCGGTGAGAGCCGCGATATCGAGGCCATATCCCTGGAGACTTATGATCTGGCTAATACTATATCCTATGAGCTTAAGTCAGGAAAGAATCTTGAAGATTTGGCTTCACGCTACCCGTTGATTATAAACAGGCTTACCCTAAAGGCCAAAGATGGCATAAGAAAAGAGATCGCCGAGGCAATATCCAATCTGGGTGTAAATGAGGCCTCTGATCCCGTGAAGATCGAGAATAAGTTTTATGTTTTCAGGGTTACCGGTATAAACCCTCCGGAGCAATTAATGCTAATACAGGCGCAGGGGATGATTCAGGGGATACTTTTTGAGAAAAGAATACAGGAAGGGCTTGCCGGGTGGCTGGATGAGATCAGGAAAAATTCCTATATCAAGATTATGCAGGATTAGGGCCGCGATTACTATGGGCGATCCTTCGGGGATAGGCCCGGCTATAACGGTTAAGGCGTTAAACAGATTAACCGGCATAGCTGATTTTTCTATTATAGGAGATGGCGCGGTATTAAATAAGATCCCCGGTTTCGGCAAGCTTTTAAGCAACGGGGTTAAGGTTATTGACTTAAAGAATGTGGATATTAAACGCTTTAAATTCGCAAGGATAAGCGGGGAATACGGGAGGGCTTCTATTGAGTATCTGGATAGGGCCCTTCAGTTGCTTAAAGAGAAAGAAACTGACTGCCTGATTACTTGCCCTATTTCAAAAGAATCCATTAACCTGGGCGGTTTTAATTACAGCGGGCATACGGAATATTTTATCAAGAAAACAAAGCCGGGCCCCGTGGTAATGATGCTGCTTAATAAATATTTAAGATTCAGCCTGGTGACCCGGCATTTAAGCCTTAGGGAGGTACCCAATGCCCTAACCTTAAGGGGAATTTGTAAGACTGTCTTTATTACTTATAAGTGGCTTAATGATGTGCTGGGGATTAAAAACCCTCGGATTGTCCTCTGCGGTTTAAATCCCCATGCCTCGGATAACGGGTTGATCGGAAGCGAAGAGGTTAAGGTGATAAGGCCCGCGGCTAAAAGACTGCAAGGCAGAATCAAGGGCCTGTACGGGCCGTTGCCGGCGGATATCGCTATTCATAAGGCGCTTATGGGAGAGTATGATGCTGTCATTGCAATGTACCATGACCAGGCCTTAATCCCGCTTAAGATTACAGGAATGGATAGCGGGGTAAACATTACCCTGGGGCTTGGATTTATAAGGACGTCGCCTTTGCACGGGACTGCCTTTGACCTTGCGGCAAACCCAAGTTGCGCCGACCCCGGTTCTCTTGTTTCCGCGATAAAACTGGCTTTAAAATGCGTATCAATCCAAAAAAAAGCCTAGGGCAGAATTTCCTAGCCGATAAGAATATTGTTAAGAAGATCATTGAGGCCTTAAGCCTTAGCCCCTCTGATACCGTTCTGGAGATAGGTTCCGGGAAAGGGGAGATTACCTCTTTGATTGCCTCCAGGGTATATAAAGTTTATGCCTTAGAATTGGATGCAAGGCTTAAGGATATCCTGGAAGAGCGGCTCAAAGGCTATGATAATGCCCGGGTAATTATTCAGGATATTTTAAAGCTTGATCTGGCCAAGCTCCTGGCGCCTAAAGAAAAAATCAAGGTATTCGGCAATATCCCTTATTATATCTCCAGCCCTATTATTGAATATCTTATCAGGCATAGAGGGCGTATTGAGCGTGCCTTTATTACGGTTCAGAAAGAGTTTGCTAAAAGGGTAGTAGCTTCCCCGGGATCTAAGGATTATGGTTCGTTGAGTTTTTTTGTCCAGTATTATTGCCTTCCTGAAATTATATTCCATATAAATAGAGGTTGTTTTTATCCGGTGCCTAAGGTTGATTCCAGCCTGTTATCTTTGGCCTTCCGCGCGCAACCTGCGGTTTACGTAAAAGATGAAGAACTCTTGTTCAGGCTGATCCGCTCTGCCTTCAATCAGAGAAGGAAGACCTTAAGGAACAGCCTTAAGGGAATAGCTGAAACAGGGGAGATAGGGGCTTTTCTTAATCAAAGGCCGGAAGACCTTTCTCTTGAGGATTTCGCCAACCTTGCCAATAGAATTTCCTAAAAAAGAAAGCCCTTTCCTTGACAATAAGCTTAAAATTATGTTATACTCTTACTGAATTTAATCCCATCTTATGAAGAAAGGCTAACCCTATGATATTTAACATGTTAAAGAGTTTCAACTGGCTGGATATTATTATTCTGATTATAATTTCCAGGGTTTTCTATATTTCCATAATGGGTGGCTTTACTACGGAGTTTTTTAAGTTCTTTGGGGTCCTCGCTGCGATATATTTATCCATGCATTATAATACCGGGCTTTCGGATTTTATAAGCTCCAAGCTGAATATTCAAGATAAGATGCCTCTTGAGTTTTTGGATTTTATGGTATTTGTAATCTTGGCGGTTGCGGGTTATTTTATTTTTGTTTTAGTGCGCAATGCCGTTAACAATTTGATTAAGGTAGAGGCGGTATCAGTTTTAAATAAATGGGGAGGATTGATCCTGGGTGCCTTAAGATCGGTATTGTTAGTGGGCCTGGTATCTTTTGCCCTGGTAATTTCAAGTGTCCCGTATCTTAAGAATAGCGTTATGAATTCCTATTTAGGCCCCCGGGTACTTGTGGTGGCAGTTAATACCTATACTACTATTTGGAATAATCTCTTTTCCAAATTTGCCGCGGGAGAAAAGTATAATGCTGTTGTTTCTAAGGTATCAGATGAGGCCCGCTCTAAATGAAACTTAAGCGTTTTTATGAACTAGTCGTTAAATTTGGCTCCGAGTATGACCCCCGGAAAGAGAAGAAGTCTATAAAGTCATATGCTGACAGCGCTGTGCTCTATGGTGATTTAGAGACAGAGATTAAGAAGGTCCTGGTCGGCATTGATATGGAAGTGGGGGAGATACTTTTAGCCGATAAGATCCGCTGCGCAAGCGGATTAGACCTGGCTATATCTCATCATCCCGAAGGCAGGGCTTATGCCTTGCTTCCTGAAGTAATGAGGCTTCAGGTTGATATGCTTAAGGAAGCCGGGATCTCTTCGGGCGTTGCGCTTAAACTTGTTGAGGAAAGAATGCGGGAGGTCTCAAGGAGGCTGCTTCCGCAAAATCTTACCCGCGCGGTAGATGCCGCCAGGCTTGTTGATATTCCGTTTATGTGTATGCATACTCCGGCGGATAACCATGTTTCCGCTTTCTTGAATAAACTTATGAAAGTGAGGAGGCCCAGTAAGGTCAAAGATATAGTTAGCATGCTTTTAGATATCCCCGAGTATAAAAATGCAGCCAGTGATACCTTTACCGGGCCGAGAATAGTTTCGGGTTCTCCTAATAGAGGCGCGGGGAAGATTATTGTTGAGATGACCGGAGGCACTGAAGGCCCCAGGGGGGCATTAGATAAGCTTTATAAGGCGGGAGTGAGGACTGTGGTATCAATGCATATTAGCGAAGACCACCTGAAGAAGGCAAGGGAGGTTGGTTTGAATATAGTTATCGCGGGGCATATTTCAAGCGATTCTTTGGGGCTTAATCTTCTTTTGGACAGGATTGAGAAAGAGGAAGAGCTGGAGGTGCTTGGTTGCGCGGGTTTTAAGAGGATAAAAAGGATATAATGCCAAGATTGATTCCGGATAATATATTAGATGATATACTTTCAAGGATAGATATAGTAGAGCTTATATCAGGCTATATACCATTGAAGCGTACCGGCCGTAATTTTAAGGCCTGTTGCCCTTTTCACCATGAGAAGACTCCTTCGTTTGTAGTCTCCCCTGACCGTCAGATTTATAATTGTTTTGGCTGCGGAGAATCAGGTAATGCTTTTAAGTTCCTCATGCGTTATGAGCAGATGGATTTTCCGGAGGCAGTTGAGGTTTTGGCGCGTAAGGCCGGGGTAGTTCTGCCTTTAAATAATAGCGCCGATAATAAGGCCCAGGGGCTAATTACCCGGCTTTTTAAGATAAACGAGATGGCGGCTCAATTCTACAGCGATAACCTGCAGTCAAGGGATGCGGCAGGGGCCAAAGATTATTTGCTTAGCCGCGGGGTTTCTGGGGATACAATCAAGGAGCTAAAGATCGGATTTGCTTTTGATAAATGGGACGGCCTGATTAATTTTCTGCGCCCTAAAGGGGTTGACCTTAACCTGATGGATAAGGCCGGGCTGATAGTTGCTAAGGATGGCGGCGGCTACTATGACCGATTCAGGAACAGGATAGTTTTTCCTATATTGGATGTCAAGGGGAGGGTATTAGGGTTTGGCTGCCGCGTACTCGACAATAGCTTGCCCAAGTATATCAATTCTCCCGAAACCTTGGTTTACACCAAGGGCAAGAACCTCTACGGGCTTAACCTGGCCCGGGAGGCGATACGGGAAAACGATTTTGTGAGCGTGGTAGAAGGTTATATGGATTTTATCCTTCCCTTCCAGTCAGGGTTTAAGAATATTGTCGCCTCGCAAGGCACGGCATTGACCGCGGAGCAGGCGAGGCTGTTAAAAAGATATACCAATAATGTAATTATGATTTATGATTCCGACAGCGCAGGCGAGCTGGCGACCTTAAGAAGCCTGGATATATTTATTGAAGAAGAGGTAAATGCCAGGGTTGTCTCTTTGCCGAAAGGATTTGATCCTGACCTTTTTGTCCGCAAGGCAGGGGTTGAGGGCTTACGCAAGGAGGCCGAGTCTGCCTGCGACCTTTTTGATTATAAGCTTAAGGTTTTAAGTTCGCGTTATGATATAAGGGATGCCAATAATAAAGTTAAGGTCTGCGCTTTGATGCTGGAAACCGTCAACAAGGTAAAGAACGCTATCCTGAGAGCCGAATACCTTAAGAAATTAAGCCTTAAATTGGATGTTAAGGAAGAGGCCTTGCTGGAAGAGTCAAGGAGGAAGAAGGTTCCCGGGCTTATTCCTCCAGCGCAGGCTGCGCCTAAGAAAAAACCCTTGAATATAAGCCCGACTGAGAAGCTGCTTATGTCGCTTATGCTCGAAGAAAACAGCCTTATTTCCCGCATGAGGGATAATTTAAGCCCGAACGATTTTAAGGATGAGCGTATCTGCCGCATTGTCTCGGTAATGTTCAACCTTATGGAGCAGGGAAGGGAAGTAAAACCACAGATTTTAATGAATCATCTTGAGGATGATATATCCTCCTTGATCTGCGAGCAGGAATTTATTCCGCAGGGCCTCTCTATAGAACATAAGGAGAGGATGGCGGATGATTGCCTTAAGAGAATCAAGGATGAACGTTTAAAGGTAATCCGGCAGCGTCTTCACGAAGAGATAAAGGTTGCCCAGAGCGCAGGCGATGAGGCGAGGCTTAACAGCCTTATTGAGGAATTCCATTCTTTAATTAAAAAGAGGTGAATAAAACTATGAAGAAAAAAACGCAGGGCTTTAAGGATTTAGAAAAGATAGTTGCCTTAGGAAGGCAGAAGGGCTTTCTTACTTATGATGAGGTGAATAATCTTTTGCCTGAGGATATTTCTTCCTCCGATGACCTGGACCGGCTCTTTGAGCTTTTGGGGAATGAGGATATACAGGTAGTAGAGCGCCAGGAGGAGAGGCTAAACGAAAAGAATGTTTTGATAAAGGAAGGCCTTCTGGCGGAGCAGCTGAAGAGCGAGGAGCGCTTTATCCCTTTAGATGATCCGGTTAAAATGTATTTAAAGCAGATGGGCTCGATCTCTCTTTTGTCCCGCGAGCGCGAGATTGAGTTAGCTAAAAAAATAGAAGAGGCAGAGGAGAAATTCAAGCGCTCAGCTTTAAGCACCCGGCTGGTACGCAATCAAACGGTGTCAGTTGCTAACGATATCGTTGAGGGCAAGACAAATCCGGAAGAAGTGGTCAAGGAAGATGTAAGGATTAAGAAAAGCGGGGTTTTGGGCAAGATTAAAAGGACCTTAAAAAAACTTAAGCGCGCGAGGAGCGAGGCCCTTGCTATTGGCCTGCTCCTGGATTTTAATTTTGTAACTTCCGTAGTAGAGGTATCGGTGCGCAAGCTTATTAAGCTGGTCCGGGAATTGGACCAGTTATCCCGGCAGGGCAGGCGCAGTTTTTCAAGAAGGCAGGAAATATTAAAAGAGCTGGGGTCCCCTTATAAAAAGATAAAAGAGCAGATAAAATTAATTAAATCCGCGCACATTAAGTTTAACCGCGCCAAGAAGAAACTGGTAGAGGCTAATCTCAGGCTGGTAGTGAGTATAGCAAAGAAATATACCAACAGGGGGCTTTCCTTTTTAGATTTAATACAGGAGGGCAATATCGGGTTGATGCGGGCGGTTGAAAAGTTTGAATACCGCAGGGGTTATAAGTTTTCCACTTATGCAACCTGGTGGATAAGGCAGGCGATAACCCGCTCTATCGCTGATCAGGCGCGCACTATCCGTATCCCTGTCCATATGACTGAAACGATAAATAAGATTATACGGTATTCGCGTATTTTTGTTCAGGAAAACGGCAGGGAGCCTACTCCCGAGGAGATATCTTATAAAATGCGCCTGCCGCAGGAAAAGGTAAAATCAATATTAAAGATTGCCCAGGAGCCCATATCATTGCAGATGCCCATAGGGGATGAGGGGGATACCCATTTTGGTGATTTTATACAGGATAAAAAGGCGGTATCACCCGCCAATGCCACTGTCCGCTCTATGCTTAAGGATGAGATGAACTCGGCGCTGGATACATTAACTGACCGCGAGAGGAAGATTCTGGTTTTGCGGTTTGGCATCTCAGACGGAGCTGCCCGGACATTAGAGGAAGTAGGAAATGTTTTTAAGGTTACCAGGGAAAGGGTGCGCCAGATTGAGGCAAAGGCGCTGAAGAAACTGCGCCATCCCACGCGTTCGCGGAGATTACGCACTTTTTTGGATATGACCTTGGCGCATCAGAGGGAATATTAAATTTTCTTTATGGATGAAAAGGGTAATTTACGGCATAACTCTGATGAGCGTTTAAGCGATGAGTTAAAATTCCTCCAAATCCGCATTACTGAACTGGAGAAGGCAGAGTCACACCATAGGCTTTCCGACCAGCTTCTGCGTAAAACCGAACTCCAGCAAAAAGCCATATTAAATAGCGTACCGGATATTGCCTGGTTAAAAGACAAAGACGGCAGGTTTATAGTTGTTAATGAGGCCTTTGGAAGGTCTTGCGGACTCAGGGCTGAGGATGTCATTGGCAAAACAGATTTGGATATATGGCCGGTTGAATTAGCGCAGGGTTACCGGGAAGATGACCAGGAGGTTATCAGGACAGGCAAACGCAAGCGCATTGAAGAGCCCTTATCGGATAAAGAGGGCAGGATTAAGTGGATAGAGACTATTAAAACTCCTATATGCGCAGATAAGGGGGATATTATAGGTACTGTTGGCATAGCCCGCGATATTACTGAGCGCAAGAAATATGAAGACAGGCTGCGAGAGACAAAGGCAGAGCTTGAGATCAGGGTAAAGGTAAGGACTGCGGAGCTGACCAGGGTTAACGAAGACTTAAGGAAAGAGATTGAGTCTCATAAGCGCGATGAGGTAAGTTTAAATTTTATTAAGACCGCTATGGACCGCGCTGCTGAGGCGCTCTTTCTTATTGACTCTACGGGGAAGTTTCTTTATGTTAATAAAATGGCTTGTGATTTATTAGGCTATTCTAGGGATGAGCTTATTGGCAATAAGGAACTTAAGGATATTGATCCGAATTACGGGCCTGAGAATTGGGGAAAACACTGGGATGAGTTAATTACTAAATCCAAATTAGTTTTTGAGTCGCAACATAAAACCAGGGAAGGCGGGATTATCCGGGTAAGAATTATCGCCAATGCCTTTGCCTTCGAAGGCCAAACAGTGAATTTTGCCTTTGTTACCAATATAGAGGACGAAATAAGGATGAAGGAGGATATTGCCCGCTATCAGGCGCATCTTGAGGAGTTGGTGAAAGAACGCACGCAAGCCCTTGAAAAAGAGCTGAGCCTGCGTAAAGAACTTGAAGCAGAAGGGTCGCGCCTTAAAAGGCAGATAGAGTTTGTGCTTGGAGCGACAAAGACAGGTTTAGATATAATTGATTCGGAGTTTAATCTTTTGTTTGTGGATCATGAGTGGTCAAAGATTTATGGCGATTACCGTGGCAGGAAGTGCTATGAGTATTTTATGGGGGCTAAGTCAGAGTGTAGAGATTGCGGGGTAAGGAAGGCCTTAAGAACGAAGAAAATCACCGTTTCAGAAAAGGTGCTTCCCGCTGAAAATAACAGGTTAGTGCAGGTTATAAGCCTGCCTTATAAGTCAGACGACGGTAAATGGCTGGTAGCTGAGGTTAATGTAGATATAACTGAACGCAAGAAGACTGAAGAAGAGTTAACTAAGTACAGGGATCACCTCGAAGATATAGTTAGAGAGAGGACCGTAGAGCTTTTGAAAGAAATATCCGAGCATAAAGATGCCAGGCGTAGAATAGCGGTTTTAGCCGATGATTTGACCGATTCTAATAAAAAACTAAAGCAGCTATCGCTCACTGATTCACATACCGGTTTATACAATCACCGTTATCTGGGAGAGGTTATCGAGGCGGAATTCCATCGCTCCAGAAGATTTGCCCACCATTTGGCGATTATTATGCTGGATATAGATTTCTTTAAATCTATAAACGATGTCTACGGCCATCAATTCGGAGACCTTGTCTTAAAGCAGTTTGCCGGCGAATTAAAGAAGATAGTAAGAAGGTATGATATTGTCATAAGGTTTGGAGGAGAGGAGTTTTTGGTGATTTCTCCGGGCATAGACAGGCAGCAGGTATTTGCGCTTTCCCAGAGGATCCTTGAAGATTTCAACCGCCATAATTTCGGCAATAAAAAGCACGCTATTAAGCTTAAAATAAGCATTGGCGCTGTTTCTTATCCCGAGGATAATGCCGGCAGAGGTATGGATTTGGTGAATTTGGCGGATCAAATTCTTAATAAGGTTAAGGAATCAGGCGGGAACAGGGTTTATCTATTATCCGATTTAAAGAAGGAAGATAAAGCCTCCAGGAGGAAAAGAGATAGCAGCCCGGGCATTAATGTCCTTAAAAGTAAAATCGAGAAACTTAACAAAAGGGCCAATCAAAGCTTAACCGAAGCAATCCTTGCCTTTGCTAAAACAATAGAGCTAAAAGACCATTATACCGGCGAGCATGTGGAGCTTACCGGGCATTTCGCCACTTTGATTGCTAATAAGCTTGGCTTAGATCGTGATGAAGTGGAGCTGATCCGCCAAGCATCGATTCTGCACGATTTAGGCAAAATTGGCATTAGCGAGAAGATTTTGCTTAAAAAGTCCAAGCTCACAGAGAAAGAGTTCGAAGAGATAAAGAAACACCCCCAGATCGGGGCGGATATATTAAGGCCGATACATTTTCTGCAAGGATTAATACCGATTATTTTTTATCACCACGCAAGGTGGGATGGCAAAGGTTACCCCAGGGGCATAAGGGGAGAAGATATCCCTATCGGAGCCAGGATTATAGCGCTTGCGGATGTTTATCAAGCCTTAACCAGTGATAGGCCTTATCGAAAGGCGTATTCTAGGCTTAAGGCTGCGAAGATTATTAGGTCTGGCTCCGGCACGCAATTTGACCCTAAAATTACCGAGATCTTCCTTGGTATCCTCCAGGAAGAAGAATAATCCTCCTCCTTTAAATTACCTAACTTTTATCTTGCTAAAAGCATTAAAAAATAGTAAAATAATTTTCTAACTTTTGGGCCCATAGCTCAGTGGTAGAGCAGGTGACTCATAATCACTTGGTCGGAGGTCCGAATCCTTCTGGGCCCAATAAATCAGGGCATTTAGCTCAGTTGGTTAGAGCGCTACATTCACATTGTAGAGGCCAGAGGTCCGAGTCCTCTAATGCCCATTAAAAAAAGGAGATGATTTTGCCCGGGACTAAGCTTAAAGCGCAGCTAGGAAGTTTAATCAAGCTTCAGGAATTAGATACTCAGATATATAAATTACGGCTGGAGAAGTCTTTAAAGCCGCAGGAGATAAAGATCCTTGAGGATTCCTTTGAGGCTAAGAAAGCGCATTTGGCGCAACTGGAGAAAAGCCTGCTTGATCTTGCCAAGCAAAAGAAAGACAGGGAGCTGGAGCTGGGCTCTAAAGAGGAGGCAACCGTTAAACTGCAGGGACAGTTGTATTCTCTAAAGACAAATAAAGAATACCAGACGATGCTCCAGCAGATACAAGACTCTAAAGCTGACGTCTCTGTTATAGAAGATAAAATATTGGCGTTGTTGGTAGAGACGGATAAGGTTAAGGCGCAGGTGGAAGAGGAGAAGTCTAGGGTTAAAGAAGAAGAAAAGGTGTTTTTATCAGAGAAGGCAGTGGTAGAATTAAGGGTCAAGGAGATAGAGGAGCGCTTGAGCCAGTTAGATGCGCAAAGAAAACAGGCGCTGGTGGATATCGAACCCAAAATTCTGTCTCAATACGAGAGGATACTTGCAAGCCGCGACGGGCTGGCTATAGTCACGGTGAAGGGAAGTTCCTGCGGTGGGTGCAATATGTTTGTGCCTCCCCAGGTAATCAATTTAATTAAGATGTATGAACGCATCATTACCTGCGAAACCTGCAACCGGATGCTTTACATAAATGAGGCTGATTAAGCTCAAGCATTCTTAATGAAGGAATTAGAGATATATATTGACGGGGCCTCTAAGGGAAATCCCGGGCCAAGCGGGATAGGGGTGGTAATCTGCCATTGCGGATGCGTTATAAAGAATGTATCCGCTTATATTGGTAATGCTACGAATAATGTCGCCGAGTACACGGCGCTGATTTACGCTTTAAAAGAGGCCATGGGCTTGAAAGCGGATTATTTAATTGTAAAGACGGACAGCCAGCTTCTTGCCCGCCAGTTAAATAAGGTATATAAGGTCAGGAATGCAAATATATCGGGGCTTTATAACCAGTCTCTGGGGCTTTTGGGTTTATTCAAGAAGTTTTCAATTCACAGTATCCCGCGCGAGGAAAATAAGGGTGCCGATAAATTAGCAACCCTGGCGGTAAATAGGTTCTTTCGTAAAAATGAGCAGGCGGAATGTGGCTGCTCGCCGGGTAAACCGGCGGGAGGAAAGTCCGGGCTCCAAAGGAAGGCGTAACAGGCTAATACCTGTCCCCGTTGGTATTTAACGGGAGGATAAGAGCCACAGAGACGATTAAAGGTGAAACGAGGCAATCTCTGCGCGGAGCAAGGCGAATAGGAGATGAGTCTGCCGCAAGGCAGCCAGGTGCTTTTCCGGCGCCTTATCAATCTCGGGTGTTAAGCTGCTAGAATCCCGGGGCCTTTAAGGCCCCGGGATCTCAGAGGAATAGCCACTTTAGATGCGTTTATACTCGCAATCGAGACAGAACCCGGCTTATTTTGCCTGCTCACTTAAATGATAATACAACGATACAAAAAAAGGGAGGATCAAGATGTCAGGTCATTCTAAATGGAAGACAAATAAGGGAAAGAAAAGTATAGCCGACGCTAAGAAAGGCGCTGCTTATACAAAGATAATTAAGGAGATTACCGTTATCGCCCGTGAGGGGGGCGGTAATCCTGATACAAACCCCAGGCTTCGCGCGGTGATGCAGAAGGCAAAAGAAGCCAATATGCCTTCCGATAACGTAAAGATGGCTATTAAACGCGGCACGGGGGAGTTGCCAGGCGTGGTTTATGAGACAGCTGTATATGAGGCGTATGGCCCCGGCGGCGTGGCGATGATGATAGAGGTTTTAACTGATAATAAAAACCGTACCAGTGCTGAGATCCGTAATATTATGTCAAAGAAAAACGGTAATTTTGCCGGAGCGGGCGCGGTAAGCTGGATGTTCACCATGAAAGGTTACTTTCTTATTGAAAAGTCCCAGGCAAAGGAAGACGAACTGATGAATCTTGTTTTAGATGCCGGGGCAGAGGATATGAAGGCGGATGATAAGAATTACGAAATTTTTTGTGCTCCGCAGAATTTCGAAAAAGTAAAGCAGGCTATTGAAGAAAAAGGAATTAAGCCTCAGGATGCGGAGGTAACCATGATTCCTTCCTCTACCATAAAATTAACCGGCAGCGATGCCAAGCAGCTCTTAAGCCTTATCGATTCCCTGGAGGACCATGATGACGTGCAGCAGGTTTACGCGAACTTCGATATTCCGGATGAGATAATGGAAAAAATAGCCGCGGAAAGCTAAATGAAAATACTGGGAATCGACCCGGCGTTAACTTTAACGGGTTACGGGGTAATCATTTCCCAAAACAATAATTTTTCCCTGGTTGAGGCAGGTATAATCGCCACAAAGCCAAAAGATAACATAGCTATACGGCTTAAGAAAATATTTAATTCGGTAGTTAAGCTTATAGGCGATACTAAACCGGACTGCCTGGTTTTGGAAAAAATATATTCGCATTACCGTCATCCGGCTACTTCATATATATTGGGTCAGGCGCGCGGGGTAATTTGTCTGGCTTGTGCGGTTAGCGATGTCCCGCTGGTTGAATATGCGGCAACAAGAGTCAAGAAGGCAATAGTCGGGAAGGGCCTGGCTTCCAAGCTTCAGGTGCAGAGGATGGTTGCGTCAGTTTTGGGGTTAGATAAACTTCCCAGGTATATGGATGTAACTGACGCCCTGGCTTTAGCTATAGCCCATAGTTATATAGCAAGGAAGGCAAGATGATTTCAGGTATTTCAGGAAGGGTGGTTGAGAAGGGGGATAATTATTTAATACTGGAGGTAGGCGGTATATCCTATCAGGTATTCATACCTACGGCGGTTATGGAGCGCATAGGCGAATCGGTGGATGCAGACGGAAAGATCAGCCTGAAGATTTTTCACTACCTGCAGTCTGAGCCGAATAAAAGTATTCCGGTTTTAGTAGGATTCTTAAATGATATTGAGAGGGATTTCTTTGAGGTTTTTATTACCGTCTCAGGCATAGGCCCGCGCGCTGCCTTGAGGGCTTTAAATAAGCCGATATCTGAGATTGCCCGGGCAATAGACGAGGCGGATTTGGCCTATTTAAAATCGCTTCCGGGTATAGGCCAGCAAAGGGCCCGTGAAATTATTGCTAAGCTTCAGAATAAGATCGGGAAGTTCGGATTGATTCAGGATTGCCGCCGGCAAAAAGAAGATTTTACCAAATCCAGGGGTATATCGGATGAGGCCTTAGCCGTCCTGGCGCAGTTAGAATATAAAAAACATGAGGCATTGAATATGATTAGAAGGGCGATAGAGTCATCCCCCAAGGTTTCGACAACCGAAGAATTATTAAACCTGGTATATAAACAGAAGAAGGCAAAATAATGGGAGATAACCGTAAATCTGTAATTGAGGCTCTGCTTCTCGCAAGCGAAAGACCCCTGGGCCTGGAAAAGATAAGGGATGTGCTGGATAATTTGCCGGCTAAAGATACTTTAGGGTTGATTGAAGAACTGAAGAAAGAATATGATGATGGCAGCCGCGGCATAAGGGTTGTAGAGATTGCGGGAGGCTTTCAGATGATAACGGCTCCGGAGTTTGCGCCTTTCCTAAAGAAACTCTTTAAGGGCCGTAATACCGAGAGATTATCCAAGCCTGCCCTTGAAACCTTAGCCATTATTGCCTACAAACAACCTTTAACCAGGGGTGAGATAGAGTTATTGAGAAATGTTAATGTAGACGGGGTAATGAAGAGTTTATTGGATAAAAGCCTGATTCGTATTACCGGCAGGAAGAAGGCTGCGGGTAATCCCTATGTTTACGGCACGACCCGGCAGTTTTTAGAGCATTTTGGGCTGAAGTCGCTTCAGGACCTGCCTAAAATCGAGGATTTTTCATCTTTAGCAGAGAAGACAGAGCTGATTGAAGAATTCCCGGAAGTAGAAAAACAAGCGGAGGGGGAGAATGGACCTGAAAACATTACGCAATAAAATCGATAAAATAGATAAGGGGATTGTGCGGTTATTAAACGGCCGGACTAAAATTATACTGGATATTGCAAAGATAAAAAACAAGGGGAGTAAGGATATTTATGTCCCTGAACGCGAGAGCGAGATATTAAGAAAGGTTTCCGGATTTTCCCGCGGCCCTATGGATAATGGGGCGCTTAAGGCGATATACCGGGAGATAATGTCCAGCAGCCTGCAGATGGAAAAGCCTTTAAGGATTGCCTATATGGGTCCGGAAGCCTCTTTCAGCAACTTAGCGGCAATAAAGAAATTCGGCTCACAGGTCGGATATGTCGCCTGCGCAAGTATTGCCGATGTATTCCTGGAAGTAGAAAGAGGCAAGGCGGATTATGGGGTTGTGCCGATAGAGAATTCCATTGAGGGCGCGGTTACCCACACCCTGGATATCCTGGTGGATTCGGATTTAAAGATATGTTCGCAGGTAATTCTGGATGTGGCGCACAACCTCTTAAGCAATTTTGTCCAGCCTAAAATTAAACGGGTTTATTCCAATCCTCAGGTATTTGGCCAGTGCCGCAGCTGGCTCTTGGAGAACCTGCCGCAGGCAGACCAGATTGAGGTTTCCAGTACGACACGGGCAGCGCAGATAGCCTCAAGGGAGAAGAATAGCGCTTGTATAGCTTCTTTATTGGCAGCCCGGGTTTATAAGTTGAAAGTCCTTGCCAGCGATATTGAAGACTCGCCGCATAATATCACGCGTTTCTTTGTTATCGGCAAGAATGATGCCAGGGCGACCGGAAGCGATAAGACCTCGATACTTTTTTCTATAAAGGACAGGATAGGCGCTTTACATGAAATGCTTATACCGTTCAAGAAGAATAAGATTAACCTGACCAAGATTGAATCCCGGCCTTCAAAGAAAAAGGCGTGGGATTATTATTTCTTTGTGGATTTAAAAGGCCACAAGGATGAACCCGGGATACGCAAGGCCCTTGCAGAGCTTGATAATAAATGCAAGTTCTTAAAAGTCCTGGGTTCTTACCCTGTAGGAGAATAAGCAAATGGTTTTACCGAGAAGACACCTGTTAAAAGTCGATCCCTATCAGGCCGGAAAGCCGATAGAAGAAATTAAGCGCCAGCTGAGGCTTAAAGAGGTTATTAAGCTTGCCTCTAATGAAAATCCTTTAGGCCCAAGCCCCAGGGCGCTTGAGGCAGTACGTAAGGCGCTTTCTTCTGTAAATCGTTACCCTGATTCAAATGCCTATTTTTTAAAAAGAAAACTGGCCAGGTTTTACGGACTGGAGCCTTCAAATATCGCCGTGGGCAACGGCTCTGATGAGTTGATTGATATAATTATCAGAGTATTTGTGGATGAGGGGGAGTGTATTATAACTTCTGAGGCTACTTTTCTTGAATATAAGATTATGTCTTCCGTAAACTGCCGGACGGCGATTGCCGTGCCCCTGAAGTATTTTAAATTTGACCTGGATGCGATTAAAAAGCGGATTACCCAGAAAACAAAGGTTGTGTTTATCGCTAACCCCAATAATCCCACGGGCACCTATGTTACTAAATATGAGCTGGAGGAATTCTTAAAGGGTATTCCCGAAGGGGTGCTTGTGGTGCTGGATGAGGCGTATGATGCTTTTATCGATGTCGATGATTTTCCTAAAAGTTCAAATTATATTAAAAAGAATAATTTTTTAGTCCTTAAAACCTGCTCCAAGTCTTACGGTTTAGCCGGCTTAAGGCTTGGGTATTGTTTGGGAAGCCCTGAGCTTATAGGCTATCTTGAGAGGGCAAGGCAGCCTTTTAATGTTAATTCCCTGGCGCAGGTAGCCGCTATAGCGGCCCTTGATGACAAAAAGTTCCTAGCCAGGACTAAGGCTTTAATAGCCGAAGGGAAAAGCTTCCTTTATAAGAATTTTGCGCAGATGGGGATTCCCTATGTTGCCTCAGTAGCTAATTTTATACTTATTGATACGGGTAGGGATGGTTTTGCTTTATTTAAAGAAATGCTGAAATTCGGCGTGATCGTAAGGGATATGCGCCAATACGGGTTAAAGAATTTTATACGCGTTACCATCGGAACGAAAAAAGAAAATATCAGGTTTATCAAGGTTTTGAAGAAAGTAATCCGCTCACGTTAAGTTTCATTTTAGTAATTAAGGAGGCTTAAGATGATTATAGTATTAAGGCCTGAGGCGAGCCTGGAACAGGTAAATCATATTGTGGAAAAGGTGAAGAAGCTCGGGCTTGTCCCGCATGTATCAAAGGGTGCGGAGCGGACTATTATCGGCGTTATCGGCCCGGAAGATGTCTTAAGGGTTACTCCTCTGGAGGTTTTTCCCGGGGTAGAAAAGGTTATTCCTGTCCTTGCTCCGTATAAGCTTGTTTCCCGTGAGTTTAAGTCAGAGAGTTCAATCCTTGATTTGGGAAAAGGGGTTAAAATCGGCGGTAAAAAAATACCGATAATGGCAGGGCCTTGTGCGATTGAAAATGAAGCCGTGCTTCGCAATATTGCTGTTGAGGTAAAGAAGGCAGGAGCGACTATTCTGCGCGGAGGCGCATTCAAGCCCCGCACCTCTCCGTATAGTTTTCAGGGTTTAGGTGAGGCGGGTTTAAGGATCTTAAAAAGCGTTGGAGATGACCTTGGGTTAGTCACGGTAAGCGAGGTTATGGATACAAGAGACGTTGAGCTGGTGTCTAAATACGTGGATGTCATGCAAATCGGTGCGCGCAATATGCAGAATTTTAACCTTTTAAAAGAAGTCGGAATGGCCAAGAAGCCGGTAGTTTTAAAGCGGGGGCTTTCCTCTACCGTTAAGGAAATGCTGATGTCCGCGGAATATATACTTTCGGGAGGGAATTTTAATGTTATTCTCTGCGAGCGCGGGATCAGGACATTTGAGGATTCTACGCGCAATACCCTGGATATCAGCGCTGTCCCGGTTACAAAACAGCTTTCGCATCTGCCGGTTATTGTGGACCCTTCGCACGCTGCCGGTAAATGGGGCCTGGTTGCCCCGCTGGCCAGGGCAGGGATCGCCGTGGGCTGCGACGGTTTAATTATTGAGGTGCATACCTCTCCGGAGGATGCGCTTTCTGACGGCGGACAATCGCTGTTGCCGTCTACTTTTTCCGAGCTTATGCAGGAGCTAAGGGCTATGGCTCGTGCAGTCGGGAGGGAGATTTAATGCCTCTATTTAATAAGGTTGCTATTATCGGAGTAGGCTTAATCGGCGGATCGCTGGGGCTGGATATTAAGAAGAGAGGCCTTGCCCGTGAGGTTGTAGGGATTAGCCGGCACAAGAAAAGCATCCTTCTGGCCCTTAAAAAAAAGGCTATAGACAGGGGGTCGCTTTCCCTGAGCATTATTAAAGGAGCTGACCTGGTTATACTTGCCACACCCGTGAAGGCCATTATAAACCTGCGGGAGTCAATTATTAAATATATAAGCAAGGGTTGTATTATAACCGACGTAGGGAGTACTAAGGGTGCTATCGGTAATTCTTTAGAGGGGATATTTCCAAACTATGTAGGCTCGCATCCTCTGGCAGGATCAGAGAAACGGGGGATTGCTAACGCCTCTTTGGGTATATTCGATGGTTCTTTGTGCGTGCTTACCTTAGGCAGGAATAAGGTTTCTTCTGCCTCTCTCAAGAAGATCAAGGCGATGTGGAATAAATTAGGGGCTAAGACAATTATGTTGACCTCCAGGGAACATGATAAATATTTGGCCTTTTCAAGCCACCTTCCGCATATTAGCGCCTATTCGCTTATTGATAGTATCCCCCGAAAGGCTTTAAGGTTTAGCGCCGGAGGGTTAAAAGATACTACCCGTATCGCTGCTTCAGACCCTTTGCTGTGGAGTGATATTTTGCTAACTAACAGGGATAATTTATTGAAAGCGATAAATTCTTTTGAGCACAGTTTAAAGAAGATAAAGTCTGCGGTAAAAGCCAATGATGCAAGGTCATTAAGGAAGATCCTTTCGCAATCCAAAATAAAAAGAGACTCAATGGAATGATTATCGCAATCGACGGGCCGGCAGGCGCAGGCAAAAGCACCGTTGCTAAATTAATCGCCAGGAGATTAGGCTATCTTTATATTGATACCGGCGCAATGTACAGGGCATTGACCCTTAAGGTGCTGGAGAAGGGTGTTGATATAAACGATTCCCGGGCGATTGCCGCCCTTGCCTTAGAGAGTTCAATCGACCTTATAAATAAACCTGACGGGACCTTAACGGTTACTCTTGATGGAGTTGATGTGAGTTTAGCTATCCGTAAGCCGGATATAACAAAATCAGTTTCGGATGTGGCTAAGATTAAGGATGTCCGCGAGATTATGCTTAAGCTGCAGAGAAATCTTGGGTGCAGGGGGAATGTAGTCTTGGACGGGCGGGATATCGCTACGGTAGTGTTCCCGGGGGCAGAAAAGAAGTTTTATCTTGATGCCGATTTAAGTGAGCGGGCTAACCGGCGCCATAAAGAGTTGAACGGATTAGGCCAGGAGATAACTTTAAATGCGGTTGAGCTTGATTTATCTAACCGCGATAAGATCGACACCAGCCGTGAATTTGCCCCTTTGAAAAAAGCCGAGGACGCTATTTATATAGATACAACATTCCTCAGCATTAAGGAGGTAGTTGATAAGCTACTTGCATTTATAGATGGATAAATCCCTGATACGTAATTTTTCAATAATTGCCCATATAGACCACGGTAAATCTACCCTGGCTGATCGCATATTGGAGGTTACCAAAGCGGTAGATAAGAGGCATAAAGGAAGCCAGCTTCTTGATGATATGGATTTAGAGCAGGAGCGCGGCATTACCATTAAGGCTTCCATGGTCAGGCTTTCTTATAAGAGCCGCGACGGAAGAGATTATATATTTAACCTGATTGATACGCCGGGGCATGTTGATTTTACTTATGAGGTCTCCAAATCCCTCGCTGCCTGTGAAGGCGCGGTTTTGGTAATTGATGCCGGACAGGGGATAGAGGCCCAGACTGTAGCCAATTATTACCTGGCGATGGAGAATAATTTAGAGATTATACCGGTGATCAACAAAATTGATTTAACCTCCATAGACCTGCCTGGGGTAAAGAACCAGATTGTTAATATACTTGGTTTCAAAGAAGAAGAGATAATCCTGGCTTCGGCAAAAGAAGGCACGGGGGTAGAAGATATTTTAGAGCGGATAATACAGGTTATTCCGGCGCCAAGCGGAGAGATCGATAGCCCCTTAAAGGCGCTTGTTTTTGATTGCCGTTTTGATGCCTATAAAGGGGTAGTTGTCTTCGTAAGGGTAGTAGAGGGGGCCATATCTTCCAGTACCCAGCTTAAGATGATGCATTCGCAGGCGTTGTATAAAATTGAAGAGCTGGGAATATTTAAGAATTTAAAATATACCAAGGTTGACTCTTTGTCCTGCGGTGAGGTTGGCTATTTTACGGCTAATATAAGGGAGCCCAGAGAGATAATTATCGGGGATACGATTACTGACCCCAAAAATCCTTGCACCGAAGTCTTTCCGGGTTACCGCCAGCCAAAACCGCTTGTCTTCTGCGGGATATACCCGGTTAATCCCGGAGATTTTACTGATCTGCGCGACGCCATGGATAAGCTAAGGCTTTCTGATGCTTCTTTTGTTTTCGAGCCCGAGAATTCTCAATCATTTGGCTCGGGATTCCGCTGCGGATTCCTGGGTTTATTGCATATGGAGATTGTTCAGGAGCGCTTGGAGAGGGAGTATGGATTAAACCTCATACTTACTGTCCCAAATGTTGTCTACCGGGTCATAAAGAAAAATGGTGATGTCCTTGAGGTGGATGCCCCGGCTGAGCTTCCGCAGCCTTCAGATATTGAATGTTCTTATGAGCCTTTTGTAAGCCTTTTAATGATTATACCCGTAGAGACAATTGAACTGGTCTGCGATTTTACAAAATCAAGAAGAGGGGTATTCGGGTCTAATGAGTATTTGACTGAGGATAGGGTAAAGCTTACCTTTAACATCCCCTTATCCGAGATAATAGTGGATTTCTACGACCGTATTAAGTCGCTTACCCGCGGATACGGTTCTTTGGATTACGAGTTCAAGGATTACTTGCCTGCTAATCTGGTAAAATTGGATATTCTGATAAACGGGCAGCCTTGCGACGCTTTTTCTTCTTTGATGTGTAAAGAGAGGGCGTATTCCAGGGCGCATGCCTTAGTTAATAAACTGAAGGAGTTGATTCCCCGTCAGTTATTTGAGGTAGCGATACAGGCGGCAGTAGGAGGGCAGATTTTGGCATCCAGCAAGGTCCGCTCCGTAGGCAAGCATGTTACGGCCAAATGCTATGGAGGGGACATAACCCGTAAGCGTAAACTCTGGGAAGAGCAGAAAAAAGGGAAAAAGAGGCTGAAACGGTTTGGCAAGGTGGAAATTCCACAGGAGGCATTCTTGGAGGTATTAAAAATATGAGTTCCAATAAAAAGAAATCGGTTTTCAGGGAGTGGCTTGAAGCAGCTTTAGTGGCGGCATTCTTCGCATTTTGTATCATCCGGCCCTTTGTGATACAGGCCTTTAAGATTCCCACGGGTTCTATGAGGCCCACTTTGTTGGAGGGTGATTTAATCCTGGTCAATAAATTCATTTACGGGGCCAAGGTACCTTTCACTAAGATGAGGCTTACGGGGTTTCGGGCTCCGGCCAGGGGGGATGTAATTGTTTTTATTTACCCCGAAGATACAAAGAAGGATTTTATAAAAAGGCTTGTGGGCCTCCCCAATGAAACAGTCGAAATCAAAAGCGGGACTATCTATATAAATGATAAGCCCCTTTTGGATCCCGCCTTTAATAAGCGCTATTATTATAACCGCGGCGTTTTTATGAGTGAGGGAGAGAAGATTACTGTCCCTGAGGATTCTTATTTTGTATTGGGGGATAATTCCGGTTCGTCTAAGGATAGCCGTTATTGGGGGTTTGTGCCCAAGGATAATGTTTTAGGGGTAGCAGTGGCTATTTATTGGCCGCCGCTTCGTATCCGGGCAATAAAATAATTATGAATATCGCCAATAAGATTTCAACTTTCAGGATATTGAGCGTCCCTTTTTTTATAGCCAGTATCGCTTATTATTCGCCGCAAAGAAATTTCCTGAGGTTTATAGCGCTGGCAATTTTTATATTAGCGGCTATTTCTGATGCCGCTGATGGATATTTTGCCAGGAAATCCAAACAGCAGTCTAAGGCCGGGCTGGTATTAGACCCGATGGGGGATAAGCTGCTTCTCATGAGCGCCTTTATCTGTTTAACTTTTAATCCGGCAGTTGCGATAAGGTTCCCTCTTTGGGTCACTTTGATTGTTATCAGCCGCGATGCGATTATAATACTGGGTTCTATCGTAATATATATAGTAAGGCAGAATATAACGATGATCCCTGTTAAGACGGGTAAGTTTTCTACTATTTTTCAGATGTTAGCGGTTATCGCTGTCCTTTTGCAGCTTGAGGTTTCTTTTATGTTCTGGTGGGCGGCAGTTATATTTACTGTTGCCTCAGGGGTAATTTATATCAACCGGGGGTTTAAGGTATTATATGCCGGCGATAATTCTCGCAGCAATTCTTAGTTACCTGATAGGCTCGATACCTACTGCTTATATCTTTGTCCGCTTGATAAAAAAAGCTGATATACGCAAGGTAGGCTCCGGTAATGTGGGTGCTACCAATGCCCTCAGGGTCCTGGGTAAGGGCTGGGGGATTACCGTTTTGATCTTGGATATATTAAAAGGGTTCTTGCCGGTAATCATCTTGGGTAGCCTGTTTGCTCCAGGTTTATCTTTAGCGCAGGAACGTAACTTATTTATTGCCATAGGATTAAGTGCCATCTGTGGGCATAACTGGACAATCTTCTTAAGCTTCAGGGGAGGCAAGGGTGTGGCTACTACCCTGGGTGTCCTTATCGGACTGGCCTTTAAAATTCCGGGGTTGAATATGGTTTTAGGTCTTACTGTGTTAGTCTGGGTTGTCAGTTTTGTTTTAATAAGGATAATCTCCGTCTCATCTATACTGGCCGCAGCAAGTTTTCCGGTTTTTACTCTCATTTATAGGCAGCCCAGGCTGGTGATTTTGGTTGGCATGCTGCTCTCCTTATTTGTTATTCTCCGTCACAAATCCAATATCAAGAGGCTCCTTAACGGCAAGGAGCACCGCCTGCACTTAAAGAAATGAACCTCGTTAGAAGCCTTAAGCAACCGCTTTCTTTTTAGGGCATTATCGCCTTGAATTGCCTTACCGCGCACTCTATACTCTGTAATGAGAGGGAAATAAATATTTTTTGCCTTCTTTTTAACAGGAGACGAGCTATGCGCGATTTATTATTTAAGAATTTAACCTCCAGCGACCATAAAAAGAGGATAATCTGCAGTTCAGAGGTTTCTGAAAAGCAGGGTGTCCACAGTGTTATCCGGCGTCATTTTATCTGTATGGTTAAGGAAATCAATAATCAGGATATGGGGATGGATAAGCCCCAGTCTTGCCTCTATGTGCTTAAGGAGAGGGATTCAAAAGAGCAAAAACAAAAATTCTTCTGCAAGGTGAAAGGGAGTATCTACGCCGTAAACGGGGATAAGCTCTTTTTAATTGTTTTTATGCATTCCTTAAGAATAGACCTGGTTTCAGCGCCTCAGAGTGTGAGCTAATTTTGGATAATTTCGCATTATTTTTATTGACATAATTAGAGATTTAAGTATAATATTTCTAATTATGAAAAATAAGTTTTTTAGATCTAACGCCGTAGCGCTAGCCTGTTTAGCGCTATTATTTTTATCTCCAAGCTTGGTCTTCAGCCAAAGCCATGCTGCAGATTATCTTTGCCAGAGGGGTGAGGCTTATTACGATCAGGGTAAAATGGAAGAGGCGCTTTCTGAGTTTAATAAAGCGCTTTTAGTCGATCCCGACAATAAGGCTGCAAAAAAATACATTAACCTGATTTTTAACAAGAACAGCCAACCGGTTATCCCCCTGGTTAATCCTGTTTCTACGGCTAAGCCAACGCTATCTAAGGATGAGGCCATGGCTGTGGCTATTATGGAACTTGAGCAGCCAAAACCCCATAAGGCCGATGGCTTTGCTGACGCAGCAAAGAAAGATCTGGAAGATGAAGAAAGGAGAGGGTTTTTATTAGGGGGCCTGCGGGTTACGGGAGAAATGCTCGTATCCTTCGGAGTATCCTCTCCCAATGATTTTATCTGGAAGCGCGCTAACTTTGATATGAATGAAAGAAACTGGCGGGTTCTCTCAGATGCTGCCTACAACAACAGATTCAATACCTTTGATACCAGGGTTTATGACAGCCTTTCGGTAAACCTTGACACGGAGAATGAAACCGGATTTAACCTCCATGCTAATATTACGGTAGATCCCTGGAGCTTTACGGGTAAGAGCAGTAAATTTACGGTTACCGGAGGCGCATGGGGGGATACTGCTGATGTTGAATTAAGGTACTGGTCGAACACAGGCTATACCCTTAATGACAGGGTTTTTACTTCAATCAGCGGAGATGTGTTTAACCTCCCTGAAATTAAGGTAGTTAACGGAAGGGTCCTTCCTACTGTTGCGACCTCTGCCTTTCTCAACACTTTTACTATTCCCGAAACTAAAATTCACCGCAGGTTCCAGCCGGTCAGGGAATTTTGGCTTGATTATATGAATGAGGACGCCGGCGTGAAATTCAGGGTCTTTCCGATTGCCTATCAGGATCAGGCCTTTACCTCAGATGACCCTCTGCGTATAACTAATCATCATAAGTGGTGGGCAGCCAGCCCTTGGCTTAAAAGATATTCTCCGGGGCGTTACAACTCAGACCCGGGCGCATTGGATTACACTAAGGGTATCTGGGATGATACCTATTCTACGATACGGGACAGTACCGGAAAATACCTTACCGCCTTAAGGGGTTTTTCTTTTGAGCTTGGTTCAGCCGAAAAAACGTTATTTACCACTACCGTAGCCACGCCTAAAGACCTTTGGCAGGATTACGAAGAGGTGGATAATTATATTACCGCAAGCAGGTTAAAACATTATGCCGCGGATAACCTTGCGTTAGGGGCTACATTTACTTCCCGCACAGGATTAAATGTGGATGATAAGAACAAGACCGATAGCAGGAACTATGTAGGAGGCGCGGATTTAACTTATGAAATCCTGGAAGGCATGAAGATGCAGGCTGAAGTTTTAACTTCACAGTCTTATTACGATGAGATTAATTCGCAGTATAAGACTAAGGCCCGCGGAAACGCCTATTATTTTACCCTGGTCAACCGTTACCCGCAGAAGGAGCTTATTTCTCTTGCGGATGCTTACAATGAAAGTAAGAAGGGCAAGGATGAGCCGGTTATGGTTAAAAGCAAGTTTTTTATTGCCCGAATGGATGAGGGTTTTGATTCCGCGCTATCTAATTACAGGGATACCCGCGATGATGATTTCTGGTCAAGGCATATATCTTTTCGCAGGCAATTCGGTTATTTCAGCCCAGGCCTAAGTTCCGCCTATATCAACCAGGATGAGCTTGATACAACCCGCATAGGAGACGGTATTGACAAGGGCAGGAGTACTATCGGTTTCAGGATCGAGACTTTTTACGAGGATAATTTCTCCAATCTCTTTGACGTGCGCAATGTGCATAAGAATAACGGAAAGTATGTTGAGACGGTTGTGCGCGATGAGGTAATGTTCAGGCCGCTTGAGAAATTAACCCTTAAGGGTTTACTGCTTTATCAGGACCTGCCAAAGACTAAAGGCGGGATAGACCCCTTTAATATGGATATTGATACCGATATAGGTTTAGTTAATACCGCGGTCCCCGATGGCGCCGATCCCAGCATTAAAACAGGTTCTATCGGTTTAGAGTATGCCTTTGAAGAGTGGCTCAAGGCAAATTTGGTTTGGGAGAGGACCAATGATTATTATCTTGCCTACGGTAATTTCCCCAATGGCGTCTTTAACGATGGGGAATTAAGCAGGATATATTCTGAGTACGGCAGCAACTACCGCGGTTGGAACAGGTGGCTTTACGACCAGGGTAACTTTCCTCAGGCACCGTATCCATTTTACAATATTTATAAGGCAGGGATTGATTTTTCTCCCACGGATAAATTAAACTTTTATCTGGATTATACCTATAATGAATTTAAAATGGCAGGCCAGAACTCCGATAATATGAACCATTTCGGTTTACAGATGGTTTATGAGCCCACTGAGAAGATCGGGCTATGTTTTAAATATACCTATTCGTTATGGAAGAATCCTGTTTTAGTTAATCAGGGCAATACCAAGACAACGGGGCACCATAATTTCTTCAGCGAGTTTAGGTTCTTTCCTACCAAGGATGATGAATTAACCCTGCAGTATGGAGAGGGCAACTCCAGTTCTATCGGCAGGCTCTATGATCCTACGGGCGGCTCGCTCCTGACGATAGATACCGCGCATATCTTCCGTGTTTACTACCGCCGTAAATTCTAATTAAGGTTATTCCAGGTAAATATCGATATTTTTGATCTGGCGCAGGCGTATTTTCTCTGCGTAAGGTGATTTTAGGGTGTCGGAATTAATTTCTACCGGTAGGCCGCCAGTATCCATAAATGCTATTTTGCATATCCTTGCTGCATTTTTTCCGAACGTATTCTTCCTTTTAGGGTTATGGTAGGTAATCTTAGCCTTGCTCAGGAAGTTGAAAGAATATTCCCCTTTTTTATCAAATAACCAGCCGCTTAATATAGGGGTAAAACATAAGTTTAAATCCCCTTTATCGTTTAAAAAGAAAGGTTTTATTCCGGTATTGATTTTTAACCATATCTCAAGAAATTCGGCAGTGGAGCCGGAGAGCCTGGCTACGAAACCGTTACCGTGCAGCCTTTTATCAGGAAAGGCGCTGCTTACCAAAAAAGAGGAGTTCTCCAGTATGCTGCGTCCGTATTGCCAAGGGTCCTGAAATGGAATAAGCACCTCTTTAAAGTTTGCGTAAAATTCATCGTATAACCCGGCCCTTAAAAGCTCAAGCATATATTTGTATTCCATATGCAGCCAGACAGATTCATTCTCAAGCCATCCTGGAGTGAATATCCTGCACCTGCCTATTTCCTCGGGCATTGATTTTAAGGGCGAGGTTACTTTATACATTTTCAGTTTTTTGTCAAAAAGGCTGCTATTTCTTACTCCCCGGTAAAGTTCCCTCGCTTTTTGTTTATCGTTAGTAAGCCTCATGGCGTGCATCTGCGGTTCCAGGAATAAGGGGAGGGGTATCTGTTTAAAAGAGAGGGGCTTTATAAAATTATCGCGCAGTTTCCGGTATTCCTTTACTTCATGCATAAAATAACCGCGGTATACGCGGGCCTTTTCGTCATAGGCCTTTATAAGCCCAAGCTCAACTTTTTTTAATACTAAATCAATAGTCCCCGTTAATTGAGAGGAGGTTATCTCTTGCTCGGCCCCTTTTACGCCCAGCTTGGTCTTTTGGCGGTAGCTTTCTTTCAATGAATGGGTCTTATCCCACCAGTTATGGTCATCTAAAGACTGGTTAAGGTATTCTTCGGTTAAACGCGCAAGGCCCTCCAGAAAATCATAAATCTCTTCGGTAAGGCATATTTTCTCAATTCCTGCTGACAGGAGAGCGTTCTTTATAAAAATAGCCAGGCGTTTTAGTTCAAATGTTTCGCATGCCGATGAGCCAAAAAGTGCCGGAAGGCCGTTTAGCGAGTCAAACCAGTTAGGTTTGTCTGATTCCATCTCTATGCCTATGCCAAAGGGGTCAAGCGATGCGTATTTATTAGCCAAAAGGCAGAGGAGTTTATTAATCAGGGTTGTGCGGTAAATATCCCCGTGGCCGTATTCGCTGCGCATTATATGGGGATATTCTTTTCTCCCGTGAATTAATTCTTTCTTTGCGGCATCCGGGGAGACTGCATTTAACTGCCTGGGGATGTTGTTGTGGAGCAGGTATTTCTCGCTGCGCGGTTTAACTGTTTCAGTGTTATCAAAAAAAGTAAAGTTTTTATTCCCGAAGATAATTTCCTTTATTTTTTCCGGGTATAGGCAGAGGTAACTATCAATTATATCAAGATTATAGTGCCAGTGGTCGCTCCAGTACCCCTCTGAATGTTCTGCCTCGCTGGATTTCTCCGAAGCAGAAAATACCATATCCAGCAGTTCATCGTAAGAAATATTCAGCTTTATGCGGTTATCTTCGATAAAAAGTATAAGTTCGCCGGGCGAGAATCTTTTTTGCGAGAATAAAGAGGTTATTTTCTCTATTGCTTCCTCATGGCAGAGGTTACGCAGAAGGGTTTTAACTTTTTGCGTGTCCTTAATGATGAAGCTGGCGCCCTTTACCACTAGCGGGTTAAAACCGTCCAGCTGTATGAGGTTAAGCAGGGAGATAATATTTTCCTCTTTTATCATCGGGTTGAACCAAATATCGTTTCTGCGGTTTTGGTTCAGGTCGCGGTAATTACCGTTTCCCTGAGAAAGGTAGGTAGGGGAAATCTGAAATTTGTTATAATCACGTTCCGGATCGCCGTGTTTGCGGGAATAGGCATAAAAGGTTTCTTTGGAATTAAAGATTAAGGGATAGCCTCCCCTTAATATATTATCGAGATAAGTTTGCCTGGCGTATAAGTTGAATTCCTGAGAGCTGGAATTGGTATTTATATCTTGGGTAAGTTCGTTTATGATTTTAAGACTTTCGTTTCGTTTAGCTTCAAGGTATCCGGCAGTAGAGATCCTTTTAATCGATGCGTTAAGGGCCTTAAGGCTGCGCATATATCCGCTTACAGAATAGAAGGTTTTTTCTTCATTTTTTTTGAGGGTGAAATCGGAATAAAGGAAGGCGCAGGGCGTTTTGCTGTTAATAGCCTCATTCCTGGGGGGAGCGAATTTTCTGCCCAAAAATGGGCGCGGGCAGGAGAAATCAGTAACCGGCCCGAATATATTTTCCGGGTCGATTATAGGCTTAAGGGATTTAAGCTCCCCCTTTTCGTATGAAAAGCCCGTATAGAAATTACCTTCTTTCATATGAATTACTTCAGGCCGGTCTGTGGGGTCGACATTTAGCCTGTAGAAGGGGGCGTTATTATCCAGGTTTTCCACCTTAATCCAGGCCTCAATAGTGCGGGACATTTCCTTAAGGAAGAAATTATTGATTCCAAAAGGGACAATCTGCGCGAGCCCATCCAGTAATTGTATTTTTCTATCGACGGATTTAAGGTTTTTTAGCGTTACTATCCTTACCAGTCCGGAGTAGTTATCATTTGGGATATTAAAATATTTAACCGTGGTTTTGATCCCCAGGGATTTATTTTCCTCTTCAATATTTAATTCGCAGGGGTATATGGACATGCGATTGTTTATTTCATACCCTAAGTTGGTAAAACCGTTATGAAATGGCTCATAAAAAAGGTTCTTATCCCCCTGTTCTATTTTAATGAATGTCCTGAAGCCGTGGGTTGAAACAAGCTGCCAGGCCCTATTTGCCGGCAGAAACTCCAGTATGGCATGATCCTTGTCTTTTGTCCCAAAGCTGGATATGCATTGGCCGCGGTTTACATAAAAAGTCCACATCGGGATGCCGTATTTTCCGGCTATGCCGGGAAAGAAGTTAGAGAAAGGCTTAGAAAAGTTATAGTTTTCTATAACAAATCCGCCTTCTTTATTCAGGTAATATTTAGGTTCTTTAGGGGTAATTTTAGACATTGTAAACATTTTACCTAATTTATTGTTTTTGTCCATAGAATTATTTTCTTAAATAGGGACAGCGACTATTTTTATTAGTATTTAGTTTAGCCAAAAATGGCCGCTCTCCCTATTCATAATGTAAAATATCTTTCGCACTTTTGATATTGCCTTAAGCATAAAAAAGGCATATCCTCTTAGGTTGATAACGCAAATTATTAACCTAACCGGCCCTTACGGGCCAGCAAAA
>JBAZGD010000005.1:0-15247 GCA_041653055.1 Candidatus Omnitrophota bacterium
ATTGTTAAAAGGGTAGGGGATCTCTGTTGAAATTTATAGTTTAATGGCGTGGTAGCCAAGTGGTAAGGCAACGGTCTGCAAAACCGTTATTCACCGGTCCGAATCCGGTCCACGCCTTAAAAAATTGCGGGCAAGTGGTGGAATGGCATACACGACAGACTTAAAATCTGTTGGCCGCAAGGTCGTAAGGGTTCGACTCCCTTCTTGCCCATTAAATGGAATGAGGATGCCGAAGAACAACTTTCTTATAGCCATAGCAGCTTTTTCTCTGCGGTTGCGCTACTACCGGATCGCAGCATATTGTTGATGATGCAAGGGCGGCTCGGTATTTGATTAGGATATAGATTAGGGCTCATAGCTCAGTTGGTTAGAGCGTTGCGTTGACATCGCAAAGGTCAGAGGTTCAAGTCCTCTTGGGCCCACATAAAATATGAACTTGGATACTTTAAGACATTCTTGCGCGCATGTTTTGGCTTCTGCAGTAAAAGAGCTTTGGCCGGATACTAAGTTGGCAATCGGCCCTGCAATCGAAGACGGATTTTATTATGATTTCGACAAGCAGGGTACTTTTTCAGATGAAGACCTCCTGAAGATTACCCAAAAGATGCAGGAGATAATATCGAAAGATGAGCCTTTTATCAGAGAGGAATTAGCCCGAGAGGATGCCATAAGGTTATTCCAGGGGATAAAAGAGGATTATAAGGTAGAGTTGATCAATTCCATTCCCGATGCGACAGTGTCCGTTTACAGAACAGGAGGCAGTTTTGTAGATTTATGCCGCGGCCCGCATCTTGAATCTACCGGTCAGATTAAGGCCTTTAAGCTTCTTTCCGTAGCCGGGGCATATTGGCACGGCATAGAGACTAACCCTATGCTACAGAGGATTTACGGCACTGCCTTTTTCACCAAGGAAGAATTGAATAGCCATATTAATAACCTGGAAGAGGCTAAGCTGCGGGATCATCGCAAGATAGGCCCGGCGCTGGGATTATTTGATATATACCATGAAGAGGCCGGCGCAGGTTTGGTATTTTACCATCCTAAGGGCGCAATCTTGCGCACCATCATAGAAGATTATGAGAAGAGAGAGCATTTAAGGCGGGGGTATCAAATGGTAATAACCCCCCATATTATGCAATCTCAGCTTTGGAAGGCAAGCGGGCATTATGATTATTATAAAGATAATATGCACATTTTTAAAATAGACCAACAGGAGTATGTTCTTAAGCCGATGAATTGCCCCGGGCACATTTTAATTTATAAATCTAAAACAAGGAGCTATAAGGACCTGCCGGTACGCCTTTTTGAGCTGGGGACGGTTTACCGTCATGAAAAGGCCGGCGTTCTTCATGGCCTGCTGCGTGTACGCGGGTTTACCCAGGATGATGCGCATATATTTTGTTTGCCGCAGCAGCTGCGTTGTGAGATTAAGGGTATAATTGATTTTGTTTTTGATACTATGAAGGCCTTTGGCTTTAAGGATTGGGCGATAGAACTGAGTACCCAGCCGCAAAAGCATATCGGTTCTGAAGATGACTGGCAGAAGGCAACCAGCGCATTAGAGGAGGCCTTAAAAGAAAAGGGGTTAAAGTACGATATAAATGCCGGAGACGGTGCTTTTTATGGCCCTAAAATAGATATAAAGCTTAAAGACGCATTAAAAAGGCAGTGGCAATGCGCCACAATACAGTGCGATTTTGCTTTGCCTAAAAGATTTAACCTTTCCTATATTGACAATGAAGGCAGAGAGCAGCAGCCGATAATGCTGCACAGGGTTTTATTAGGGAGCCTTGAGCGTTTCATCGGGGCTTTAATAGAGCATTACAACGCAGACTTTCCTCTTTGGCTTGCGCCGCTGCAAATTTTGATTATCCCAATAAAGGATGCAGTTATTGATTATGCAGGGGAAGTGAAAGAAGCATTATCCGGTGCGGGTTTGCGCGTAGGTATAGACTCGCGCAATGAAACCCTGGATAAGAAGATACGTAACGCCGAAATGGATAAGATACCTTATATTTTAGTCGTCGGCGAACGGGAAGAAAAGTCCAAATCCGTAGCGGTAAGGAAAAAGGGCCAGGGCAATATCGTTACGGTAAGCCTGGCGGATTTTATAAAACAGGCGCAAATAGAAGCAGAGGATAAGGCCCTCTCTTCTTAAGCGGCCCAACATTAAGAAAGGTAAGGTGGTTGCGATAAAAAAGTTTATCCGTGTTAATGAAAGGATTCGCGTTCCTCATGTACGGCTTATCGGCCCGGATGCTAAGCAATTAGGTATAGTGGCGATACAGAAAGCCATAGAGTTGGCCAATCAGTATGAGTTGGATCTGGTTGAGGTTGCCCCTGGGGCTACGCCGCCGGTTTGCCGCATTATTGATTTCAGTAAATTCAAATATGACGAGGAGAAGAAAGAGCGCGAGGCCAAGAAACATCAGAAACAGGGAAAGCTTAAAGAGATACGCTTAAAGCCCAATATCGACGACCATGATTATGAAACCAAGCTGAAACAGGCAGCAAGTTTTCTAAAGAAGAAAGATAAGGTTAAGGTAACCCTATTCTTCCGCGGCAGGCAGATGGAGCATGTAGACTTGGGCAGGAAGGTTTTGGATAAATTTATTTCAGATTTAGCAAATGAAGGGCAATTGGAGAAGCTGCCCGCATTAGAGGGCAGGATTATGTATTTTGTAGTTGCGCCTAAACAGGAAAGGTAAAAAATGGGAAAACTAAAAACCAAGAGAGGTGTTGCAAAAAGATTCAAATTAAGCAAGAAGGGGAAGGTTAAATATTCCCCGGGCGGGAAAAGCCACCTTGCCTCAAGCAAGAAGGCTAAGAGGTTAAGGTCTTTAAAGAAAAGAAGCATTTTAAATAATAAAAAAGAAGAAAAGTATTTAAAGAGGATGTTACCTTACGGTTAAGGTTAAGTAAAGGAGAGGTGTTATTATGTCTAAGGTCAAGCATAGTGTTGCCACGCGCAGAAGGAAGAAGAGGGTATTAAAGAAAACAAAGGGTTTTTTCTCGGATAGGAGCAAGCAGTATCAGCAGGCCAGCAGGGCGCTGATGCATGCCTTAAAGTATGCCTATCGTGACAGGCATAATAAAAAAAGGGAAATTCGCGCTTTATGGATTGCGCGTATTAATGCTGCCTGCAGGGAATGCGGTTTGACCTACAGCGTTTTCATGAACGGGTTAAAAAAGTCAAAGGTTGCTTTGGACCGAAAGATTCTCGCAGATTTGGCAGTAAAAGATAGCGCCGCTTTTAAGAAGATAGCCGGTTTAGTTAAAAAATAGGGGTTGTTATGCATGTTATTATAGTCGGTTGCGGAAGGGTTGGTGCAGAATTAGCAAAGCTTCTTTCCAATGAAGGCCATAATGTAGTTGTGATTGATAAATCCCGGGATGCCTTTGACCGCTTAGGCAATACGTTTAACGGCCTGACTATGTCAGGTAATGGTTTTGACCTGGAACTGTTAAAGCAGGTGGGGATTGAGAAGGCGGATGCCTTTTGTGCTGTCACCAACGGAGACAATACTAACCTGATTGCGGCGCAGGTGGCTAAAAAGATATTCAAGGTGCCTAAAGTTCTTGCCCGAGTTTATGATCCGCAGCGCGCCCAGATCTATGCGGCCTTAGGTTTGGATATTATAAGCGGGACGACGCTTTTTGCTTCAATGTTACGCGATAAGATAATTGAAAGCCGTTTCTCCAGTTATCTTATTGAAACTAAGGATTTAGGGGTTTTCGAGATTGAGGTTGACGATGGCTTGGCCGGAAAAACTCCTTTGGATATTAATATCCCGCAGGAATTTATGATCGTAGCCATTAGAAGGCTTTCCGGGGTAATCATTCCGGAGAATAACACTACCTTTAGGCCTAAGGACGTTTTGATGGCGGTAGTTAAAGTCGCCAGCCTTGATAAAATTAAGGAAAAGTTTCGGCTGCTTTAAAAATTACAGGGGTGTGGAATGTATATTATTATTATCGGCGCGGGCAAGGTAGGGTTTTTCCTGGCAAAGAGGCTTATCGGAAATAAGCATACCGTAAGTATTGTCGATAAAAATAAACTTATCTGCGAAGAGACGGCGCGGGATATCGAAGCCTTGGTTATCAACGGGGACGGCTGCGACCCCAAGATTTTGGAAGAGGCGGGTATATCTCGTTGTGATGTCATGGCTGCGGTAACGGGAGACGATGAAGATAATCTGATCATCTGCCAGTTAGCCAAAGAACGTTTTAATGTGCAGCGTACAGTTGGAAGGGTCAATAATCCTGATAATGAGTATATCTTTAGCGAGCTGGGCATTGACATACCGGTTGATGCTACTAAGATAATCGCCAAGATCATTGATGAAGAGGTGTCTTTTTCTGATTTTGTAACGCTAATGAGTTTTAGGCGCGGCAAGCTTGCTATCGTGCGCGTGGATTTGCCGGAGGATTCCCCCGTAATTAATAAAGAGGTCAAAGACATAATCCTGCCCGAAAATTCTGTTTTAGTCTCTATTTTAAGAGGAGACGACGTTATCGTCCCTAAGGGTAACACGGTACTTAAGCCCGGAGACGATGTGGTTGCCCTGACCCTTATAGGAAATGAACCGCAACTATTAAATTTGCTGGCGGGTAAATTATGATTAAAAGGAAGTTTTTCTTAAACGCAATGCTAGGCATATCTACAGAGGTATGTTATGCCCTTTTCATAATACTTGCAGCGCTTCTTATCTGTTTTTTCATTAATTTTAGAATATGATTTTAAAGCCTGGTAAAAAGGATATAAAGGCCATAGGTTATTATTTGGGGAAGATTATTATCGGGCTTTCCCTGACTATGATTGTGCCTATATTGGTGGGATTAGCGGTTAAAGAAATTTCCCCTGTTGTGGATTTTCTGATTAGTATGCAAGTGGGCCTTTTGGCCGGGATTATACTGGTTAAGTTATGCAATACGGATTGCGAGTTGAATTGGATGCAGGGGATGGTAGTGGTTTCTCTGGCCTGGATAGCCGCTATGTTCTTGGGGGCAATACCTATGTATTTAAGCGGGCATTGGGGCGCTTATCTAGATGCCTGTTTTGATGCTATGTCCGGTTTTGCTACTACGGGTTTAACATTAGTCCAAAGGCTGGACCATATGTCTTTAACTCATAACCTCTGGCGTCATTTAACCCTGTTTATCGGCGGGCAGGGGATTGTGATTATCGCGCTCTCATTCTTTGTTAAGGGCGCCTCCGGGGCTTTTAAGCTGTATGTAGGGGAGGCGCGGGATGAGAAGATAATGCCCAATGTTATACATACCTCCAGGTTTATTTGGATGGTAAGCATTGTTTATTTAATTATAGGGACTTTTGCCTTAAGCCTGATAGGGGTTTTCGGCGGGATGAATCCTTTTAGCGCAATTTTCCACGGGGCCTGTATATTTATGGCTGCTTTTGATACCGGCGGTTTCTCACCGCAGTCCCAAAGTATTCTTTATTACCGTTCTTTTGCTTTTGAGGTTGCGACTGTTATTATTATGATCCTGGGGGCCCTTAATTTCAGGCTGCATTATCATGTCTGGGCCGGTAACCGTAAGGAGATAGTTAAGAATATAGAGACCGTTACCCTGTTTGTTTCTATTCTAGCTGTATTCTCTATTGTCGCTTCAGGGTTAAGCCAGTCCGGGATTTATCCTGGGGTGGTGATGTTTTTTCGCAAAGGTTTCTTCCAGCTTATCTCCGCGCATACGGGAACGGGATTTCAGACCATATATTCAATGCAGTTTGTAAAGGAATGGAATAATTTAGCCCGGGTAGGAATAATCCTGGCTATGGGTTTAGGAGGGGCAGTTTGTTCTACTACCGGGGCTATAAAAATGCTCAGGGTAGGGATAATTTTTAAGGCCTTTGTCGAAGATATTAAAAGGATCATTTTGCCTGAAAAGGCGATTGTCGTACAGAAATTTCATCATATCAAGGAGGTTTTTCTGGAGGATAAGCAGGTTAGAAGCGCCCTTCTTATTACCCTGGCTTATCTTATTTTGTATTTGATAGGAGCCTACATAGGGATGTTTTACGGGCATCCGTTTTTGAGGTCTTTATTTGAATCTACCTCCGCGTCGGCGAATGTAGGGTTATCTTGCGGGATAACCTCGCCGTCAATGCCTGCGGTGCTAAAGGTTACCTATATCCTGCAGATGTGGGCAGGGCGTTTGGAATTTATGTCAGTTTTTACATTAATCGGTTTTTTTGTAGCGGCAATAAAAGGCAAATAAGCGATGAAGATAAATAATGTAAAGCGGTTAATTTTTGCTATATTGTTAGTATCTTCCGTGAACATTGCCCCGGGACTTGCTTTCGGAAATATTTCAAGTGCCGAATTGCTTAATAACTCTAAGGAGCGCGATGGGAAAAAGGTAGTATATAGAGGAGAAGTCATTGGCGAGGTCATGAAGAGGGGAGATTTTGCCTGGGTTAATCTCCATGACGGAGATAATGCTATCGGCATATGGGTTCCCTTGGCCTTAATTGACGAAATTACTTATTTCGGCAGTTATAAGGCAAAAGGGGATATAATTGAGGTCTCGGGTATTTTTCACCGTGCCTGCCCTGAGCACGGAGGAGATTTGGATATACACGCGCTTTCTTTAAGGAAAATAGAATCCGGGAAGTTAACCCCTGAGGTAATTAAGCCCCTCAGGTTAAAACAGGCGCTGATATTATTAGGGATTTTATTATTGATATGGATATCGACATTATTCTTTCGCAGGTAGAAGAAGAGATAAAAAATATAAATTCCCCTGAGGGGTTAGAGCAGTTTCGCCTTAAGTATTTAGGCAGAAAGGGCGTTGTTGCTCAGCTGACCTCCATTATACCTACCCTGCCCAATCAGGATAGGGCTGTTTTTGGGAAAAGGGTGAATGCCTTAAAGGGTAGGCTTCTTTCCTTATTGGAAGAAAGGCAAGGGGCCATTGTTTTCGACAAGGGCATTTCCCAGGAGCCTTATGTTGATATAGGTATGCCTGGTATAGCTCAGGAGATAGGCCGCTTGCATCCCCTAACCCAGATTACCGAGGAGATATGCTCTATATTTAGCCGTATAGGTTTTTCTATAGTAGAGGGTCCGGAGATTGAGACGGAGCAGAATAATTTTACCGGATTAAATATTCCATTGGAGCATCCTTCCCGCGAGGCCTTCGACACCTTTTATTTAAAAGATTATCCTAAAATGCTCTTGCGCAGCCATACCTCTCCGGTACAGGTGCGCGCAATGAAAACCCATAAACCGCCCTTAGCCATAGTTGTCCCGGGCAAGGTTTATCGCCCTGATGCGGTAGATGCCTCGCATTCTTTTATGTTTCATCAGGTAGAAGGTTTTATGGTCGATAAGGGTATTAAATTCTCGGATTTAAAGGGTATCCTGGAGCTCTTTGCCAAGGCCATTTTTAACAGTGATATAAAGATGCGTTTTCGACCGCACTTCTTTCCCTTTACCGAGCCTTCGGCAGAAGTGGATATATCATGCATAATCTGTAAAGGCAAAGGTTGTTCAGTTTGCGGCAGAAAAGGCTGGCTTGAAATATTAGGGGCGGGGATGATTCACCCCAATGTTTTTAAGTACGTAGGAATTGACCCCGGAAAATATACCGGGTTTGCCTTTGGGATGGGGGTTGAAAGAATTGCTATGCTTAAATACGGTATTAATGATATAAGATTATTTTTTGAGAATGATGTAAGGTTTTTAAGGCAATTTTAAACTATGAAATTTACCTATAACTGGATAAAGGATTTTGTGGATATTAAGCTCCCCGCTGAAAAGCTGGCGGATAAGCTTACTATGGCAGGCCTGGAAGTTGTCTCTTTGGATAAGAGAGATGGCGACTATGTTTTTGAGGTTGAGATTACTTCAAACCGGCCGGATTGGTTAAGTATCCTGGGGATATCAAGAGAGGTAGCCGCTGTAACCGGATCAAGGCTTAAGATTCCGGAAATAAAGCGAAAAATAAAGGCCCAAAAGCTACCCGCGCTTACTATAGAGATTGAGGATAAAAAAGACTGCTCTTTGTATACCGCCAGGATTATAAGGGATATTACCGTGGCCCCGTCTCCGGATTGGTTAAGAAAAAGGCTTGAGCTGGTAGGTTTCCGCAGCGTAAATAATGTTGTGGATATAACGAATTACTGTTTATTTGAATTGGGCGAACCTTTGCATGCCTTTGATTTAGATAAGGTAGCTCAGGATAAAATAATCATCCGCCGCGCCAGGGCCGGAGAGAAGATAACTACTATCGACGGAAATATAAGAAATATTGACCGCGGCTCTTTGGTTATCGCAGATAGCCTAAGGCCGCTGGCGCTTGCCGGTATTATGGGAGGCAAGGAATCCGAGGTTACCTCTTCTACAAAAAATGTTTTGTTGGAGGCCGCGTTATTTAACCCTGTTTTGATACGCAGAATGAGGCAGGCCCATGCAATCCACAGTGAGTCCGGCTATAGATTTGAGAGGGGGATAGACCCTCAAATAGTAAATAAGGCATCGCAAAGGGCAGCGGTTTTGATGGAAGAGGCCTGCGGCGGCAGGGAAGTTTATTTTAAGTCATCCGGCCTTACCAATACCAAAGAAAGAACCGTTATTTTAAAAGCCTGTAATGTGGAAAGGGTTTTAGGCCTGCGTATAAATAACTCCAAAATAAAACACATTTTATCAAGCCTGGGCTTTAAGGTCTCCGGCAGGGGGAAATCTGACCTGGCAATAGCTGTGCCTTCTTTCAGGCAAGATGTTTCTTTAGAGGAAGACCTGATTGAAGAGGTTTCCCGAATTCTTGGTTATGAAAATATTCCTTCTACGCTTCCCCGGGTAATGCCTTCTATAAACATAAGAGAAAATAGGAGCCTAGTCTTTGATATAAAGAATATACTTATCGGCTTGGGCTTAAATGAAGCAGCGACGTACAGCCTTATTGATTCCAGGGTGCTGAATGAGTTTAGTCCTTCAGTGAACCCCGTAGGCATTATGAACCCCTTGAGCCGGGAACAGGAGGTTTTAAGGTCAACGCTTATTCCCGGGTTAACCCGCGCTATCGCGTATAATTTAAATCAAAAACAGGAGTATGCCGCTCTTTTTGAAGCCGCCAATGTTTTTTTCAATAAGGATAATTCGCCTTGCGCAGAGCTTAGGCTGGGGATAGCCTTAAGCGGCGCCAAGAGAATGCTATTTAATGATTCCGCGATTAAGGATGAGTTAGGATTACTTAATCTAAAGGGGGTATTAGAATCGCTTTTTGTAAGGTTTAAGATTCAAGGCTATGAGTTTAGGGCATTAAATCAGGAAGGAAAGGCGCGCATTTTTATAGATAACGAAGAGATAGGTTATATGCAGGCTTTAAGCCCGAATCTGCTTGAGAAGCTTGGAATAAAGAATAAGAAGGTTTTTGTGCTGGAGATTTCTCTGGATAAGCTTCTTACCTTTTGTCGGGCGCAGCATAAGTATGTACCTTTGCCGAAATACCCCGGGATCACCAGGGACATAAGTTTTATTTTCAAAAAAGGCAACTCCATGAAGGATATCCTTATAAAATTAGAGGAAAAAGGCCAGCCTCTCCTGAAGGGCCTGAGAATAGTAGATTACTATGAAGGCAAACAGATACCGCAGGGTTTTCGCGGGTTGACATTGGAGTGCGTTTATGGTTCAAGCCAGCGCACCCTTACTGAAGAGGAGGTTATGCCTGTGCACAGCCTTCTTTGCCTGGTTTTACGGGAGCAACCCGGAGTAGAGTTGAGGCAGGATTGACTTTTTAAGAATATGTGGTATACTTTTTCCAGGAAAAATAGTTCTTTTAGATATCCCTGCTGTGCTCGTTGGAAATTTGATAATTTTTGAACCAACAAAAATATCAAGGGAGCCTGTATTCTGTAACGCTAAGGCGCTATGGAGAAGGCACCCACCTAAAAAACATGGTTCAAGCTATTCAGTCCAACGGCACAATGCGGGGATTTTTTTATATCTCGCCTATGGATTTCTTTGAAGAAGATAAATTAGATACTAAGCTTGCGCCTTTGGCAGTGCGTATGCGCCCGGCATCTCTCGGTGATTTTGTCGGGCAGGCGCATATCTTAGGCAAGGGGAAGCTTTTGCGCCGGGCCATTGAAGCAGACCGCCTGAATTCGCTTATCCTCTTTGGCCCTCCGGGAATCGGGAAAACTTCGCTGGCATGGTGCATTGCCAATGTCACTAAGTCCTACTATACCGCGATAAATGCTACGACCTCAAATGTTGAGGAGTTGCGCAAGGCTATATCTGCCGCAAAGCAAAAAAAAGCTAATACCGGTAAAAAGACCATCCTTTTTATTGACGAGATACACCGTTTTAACAAGGCGCAGCAGGATGTGCTATTGCCTGACGTAGAAAGCGGGAATCCTGTGTTGATCGGAGCTACGGTCCATAACCCTTCTTTTTCACTTGTGGCTCCGCTCTTATCGCGTTCTCTTGTCTGTGAACTTAAGCCGCTGGCAGAAAGCGATATTATCTCTATTTTAACCAGGGCCTTAAGGGATGTTGATCTAGGATTGGGTTATTTAAAGGTCAAGGCTGAAAATAAGGCGCTGGATTTTCTTGCGCATACCTGTGAGGGCGATGCCCGCAGGGCCCTTAATGCGCTGGAGATAGGAGTACTCACTACGGCTCAAGCAAAGGATGGTTCCGTAAACTTTAGCTTAAAAGTTGCCGCGGAGTCCATTCAGAGGAAGCCGATTATTTACGATAAAGATGAGGACGGCCACTATGATACTGCCTCTGCCTTTATAAAGTCTATGCGGGGAAGCGATCCGGATGCCGCTCTTTATTGGATGGCGAAAATGCTTTATGCCGGAGAAGATCCCCGGTTTATCGCGCGTAGATTATGTATTTTAGCGGCTGAGGATGTAGGCAATGCCGATCCGCTGGGCTTGGTTTTAGCAAACGCCGCTTTACAAATTTCAGAATTTGTGGGTATGCCCGAGGCGCGTATTCCTTTGGCACAGGCGGTAATTTATCTGTCATGCGCGCCAAAGTCAAACGCCAGCTATTTGGCAATTGACAAGGCGACGCAAGACATAGAGCATAATAAAATTCAGGAGGTCCCCGACCATTTAAAGGACGCTACCTTAGATGCGGATATTCTAGGCCACGGCAAAGGATATAAATATGCCCATGATTACAAGGGCCATTATGTAAAACAAAAATATACCCGCAAGAAAGTAACCTATTATGAGCCTACGGATATAGGTTATGAGGTTAAAATTAAAGAGCGCTTGGCGAAATTGCGCAAAGGTTAAAAATGAATGCGGATAATTTAACGTTAATAATCCTGGTTCCTGCAGCGGGGATGGTTTTGTATGCGCTTTTTGCTCTTTTTACCACTGCGTCGCCGCAGAGGGAAAAGAGACAGAAGAAAAAGAGCACTATTGCCCCGCTTGTTGATTTTAATGACCAAAGGGTAGTAAGGCTGGAAGAAGAAGTAAAAACCCTCGAGAAAGAGCTGCAGGAAATTCGTTCCTCTTACGCCGCGGAAAAGTCAGGATTTCAAGAAGCTATCAATAAGTACGATGAGGTAAAGGAAGAGTTAGCCCGACGGCAGGAGTGGGTAGCTGCCTCTGAAGAGATGCTTAGTAAAGTAAGGGCGGAAAATCTTGAGTTAAAAAACAAGTTTTTGGAGAAAGAAAAAGAATCTCAGGATGAGTTTACCAAGAATGTTAACCTGCAGAAGGAATTGCGGGAGGTAAACGTGAAGGTAGGGGAATTAGACAAGATTATTAAAGAAAAGTCAGAACAGATAGAGATCCAGCGGCACAGGATAGAAAAGAATGAAGAGGATATAAAAAGCCACTTAAAGACTATTGATGATTTCAAGAAGAAAGAAAAAATCAGCGAATGGGTCCCTAAGGCAGAATTTAATAAGTTAAATGAAGAGTATACGGAGTTAGAAAAAGAATTGGAAGAGGGGCAGGATAGGTTAAAGAGTTTTGCCGAAGAAATCGCCCATTTAAGAAAGCAGGTTGAAAGGGGGGGTGCTCCTCAGGCCGCTGTAGTTAAGGAGCAGGTTGAAGAGATTAAAGATGGAACAGTGAAAAACCCAGAGGAGGAGCCGGTAGTGCCGGTTGTTGAGGAGCCTGCGGTGGAGGAGCCTGCGGCAGGGGATCCCGCGGTTGAGATTAAGCCAAAGGAGCGGTCTAATCCTGTGCCTAAGTATGCGCTTGAGAAGACGCGCAATATAGGTATTATGGCGCATATTGACGCGGGGAAAACTACTACAACCGAAAGAATACTTTTTTATACCGGGCGTTCTCATAAGATAGGCGAGGTTCATGAAGGCGCAGCTACTATGGATTGGATGAAACAGGAGCAGGAACGCGGGATTACTATTACCTCGGCGGCTACAACCTGTTTCTGGAAAGATTACCGTATTAATATTATTGATACTCCCGGGCATGTTGATTTTACGGTTGAGGTGGAAAGGTCTTTGCGTGTTTTAGACGGGGCGGTAGCGGTATTCTGTGCCGTAGGGGGGGTTGAGCCCCAATCAGAGACCGTGTGGCACCAGTCTAATAAATATAACGTGCCTAAGGTCGGTTTTGTAAATAAGATGGACCGCACCGGGGCTGATTTTTATTCTGTGCTTAAGGGCATAGAGGATGATTTAGGCGGTAACCCTATCCCGATAGAAATACCCTTAGGCGCGGAAGAGAATTTCCTGGGAGTAGTGGATTTATTAGAGATGAAGGCCTATATTTACGAAGAAGATTCCCAGGGCAAGGATTACCGGGTTGAAGACATCCCCCAGGATTATCTTGATAAGGCTAAGGAGTACCGCCATATTATGGTTGAAAAGGCAGTAGCTTTTGACGAGGCCTTAACTAAAAAGTATCTTGAATCAGGGGAAGATTCAATCAGCGCTGAAGAGTTGGTTTGGGCCATACGTAAGGGAACGATTGCTAATAAGGCTGTGCCGGTTATCTGCGGGTCAGCTTTTAAGAATAAAGGCGTGCAAAAACTTTTGGATGCGGTCACTATGTATCTGCCTTCTCCGCTTGAGCTGCCCGCAATAGAGGGGCATGATTTAGAAGACAGGGAAAAGGTTATATCGCGTAAGCCGGAAGTCAATGAGCCTTTTTCAGGGTTGGCTTTTAAGGTTCAGGCTGATCCGCACATGGGTAAGCTGGTATATGTCCGTATTTATTCAGGATGCCTGGAGACAGGAACGTATGTTTTAAATGCCACCAAAAATAAAAAAGAGAGGGTTGCCCGTATTGTCCAGATGCATGCCAATCAAAGAGAGAATATTGAATATGCCTTTGCCGGAGATATTATTGCCGTAGTAGGTTTAGGCAATACGGTAACGGGCGATACGCTATGCGATTTTGATAATCCGGTTTTACTGGAGGCAATTCAATTTCCTACGCCGGTTGTTTCTTTAAGCATCGCGCCAAAAAGCCGCACTGACCAGGATAAGCTTGGTAAGGGCCTGGCTAAGCTTAGCGAAGAAGATCCTACTTTTCTTGTCCATACTGATGATGAAACAAAGGAAGTAGTTTTAACCGGAATGGGGGAATTGCATCTTGAAATTATCGTGGACAGGTTAAAAGAGGAGTTCGGGGTGGAGGCTAGCGTCGGCCAGCCTAAGGTTGCTTATCGTGAGACAATTACGGAGCAATCAGAGGGAGAGGGAAAATATATTAAGCAGTCAGGAGGCCGCGGGCAATACGGGCACTGTTTATTGCGGGTTATTCCGGCACAGTCCGGGGAAGGGTTTGAGTTTATTGATTCTATAAAGGGAGGAGCGATCCCCCGTTCTTTTATTCCGGCAGTAGAAAAGGGGGTTATTGAGGCGATGCAAAAAGGCGTCTATGCAGGCTATTCGGTTGTGGATGTTAAAGTGGAACTTTATGACGGATCTTTCCATGAGGTAGATTCTTCGGAGCTTGCCTTTAAAATGGCGGGTATATTTGGTTTTAAGGAGGCATTTATGAAAGCCAAGCCGATCTTATTAGAACCCTATATGTCCTTAGAGGTGGCAACCATAGAAGAACATGCTAATGCCTGCATAGGTTATATCTGTTCCCGCCGCGGGAAGATCTTGAACGCAGAGCCTAAGGGCAAACAGAAGATAATTTCCGCAGAAGTCCCTCTTTCGGAGATGTTTGGGTATGCTTCCGCATTCCGCTCGCTCTCCAGCGGCCGCGCAAATGCCACGATGGAGTTTTCCAGGTACCTGCAGGTCCCTCAAGAAATCACCCAGAGGCTCATAGAAGAAAAACAGAAACAGAAAGAGAAAGAATAATCCGTGAAGGAAAAATTAGATTACAAAAAAGAGCTGAATCCGGCCCAGCTTCAGGCAGTTCAGTCTATAGATGGGGCGTATCTTGTGATTGCCGGGGCGGGAAGCGGTAAAACCAAGGTTTTGGTCCATCGGGTAGCATATCTTGTGGATATGGGAGTCTACCCCGAAGAAATATTGCTTTTGACATTTACCCGCAGGGCAGCGGAAGAGATGTTAAGGCGCTCGGCCCTGCTTTTGGATGAGCGCTGTCGTCGTGTTTCCGGAGGGACCTTCCATTCTTTTGCTAACGCAACTTTAAGAAGAAATGCTAAAATATTAGGCATCGCCCCTAACTTTACCATTCTAGATGCCTCTGACGCGGAAGATGCGGTTAACTTAATCCGCACCCGGCTGGGTTACAATAAATCAGAAAGGCGCTTTCCGCGCAAAAAGGCCATTTTGGAAGTTATTTCCAAGGCCGTAAATAAATCCCAGAAGCTGGATGATGTTTTATATTACGAATATCCGCAGTTTATGGAATTCAGCGGGGAAATTAAAAAAATACGCGAAGAGTACCGTAAATATAAGCGGGCTAAGTCTCTCCTGGATTATGACGACCTGTTAGTTTATTTAAAAGACCTGTTGAGTAATCATGAAGAGGAGCGTATCCTTCTGGCAAGAAAATATAAATACATCATGGTGGATGAATATCAGGATACAAATAAGCTGCAGGCGAATATTGCCTGCCTTTTGGCTTCAGTGCATCAGAATATAATGGTAGTGGGTGATGATGCGCAAAGTATTTATTCCTTCAGGGGGGCAAATTTCCGCAATATAATGGATTTTCCTAAAGTTTTCAGGGGTGTAAAAATCATTACCCTGGAGGAGAACTACCGTTCTACCCAGCCGATATTGAATTTAACCAATGAGGTTATCTCCCGGGCAAAAGAGAAGTTTGAAAAGAACCTTTATACGAAAAAAGGAGGGGATA